>DASQIW010000205.1:0-20655 GCA_035631375.1 Streptosporangiaceae bacterium
CGCGTTCACGGGCGGGCCGTACAACTGGAGCCGCGGCCGGAGCTATTACCAGGAGATTGAGGACTTCCCGCTGTTCAAGCCGGTGACGAAGTTCAGCGCGCAGGTCAGCGATCCGGGCCGGTTGCCCGATCTGCTGGCACAGGCGTTCGCGGCATCGGTTGCTGGCCAGCCAGGACCGACGCACCTGGAGGTATTCGGCCATTCCGGCGAGGACGTCGAGGATGGCGAGGTCGACGTCGAGGTGCCGGCGGGGCAGCCGTTCGTGGTGCCGGCCTACCGGACCCGAGCGCCCGCTGAGGCGATCGCGGCGGCGGCCGCGCTGCTGGCAGGGGCCAGCCGCCCGGTCATCGTCGCCGGCGGCGGGGTGCGTGCGTCGGGTGCTAGTGCACAGTTGCGGGCCCTGGCGGAGAAGCTCAACATCCCGGTGGCCACGTCACTCAACGCGAAGGATCAGCTGGCCGGCGGCCACCCGCTCAATGTGGGCGTGCCCGGCGTCTACGCCAGGGCGAGCGCCAACCAGGTGCTGCTCGAAGCCGATGTCGTGCTGTACGTCGGCAGCAAGACCGGTAACCAGGTCACGCTCAACTGGCAGATCCCGCCCCTGCACACCAAGGTCATCCAGCTCGATATCGACGGCAACGAGCTCGGCCGGCACTACCCGGATACCCTTGGCCTCGTCACGGACGCGAAGCTTGGTCTTGCTGACCTCGCGGCTGCGGCTGCCCCGGACGCCAGTGCAGCCCGGCTGGGATGGGTGGCGCGCGCTCAGCACATCGTCGCGCTGTGGCGTGATCAATACGCCGAGCTGATGGCTTCGGACGCCGAGCCGATCCGTCCGGAGCGGCTGGCGGCCGAGTTCACCAGGCACTTGCCCGGTGACGCCCTGCTGGTTTCCGACACGGGCCACTCCGGCATGTGGACCGGCGGCATGATCGACCTGACCAGCCCGCACCAGGGATTCATCCGGGCCGCCGGGTCCCTCGGCTGGGGCCTGCCCGCCACCCTCGGCGCCCAGGTCGCGGTGCCCGACCGGCCGGTCATCCTGTGGACCGGCGACGGCGGGCTCTGGTACCACATCGGCGAGCTGGAGACGGCCGCGCGCTGGAAGATACCCGCCGTCATCGTGGTCAACAACAACCGCTCGCTCAACCAGGAGATCAACGTCTACTCAAGGGCTTACGGCGGTTCGCTGCACGGCCGGCACGGTGAGCTGTGGCACTTCCGCGACACCGATTTCGCCGCCGTCGCCGAGTCGATGGGCGTGCTGGGCCTCACCGTGACAAAGGCTTCGGACTTCGAGTCGGCGCTGGAGAAGGCGCTGGCGAGCAAGGGACCGGCGCTGATCAACGTGGTGACTGAGATCGAGGCGATGGCTCCGCGGTCGACCACAGAGCGTGCCGCAGCCAGCGAGCCGGCCAAGTAGCGGAGGGTAGTGAGACGATGCGCGGAGACACGACGGCGGCGCAGGCGGCGGATTTCAGGTTTGACGCAGACGCGCAGTGGGAGCAGTTGCCGGCCGGCATCTCCCATAAGGATGTGTCAGCGGTGGACACCGATTCGCAAGACCGCGTGTACCTGCTGACACGGTATGACTCCAACGTGCTGGTGTACGAGCCGGACGGCTCGTTCGTGACGGCATGGGGCGGGGAGCACTTCACCAACCCGCATGGCCTGACAGTAGGCCCGGATGACTCGGTCTGGACGGTCGACAACGGTGACCACTCCGTACGGAAGTTCTCCCCGGACGGAAAGCTTCTGCTGACGCTGGGCCAGCCCGGCGAGCCGTCGGATACGGGGCACCAGCGGGGCGGCGGGTTCGTGGTGCACAACGTGGAGACCGTGGAGCGGCCCGGCCCGCCGTTCAACGGGTGCACCAACCTCGCTATCAACTCGGCCGGCCGAATCTACGTATCTGACGGCTACGGCAACTGCCGGGTGCACGCGTTCTCGCCGGAGGGGGAGCTGCTGACGTCGTGGGGCGAGGTGGGAATAGGCGCGGGCGAGTTCCACCTTCCGCACGGCATCGCCGTCGGTCCTGATGACCGGGTGTTCGTCTGCGACAGGGAGAACGACCGCATCCAGGTGTTCGACCCCGACGGCGGCTTCCTGTCCCAGTGGACGGACGTGCAGCGGCCGTGTCATGTCGCCATCGATGCCGACGGCTACGCGTACGTGGCCGAGCTGTGGCGGCCGAAGGGCAAGGGTTCGTTCACGCGCGGGTTCATGCCAGAAGACCGGCCGGGCCGGGTCACGATCTTCGACCGGAACGGGGACATCGTCGCGCGGTGGGGGGCGAGCACAGTAAGCCGGACCGCGGCAGGCAACTTCATCGCACCGCATGGCATCGCCGTCGACTCGCGTGGCGACCTGTACGTGTGCGAGGTGGCCTACACATTCGGCGTCCGGGCCAACGGCGTCGACCCGGCCGAGGCCGCCGCCCATCAGATCCAGAAGTTCACCCGGCGCACCGCCTGACAGCAGCAGGGAAGGGAACGAGCAGATGAAGCACAGCACCGACGGGATCCGGTCGACGCACGGGGGCAACCTGCCGCGGCCGGCGGAGTTCGACGCGCTGCTGCAGCAGGGCCCCGTGGTGACGGCCGAGGTCGCGGCACAGCTGCCGGGCGCGGTGCAGTACGTGGTGGACCGGCAGCTCGACTGTGGCGTCGATGTCATCAACGACGGCGAGTACGTCAAGGCGGCAGGCGGCGGCTCCTACGCCGGCTACATCCACCAGCGCGTGACCGGGTGGGAAGTGCTGCCGATCGACCCGGCCAAGCCCCGCAAGCGCGCCGGCGTCGGCGGCCGGGAGGCGAAGCTATTTCCCGGTTTCTTCTCCGAGTCGGGGCTGTGGCTGCAGGGGTCGGGCGGACCGGTCCGGCCGGGCTACTTCAAGCCGGGCCCGCCGCCAGAGGCGACGACCGAGCGGGTGGCGACCGGGCCAGTGACCTACACCGGGCAGGAGGCGATCGCCGCGGACGTGGCCGCGCTGCAGAAGGCTCTGCAGGGCAAGCCCGCCGACGTGGAGGGGTTCGTGGCGGCTCTTGGCCCGCTGAGCCTGGGGGCTGGCGCGCGGAACGAGTACTACTCCTCTGAGGAGGAGTACATGACCGCGGTCGCCGACGTGGTGCGGGCCGAGTACAAGGCCATCACCGACGCCGGATTCATCGTGCAGGTGGACGAGCCGGAGTTCGCGACGTCCTGGCAGTTCTATCCCGATTACACCGTCGAGCAGTACCGGAAGTACCTGGAGTTCTGCGTGGAGATCATCAACCACGCGCTGGCCGGCCTGCCGGAGGACCAGATCCGCTTCCACGTCTGCTGGGGTAGCGGCCACCGGCCGCACGTGTCCGACATCGACCTGAAGGACATCGCCGACCTGCTGCTCAAGGTCAATGCCCAGGCCTACTCGGTCGAGGCCGGCAACGTCCGGCACGCGCACGAGTGGAAGGTCTGGGGCCACGTCAAGCTGCCCGACGGCAAGATCCTCGTTCCTGGCGTGATCTCGCACGCCACCGACCTGGTCGAGGCCCCTGGCCTCGTCGCCGAGCGGCTGGTCAATTACGCCAGCGTCGTGGGCAGGGAAAACGTTCAGGCCGGCACCGATTGCGGCATCGGCTCGCGGGTCGGCCACGAGGAAATCGTCTGGGCCAAGCTGCGCGCCATGGCCCAGGGCTGCGAGCTGGCCAGCAAGGAGCTGTGGGGAAAATGACGGAAGGACTGCAGACATGACCTACGACCTACTGGTCAAGGGCGGCCACGTCCTTGACCCTGGCCAGGGCCTGGACGGCACGCTGGACATCGCGATCAGCGGCGGCAAGATCAGCCGGATCGCCTCGGACATACCGGCCGAGGAAGCAGCGCGGGTGATCGAGGTCCGCGGCGCTGGCCGGCACGTAGTGCCCGGCCTGATCGACCTGCACACCCACGTGGCCATCGGCGCGACGACCGAGGGTGTCGGCATGGGCAGCTGCGACCCCGACGTCATCGGCGTCCATTCCGGCGTCACGACCGTCGCGGACGGCGGATCGGTCGGCGTCGCGAACGTCGGCGTCTTCCCGGCGCACATCCTGCCCAGGTCGAAGACCAGGGTGATCACCTTCGTCAACGTGGGCAGCTACGCGCACACCATGCCGGGCCCGGCTGACGTCAACTCGCTCGACGACATCAACCGGGACGCGATCCAGAAGGCGGCCGAGCACAACCCCGGCCTCATCGCCGGGGTCAAGCTGCGCATCGTCGGCCCGGTGTTCGCCGACATCGGCGAGGACATCATCACCAAGGCCAAGGCGGCAGCCAAGGACCTGGGCGTCCCGCTGATGGTGCACATCGGGGACTTCACCGCCAAGGACGAGGCGTCCGCGGCCCGGCGCGGCGAGCTGACCCGCTTCCTGCTGAAGACCTTCGAGGCCGGTGACATCCTCACCCACCTGTGCACACCGAACGCTGGCCGGGTGCTGGATCCCTCGGGCCAGCCCTATCCCGAAGTTGTCGAGGCGAGGTCGAGGGGAGTCATCCTCGACTCGGCGCTCGGCCGCGGCAACTTCGGCATCGAGGTGGCTCGGCGCCAGGCCGACCTGGGGCTGTACCCCGACACCATCAGCAGCGACCTCACGGCCTTCGGACAGACCTTTCACAGCCTGCTCGAGTGCATGGCCAAGTTCATGTCGATCGGCTACAGCCTGTCGGACGTGGTGCAGGCGACCACCGCCAGCGCCGCCCGGGTGCTCGGCCGGGCTGACGAGCTCGGCGCCATCGCCGTCGGCCGCGAAGCCGACATCACGATCCTCGACGTCGTTGAGGGCGACTTTGCCTTCACCGACACGACAGGGCAGGCGTTCCGCGGCGGGTACGGGCTCGCGCCGGTGCATACCGTGAAGGCAGGCGAGGAGTTCACGCCAGGGTGGGGAACGCACCCGTGGGGCTGGCTGCCGTCGTCTGCATAGGCGGCCGTAGCGGCATGTGCGATCTCTGGGCTGGCCCGGTTCCGGCGGGCCAGGCCCCCAGAGATGGCTGTGGCTGGTCTTTCGCCTGATGAAATTTGTGCACGTGTGGCATTGCGCGGACGATCACCCCTGTGCCAACGTCTCCATGAACTAGCCAGATAACCGGTAGTCGGCTCCGCCGCCCGGTTGAATTGTGGGCAGACCCTAAGGATCGTGACGACGCGGCCACTGGCCGGGGGGCGACCCCGGGACCGCGCGACGCGGCGGCTGAGGCTCGGCCGCAGAAAGGTAAGGCCTGATGAGCATCCTGGGCACGAGGGTGGTGCGGACTGAAGATCCGCGGTTGCTCACCGTCGGGGGCACCTACGTTGACGACCTGCGAGTCCCGGAGCTGGCGCAAGCTGCCCGGGTCACCTTCGTGCGCAGCCCGCTCGCGCACGCGCTGATCACAGGCATCGACGTCTCGGCCGCACGGGAGGCGCCGGGCGTGGTTGCGGTGCTGACCGTGGCCGACATTGATGATCTGCCGCCGCCGCCTCCGCCGCCCGAGGAAGGTGCTGAGCCCCCTCCCGGTAGCGAGGCGGCGCCGTTGCCTCTTGGCGGCCACTGGGCCGAGCCGCTGCTGGCCGTCGACCGGGTCCGGTTCGTCGGTGAGCCGGTTGCCATGGTCTTGACCGACGAGACCTACCAGGGGGAAGATGCCGCCGAGCTCGTCAGCGTCGACTACGAACCGCTGCCGGCGGTGGCGGACTTCGACAGCGGGCTGGCCGGTCATTCGTTGCTGTTCCCGGCGGCCGGCTCGAACGTCGCCCTGACGATAGGCGCTGCGGCCGACGATGCGGCCTTCGACGCCTGCGACGTCGTGGTCGAGCGGACCATCATCAATCAGCGCCTGGCGCCGGTGCCGATGGAGGGCCGGGCTACGGCCGCCCTGTGGGCCGACGGCAAGCTGACTGTCTGGGTGAGCACCCAGAACGCACAGATCTCGCGGTTCATCCTGGCGGGCGCCTTCGGACTCGACCCCGCCGCCATCAGGGTCGTGGCTCCCGACGTAGGCGGCGCCTTTGGCGCCAAGATCGGGGCCGACAGAGACGCCTTGCTCGTTGCCTGGGCTGCTCGGCACACCGGCCGCGCGGTGCGGTGGGCAGAAACCCGGAGCGAGAACCTCGTCGGCATGACGCACGGCCGGGCACAGCGCCAGCACCTCAAGATCGGCGGTACGCGCGACGGGCGGATCCTCGCCTACCGCAACGTGGTCCTGCAGGACACCGGCGCTTACCCGCGGATGAGCGGATTCCTGCCGTTCCTCACCGGCCTGATGGCCTCCGGCCCGTACGACATTCCCACCGTGCAGACCGCGTACCAGGTCCTGGTGACCAACACCACGCCCATCTCGGCCTACCGCGGCGCCGGGCGTCCTGAGGCCACCGCGGCCGTTGAACGAGCCGTCGACCTGTTCGCCACCGAGATCGGGATGGACCCGGCCCAGGTACGCCGGATCAACCTGGTGCCGCCGGACAAGTTCCCGTACAGCTCGGGCGGTGGTGCCGTCTACGACACCGGCGAGTACGTCGCGGCCCTGGACAAGGTGCTCGCCGGGGCGGGCTACGACGAGCTGCGAGCGGAGCAGGCCAGGCGCCGGGCCCGTGGCGACACGCTGCAGCTGGGCATCGGCCTTGGCAGCTATGTGGAGATCACCGCAGCGGACGCGGCAGGCGGCGAGACGGCACGGGTTGTCGTTCACGACAACGGCTCCGCCACCGTCTACACCGGCAGCTCTGCCCACGGCCAGGGGCACCACACGGCGTGGGCCATGCTGCTGCACGACGAGCTGGGCATTCCGATGGACGACATCACGGTCGTGCACGGGGACACTGACCTGATCCCGTTCGGCACGGGCACCTACGCGTCGCGATCGCTGCAACTCGGCGGGACGGCCGTCCGCAACGCGGCCATCGACGTCAAGGAGCAGGCCAAGGGCGTGGCTGCCGCCATGCTGGAGGCGAGCGAGGCTGACCTGGAGCTGAATACCGAGCGGGGCGTCTGGCAGGTGCGCGGAGACCCGGCCTCGAGCCGGACCTGGGCGGAGGTGGCCGCGCACGCCGGGCCGCAGGGCCTGGCCGCGGACGCCAACTTCACCGAAGGGCAGCCCAGCTTCCCGTTCGGCACGCACCTGGCCGTGGTCGAGGTCGACACCGAGACCGGCAAGGTTCGGCTCATCCGGCACGTCACCGTCGACGACGCCGGGCCAGTGGTCAGCCCGCTGCTCGCCGAGGGGCAGCGACACGGTGGCATCGCCCAGGGCGCGGCGCAGGCGCTACTGGAGGAGGTGGTGTATGACGCCGACGGCAACCCCGTCACCGGGACGCTGGTGGACTACGCCATCATCACCGCCGCCGAGTTGCCGAGCTTCGAGCTGCTGGCGAGCGAGACCCCGACGAAGGCCAACCCGCTCGGTGTGAAGGGTATCGGCGAGGCCGGCACAATCGGCGCGACGCCCGCCGTACAGAACGCAGTGATCGATGCGGTAAGCCATCTCGGTGTCCGCCACATCGACATGCCGGCCACCCCGGCCAGGGTCTGGGCCGCTATCAACGAGGCAAGCGCGACTGGGGAGGGCCAGTGAAGGTCACGATGACAGTGAACGGCAGCCAGGTCGACGCGGAGGTGCCGGATCGCACGCTGCTCGTGCACTTCCTCCGCGACCAGGCCGGACTCAGCGCGACCAACGTGGGCTGCGACACCAGCTCGTGCGGCGCGTGCACGGTTCTGCTCGACGGCCGGTCGGTCAAGTCCTGCACGCTGCTGGCCGCCCAGGCCGACGGCCGCTCGGTCGTGACGCTCGAGGGCCTGGCCAACGGCGATGGCGAGCTGCACCCGGTCCAGCGCGCGTTCCGCGCTGAGCACGGCCTGCAGTGCGGTTTCTGCACGCCAGGCATGGTGATGGCCACGGTGTCGCTGCTGGAGGAGAACCCGGCCCCGACTGAGGAAGAGGTCCGGACCGCGCTGGAGGGCAACCTGTGCCGGTGCACCGGATACCACAACATCGTCCGCGCCGTCCTGGCTGCGGCTGGCGAAAGGCAGGCCAGTTGATCCCCGCACCCTTTACCTATAGGCGGGCCTGGTCGGTTGACGAGGCGGTCGACCTCGTCGCCCGCGACGGCGAGGACGCCAAGTTCCTGGCGGGCGGGCACTCCCTGCTGCCGCTGATGAAGCTGCGACTCGCCGTGCCGCAGACCCTGGTCGACATCGGCCGGCTGGCCGAGCTGAGCTACATCCGGGATGAGGGCGACCATATCGCGGTCGGCGCGGCGACCACGCACGGTGAGCTGGCCGGGTCGGGCCTGCTCGCCCGCGAGCTCCCGCTGCTGTCGCGCGCCGCCGGCCAGGTAGGCGATCCGCAGGTCAGGCATTGCGGCACGATCGGCGGCTCGCTGGCTCACGCCGACCCGGCTGCCGATTTGCCCGCCGTGGTGCTGACACTGGACGCGACGCTCGTAGCCCGCGGTCCTTCGGGCAGCCGGGAGATCGCGGCAGCGGATTTCTTCCGCGGGCTGTTCGAGACGGCGCTGGAGCCGGGCGAACTACTGACCGAGATTCGCATCCATAAGCCCGCAGCCGCGGGCTGGGCGTTCCAGAAGTTCAACAAGCGCGCCATCGACTGGGCCATCGTCGGTGTCGCCGTGCAGGGCAACCGGGTCTCCTTGGTCAATATGGGCCAGACGCCAGTGCGGGCTGCCGGGGTGGAGGCAGCGCTGACCGGCGGCGCGTCCGCGCGGGACGCAGCAGCACATGCAGCCGAGGGCACCAGCGCTTCGGATGACCTCAACGCCACCCGCGCCTACCGCGAGCACCTGGCCAGGGTCCTGGTACGGCGGGCCGTCGAGGCCGCGCAGGCCTAAGCCCGATCACGGCGAGCAAAGGGCGGACACGGGCTGCGCCCCGTGTCCGCCCTTTGCTGCTACGACGAGCTCAGTGCTCGTGGAGCAGCACGCCGCGCACGTTCTTGCCGTCCAGCAGGTCCTGGTAACCCTGGTTGACCTCATCCAGCGTGTATTTGCTGGTCACCAGCTCGTCCAGCTTCAGGCGGCCAGCCCGGTACAGGTCCAGCATGCGGGGGATCTCGTCGAAGGGGTTGCCGCCGCCGAACAGCGCTCCCTTGATCTCCTTCTCGAACAGGGTGAGGAAGAAGCTCGGAAGCTTGATATTGATCTTGTCCGGCCCCGCGAGCCCGGTCACTACCACGCTGCCGTGCTTGCGGACGGCATTGAACGCGGACCCGATGACGTCCTCGGTGACCACGCCGACGGTGACGAGCGCGTGGTCGGCGCCGACGCCGCGGGTCAGTTCCGTGATGAGCTCCTGCGCCTCGCCTGCGCTGGCGGCGACGTGAGTGGCGCCGAGGCGCTCGGCCGCCTCCCTCTTGTTCGGCAGTGGATCGACGGCGATCACATGCTGAGCACCCGCGAAGGATGCGCCCTGCACGGCGTTGATGCCGACTCCGCCGATTCCGTAGATCACGACCGTGTCGCCCGGCCGGACGCCCCCGGAGTTGACCGCGGTGCCCCAGCCGGTCGGCACGCCGCAGCCGACGAGCGCAGCGACCTCAAGCGGGATGTCGTCGTCGATCTTGATGCACGAGTGCACGGACACCGTCGCGTACTGGGAGAAGGTGCCGACCAGGCACATCTGGCCGTAGTCCTCGCCGTCGCCGTGGAACCGGAAGGTGCCGTCGGGCAGGCAGTTATCCACGAGCAGCGCGCCAAGGTCGCACAGGTTGGACTGACCGCGGGAGCAGAACCGGCATCGGCCGCAGACGGGAAGGAAAGAGCAGACGACGTGGTCGCCCGGCTTCAGCCCGGTGACCCCGGCGCCGACCTGCTCCACGATCCCGGCTCCCTCATGGCCGCCGACGATCGGATAGCGGACGGGAATGTCGCCGGTCCGCACGTGGTCGTCGGAGTGACACAGCCCGGAGGCGACGTAACGGATGAGAACCTCGCCCGCCTTCGGTGGGTCGAGCTCCAGCTCGACGATTTCCCAGTCCTTGTCGACCGCTCGCAGTATCGCTGCCCTGGTTTTCACATCGGTCTCCTGCCGGTCCGGCTGCCATTGACGGATATCTCTGACTCGTCACTGTGGGCCTGACTGGCACGACTGTCAATGTGAACCGGACCAACAGCCTGTCGCGACCGGTGGGACCCGCCCCCAAGGGGTAAGTGCGCCCTCACAGGGGTCCCCGCGGGTACTGTCTGCACATCGCCGAGCGTGAAAAAACCACTCCAGGGCGCTGTGCCAGTATCGTCAGATCATCCGGCGGCAGGTACGCGGCTCGTGCCGGCCAGCAGGCGCCGTAAGCTCGATCCCGAAATCGCCTGGCACGGGCAAGTTCGCGTAGTATATCCAGGATCGCAGCCCAGGGGGTAGAAAGACCCAGTGGACCCTGTCAAGTACTCGATCGTCATCCCTATCTATAACGAGCAGGAGTCCATCCCGGCCCTGGTCGACCGGCTGCTCCCCGTCATGGACAAGCTGGACGGCCCTGCTGAGGTTGTGCTGGTAGACGACGGTAGCCGCGACGACAGCTACCTCATGATGATCGACGTGAACCGGCGCGATCCTCGGTTCAAGATCGTCCAGCTGTCCCGCAACTTCGGCCATCAGATCGCCATCACTGCGGGCATGGACGTGGCATCTGGCCAGGCTGTCGTCGTCATGGACGCCGACCTGCAGGATCCGCCTGAAGTCATCCTCGAGCTGGCAGAGCGCTGGCGCGAGGGCTACGACGTCGTCTACGCCGTGCGGGAACAGCGAGATGGCGAGACTGTTTTTAAGCGACGGACCGCGACCATGTTCTACGGGGTGCAGCGGCGCCTGGCAGAGATCGAGCAGCCCGTGGAGGTCGGCGACTTCCGGCTCGTCGACCGCCGGGCACTCGATGCGTTCCTGCAGATGCGCGAGCGGAACAGATACGTCAGGGGAATGTTCTCCTGGATTGGATTCCGGCAGACGGCGGTGCCATACTCGCGAGCGTCGCGCGAAGCGGGAAGCAGCAAATATCCCCTGCGTAAGATGGTGCGGCTCGCCTTCGACGGATTTATCGGATTCTCGACGGCGCCGTTGCGGCTGGCACTGTCGGTTGGCTTGCTGGTGGCTTTTGGTGCCGTGGTCTACGGCATTGTTCTCATAGCGTTGAAGCTGGCCGGAGTTTCCCAGGTATCGGGCTATGCTTCGTTGCTGGTAACGATCACGTTCCTAGCTGGGGTGCAGCTGACAGTGGTTGGCATGGTTGGCCAGTACGTAGCTCGGATCTACGACGAGGCCAGGGCGCGCCCGCTGTACCTCGTGCGCGAGGCCCGCGGATTCACCACGGGCGGTCACGCCGGCGGCGAAGCGCTGTGGCCAGCCGGCAGCCAGGAGTCCCTGACCCGCGGACAGCGCATGCCGCCTCTGCCGCCCTCGTGATGGCTCCGCTGAGCCGCCACGACGAGGGCCAGGCTGCCTCGCCTGCCGCGGTCGTCGCTGACACCGGGCAGCCGGTGTCAGTGCAGCCCAGCCAGCCGCGAATCTGGTACCGAAGGCCGAGCGCCCAGGGCCTGCTCGCCCTGGCGCTCTACGTGGCTGTCTGGCTGGCCACCGGTGGCCGCCACCTGGTGCAGGGTCTGGGAGATGCTCACCTCGATCAGGTGAGCATGGACCCGAACTTTTACACCTGGTGCCTGAAGTGGTGGCCGTACGCGATCGGCCACGGGCTCAACCCCTTCTATTCCCACCTGGTCCGCGCGCCCATGGGGCACTCCCTGGCGTGGGTGACCGCGATCCCGCCGATCGCCCTCCTGGCGACCCCACTCACCCTCACGGCCGGGCCGCTCGTGACGTTCAATCTGCTGGTGATCATGGCGCCACCGCTTGCAGCATGGGCTGCATTCGTGTTGTGCCGCCGGCTTACCAGGAAGTTCTGGCCGTCGCTGGCTGGCGGGGCCGTGTTCGGCTTCTCTGCCTACGAGATAAACCACATCGCAGCGGGGCAACTGAACCTGACCTACAGCCTTCTCCTGCCGCTCCTTGCCTACCTGGTCGTGCTCTGGCGTGAGAACGCCATCGGGACCCGTGCGTTCGTCGTTCTCGCGGGCCTCACGATGGCTGTCCAGTTCTATCTGTTCCTCGAGACATTTGCCGATCTCACGGTGCTGCTGGCGGTGTCGCTGGCCGTCGGCATTGCGGTAGCCGGGCGCACGAAGCGGCCGGAGATGCTGCGGCTGGCAAGGCACCTCGGCTACGCCTACGTGATTGGGATCTTGCTGGCGCTTCCCTACCTCGCGTACGCCCTGACCATCAAAACGCCGGTACTCCACGGCTATACCAACCTGGACATGATGAGCCTGGCAGTGCCGCGGCCCTCCAGCGTTACCAGTATCAGCTGGCTGTATCACCTCTCAAAGGAGGCGGGGCGATCCTCGGATGCTGGGTATGTGGGGATCCCGCTGCTGCTGCTGGCTGTGCTACTAGCGGTGACCGGCTGGTCGAGCAGGCTGGTCCGGTTCCTGGCCGGCATGCTGGCCTTCGTGATCCTCGCCGCCTTCGGGTCTGTGCTGTACGTCGACGGCGGCCAGGTCTTCTCGTTCCCCTGGGCCCGGCTCTGGCAGCTGCCTATCGTGCGCAACGCCTATCCGTCGCGGCTAATGCTCTTTGCCTACCTCGCCTTGGCTGTGATGACGGCGGTATGGCTCGCGCGGACGCAGGCGAGCCGGTGGCTGCGACTCACGCTGGGGGTCCTTGTAGTCGCGGGGCTGGTGCAGGACGTCGGCGCGTTCGACGTTTACCCCCGCAGCACCCTGCCGACGTTCATCAGCTCGGGCGCCTACCGGACGCAGCTATCCCGCGGGGAGACGGTCGTCGTCGTGTCGACGGTCGGCAACGCCGGCATGCTCTGGCAGGCCGAAACGAATTTCTACGTGCGTCTGGCCGGCGGCTATATCAACCAGTCCATCACCAAGGGCAGTGATCTGCCCCGGGCAGTTCAGCGGCTCGCGAAGGCAAGCCCTGCGGGCGTTACCCGCTTCGAGAATTACCTCAGGGAGGCCAGGATCGGGGCAATCCTCGTCGATCGCAACCATGCGCCGAAGTGGGTGGGCATGTTCTGGCGTGTGGGACTCAAGGGGCACCCCTCCGGCAATGTGGTCGTCTACGAGGTCAACGGCTGCCGTTCGTGCCGCGCACTCGGCTGGGCCCAGATCCCGCACGGCCATCACGCGGGCAGCACGGCACCTGCCGGCTCGCCCCTCTAGGCGGCGGTCGAGCCGGCCCGAGGACGCCCCGTGAATTTCGACGAGCTGCTGAGCTATTGCCTCAGAAAGCCCGGAGCCTGGCAGGACGAGCCATGGGAAGGCGACATCGTGGTGAAGGTCGGCAGCAAGATCTTCGCGTTCCTCGGCGCGGGCACCAGCGTGGGCGTGAAGTGCGGCGCCACCCGAGAAGTCGCCGACGAGTGGCTGGCCCGATATCCAGGCGACGCCGCGGTGATGCCGTACATCGGCCGGTCCGGGTGGAACAGCCTGCAGCTCGGCGGCGGTATCCCAGACGAGGAGCTGCGGGACGCGGTGGACGCCTCCTACGACATGGTGGTCAGCAAGCTGCCGAGGAGAGACCGTCCGGCTGGCTGATCGTGAGGCTAGCGCAAGCCGCCGAGCCGGCCGAGCGTGTCGTCGAGCTCGGCGACCAGGCTGCGCATGACGTCCGCGACCGGCCTGACCTCGTTCATCCGGCCGATGATCTGTCCGACCGGCATCGGGATCACCTCGGGGTTGCCGGAGGCCATCAGCCTCTGGTGCGCCTCGGCGACCAGCAAGTTCTGCAACGGCATCGGCAGGGGCTCAGGCGCCTCCGGATCTGACCACGCATCGGTCCAGCGATTCTTGAGCAACCGGGCTGGCTTGCCGCTGTAGACACGCGACCGGACGGTGTCCGACGACGTTGCCGCGAGGAGCGCGTCACGGACCGCCGGCAGCGGGGAGAGGGCCGCGTACTCGGACGTGACTAGCCACGCCGAGCCCATCCACGCCCCGGCAGCTCCGAGGGCGAGGGCAGCGGCAACCTGTCGGCCGCTGCCGATGCCGCCGGCCGCCAGCACTGGTACGCCGGGTCCGACAGCGTCGACGACCTCCGGTACCAGCACCATGCTCGCGACCTCGCCGGTATGGCCGCCTGCCTCATATCCCTGAGCCACCACGATGTCGACTCCGGCGGCAACGTGAGAGCGGGCGTGGGCGGCCTTGCCGGCCAGCGCGGCTACGAGCATGTCGTGGTCATGCGCGCTCGCGATGACATCGGGCGGAGGCGGGCCTAGCGCGTTCGCGATGAGCCGGGCCGGATGACCGAGCGCCACCTCGACCTGCTCCCTCGCCACCGAGTGCAGCCAGCCGAGCACGCCATCCGTTGGACGACTTCCGTCCGGCAACGGCGGCACGCCGAGCCGGGCGAGTGTCTGCTCGACGAACTCCCGGTGCCCGGCCGGGATCAGCTGATTCAGGTCGATGGCCGCGCCTTCAGCAGGGATTGTCGCCGGCATCACCACGTCGATGCCGTACGGCCGTCCGTCGGTGCTGTCGTCCATCCAGTCCAGCACCTCGTCCAGCTCGGCCGCGTCATTGAACCGAACGCAGCCGAGCACGCCGAGCCCGCCGGCCCGGCTGATCGCGGCCGCGACGTGCTCGGACGGAGTGAAACCGACGATCGGGTGCTCGATGCCCAGCAGGTCGCAGATCGGAGTGTGCACGGCAATCCCCTCAAGCAGAAGATGGCTGGCTCTTAGCCGCCGCGTCCCCAGTCTGCCGGTGGGTTCCTGGGAGTGGTCCGGCCGGGCCCGCAGCCGCGAGCTGCTCCTCGGCGTAGTTGTGCGCCCAGCGATAATCGGCCTTGCCGGCCAGCGTCCGCGCGACCTGCCCGACGAGCCAGATCGACCTCGGTACCTTGTAGCCGGCGATCTGAGTCCGCAGATGCGATTCAAGGGCCGCCAGGTCGACGGACTGCCCGTCACGCGGCTGCACGAGCGCAGCGACCCGCTGCCCGAGCCGGTCGTCCGGTACGCCGATCACCACGGCATCGAAGACACTGCCAAAAGACTTGAGCGCGCCCTCAACCTCCTCGGGGAAGACCTTCTCGCCGCCGGTGTTGACGCACGTGTTGCCGCGGCCAAGCAGGGTGATGGAGCCGTCGAGCTCCAGCCGGGCCCAGTCGCCCGGGACCGCGTAGCGCGCGCCGTCGACCTCGGCGAACAGCGCCGCGGTCTTGACCGGATCCTTGTAGTAGCCGAGCGGGATGTGACCGCCGCGGGCGATCCTGCCGATCTCGCCCGGGCTGACCGGCCGGTTGAGCTCGTCGATCACGATGGTCGACGGGCCCGCCGTCACCCTGGGGCCTTCTGCCTGCTCCGTGCCGGGTGACACGAAGCCGAGCCCAGTGAAGCCCGTCTCCGACGAGCCGATCGCGTCGGTGATAACGATGTTCGGCAGCAGCGTCAGGTACTGCTGCTTGACGCTGGCCGAGAAGATCGAGCCGTTGCTCGACACGGCGATCACCGAGGAGGCGTCGTACTGCCCCTGCTGGTATGCCTCGATCAGCGGCCTGGCCATTGCGTCCCCGACCATGACGATCGTGTTGACCTTGTGCCGTTGGACTGCCCGCCAGGCCTCGTGCGCGTCGAACTGCGGCAGGAGTACAACGGTGTCGCCCGCGAACAGGGCGGGGAGCGTGCTCCATTGCGCGCTGCCGTGGATGAGAGGCGCGAAGGCCAGCCGTACCATGCCAGCCGGCCCGGCGGTGCCGCGGCGGATCTGCTCCCTCTCGTCGGCCAGCGGCACACCGGTGGCGAAGTCGATGCCCCCGCCGAGAGTGCGCCACACGTCCTCGTGCCTCCAGAGCACCCCTTTGGGGTATCCGGTCGTGCCGCCCGTGTACAGCAGGTAGATGTCGTCCGGACTGCGCTCGCCGAAGTCCCGCGCCGCGGACGCGGCTGCCACGGCGGCACCAAAATCCACTGCGCCGGCCGGCATCTCCGCGCCGCTGCCGTCGTCGATTGCGAGAACCGCGCGCAATTCAGGGAAGTCCGGCAGCAGGGCAGTCACGTTGTCGCTGTACTGCCGGTCGAAGACCAGGCCCTTGAGCTCGGCTTCACTGAACAAGTACCGCAGTTCCGCCTCGACGTACCGGTAGTTGACGTTGACAGGAATGGCCCGCAGCTTGTAGCACGCGAGGAACGCCTCGACCAGCTCGATCGAGTTCCGGCCGTAAACGCCCACGTGATCGCCGATGCCGACGCCGGCCCCGGCGAGGCAGTGCGCGAGCTGATTGCTGCGCGCCTCGAGCTCGTCGTAGCTGACCTCCGCGTCACCGCAGGCGATGGCTGGGCGCTCCGGTACGGCGTCAACGGCGTGCTCGAAGAGGTCAGCGATGTTCAGGGCCATGGGTAAGAAACTAGAACGTGTTATCGTTCGGCACAACCGGGCACACACCAGGATTCACGGTCGCGACGTGGCCTGAGAGGAGGTCGCAGATGTCCGCCACTCCGTCGGGCCAGGCCGAAGCGCCGCACGCGCTGGTCGAGCTGCGCGGGCACATCCTCATCGTCACAATGAACCGCCCGTCCGCGCGGAACGCGCTGAGCGGGCCGATGATGGCGATCATGCGCGAGGCCTGGGACCGGGTCGACGACGACCCGCAGGTCCGGGTCTGCATCCTCACCGGGGCAGGCGGAGCGTTCTGCGCAGGTGCCGACCTGAAGGCAATGACCGCGGCGCATCCCGGCGACTCATTCCGCTCCGGTGCGTTTGACCCGTCGGTGATCGAGCCGCTGCTCAAGGGCAGGCGGCTGACCAAACCGCTGATCGCCGCAGTGGAGGGCCCGGCGATCGCGGGCGGTACCGAGATTCTCCAGGCCACTGACATCCGGGTGGCCGGCCGCAGTGCCAGGTTCGGCATCTCCGAGGCCCGCTGGGGCCTGTTCCCGCTGGGCGGCTCGGCGGTCCGGCTGGTCCGCCAGATCCCCTACACGGTCGCCGCCGACCTGCTGCTCACCGGGCGGCATATCACGGCGGCGGAGGCCCTGGCCATCGGCCTGATCGGGCACGTCGTCGAGGATGGCCAGGCGCTGACAAAGGCGCTGGAGGTTGCGGAAATGGTCGCCGCTAACGGCCCGCTCGCGGTGCAGGCGATCCTGCGCACGATCCGCGAATCGGAGGGCCTGGCCGAGAACGACGCGTTCGCCCTCGAGGCGAAGCTCGGCATGGCCGTATTTGCCAGTGAGGACGCCAGGGAAGGCCCGCGCGCGTTCGCTGCGAAGCGCAAGCCCGACTTCAACGGGCGCTAGCCGTCAGCGTTAAGCGCTGATTGACGGAGGTCCAGCTCGCCATCGCGGCCCACCCAGAGAACGTCGATGTTGGCTTCTGGCGGGCCGTCGTCGGGTACTCCGAGCTAGCTGACGACAACGCCGTCGACCCGCTGGGCCATGGGTCGACCGTCTGGATGCAGGATCTCGACCACGCCAAGCCGCTGCGGCACGCGATGCACATCGACGTCTCCGTCGCCCGTGAGCACGTCGAGGCGCGTCCGGCGGCCGCCCTCACCGCAGGGGAACGCATCGTCGATGACTCGAATGCGCCGGCGCACTGGACGCTCGCCGACCGGGCCGGCAACCGCGTGTGCAGCTGCGCGTGGCCCGACGGTGCCATCGGCTCGCCAAGGCGATGCGCGGACCAGCCAAGCTCTCGGTAGTGATCGGCCACGCTGGCCAGTCAACGGACTGGCCAGCGTGGCCGATGCCGATTATTGGTGCCGCGCCGTCACGGCGGTGCTGACACGTCCTGTGCTGATGTCGTAGACGTGGCCGGAGACGCTCACCCTGGGCGAGAGCAGGGGTGAGCTGAGCAGGCGCTCGACGTCGGCCTTCACGGTCAGCTGCGGATCGGTGACTGCAGAGGCCTCCAGCGATGCCTCGGCCAGCCCTGTGGCTTCTGCCGCCAGGTGCCGGAAGCCGGTGTCGGCCATCAAGCCGGTTCCGCACTGGGTGTGGTGGATGACCGCGACTTCGAACAGGCCTTCATCGGCATCCTGGCTGCCGAATAGCTGCCCGGCGAGGAAGGCGAGGAACGCGATATCGTCGATGACCGCCTGGGTGACGCGGCCTCCAACGTTGCGAATGACGAAAGCGTCGTTCAGTTCGAGTCCGAGAACCATCGCCGGGTCGACCCGATGGTCGGCGCACGTGACAACGAGCACCTGCGTCGCTGGCGGGCCGAGCGGGCCGGGGGTGTAGGTGCGCGCGAACTCGTCGTTCCGGTCGAGCAGCGGATTCATCTTGGTCACAGGGTTTCGCTCTCTTTCCGATCGTCTAGTCGTTATCTGTGAGTGGTGGCCGCGGCGTCCACGCCGTGGCGCACCGCGATGTCGCGGATCGCTGCTGCCAGAAGGTCCGGGTGCTCGCTGGTAGTGAGGTGACCACCAGGAAAAGTGAGGATCTGGGCCTCGGGCACGCGCTCGCGCGCGGCAGTGACCTGCCGGTGCTCGTAGGCATCCTCCGTGCTACCGCCGACGTAGAGGGCGACCGTGCCGTGCAGTTGGCGGGCAATCTCGGCCAAATCCCATCGCCGTGCGTGGCGGCGGTGCTCGGGGACGAACCCCGCGGCCTTGTGCACGAACGCCGCCCCATCGCGGCGGGTAATCGCGGACCGGAGCTCTGCGAGCTCGGCCTCCGCCGGATGGTAGGTGCGGGAGTACAGGCGTGCCCGCATCCAGCCGGCCTCGAACGCGCGCGGTGAACGCTGCCAACCCCGCATCGCCAGCGCGCCCAGTGGGCTGCGCAGCAGCGGCGTGCCCTGCCAGGGGTGGGTCTGCATGTCGGCGAAAAGGCCACCGTTGACCATGAGCACGGCGATGATCACCGGCCCTGCCGTCTGGTGGGCAGCTGTCCGCTCAAGCTGGCGGCGCAGCAGTTCCAGAAGGGCCAGCGAGGTGTAGTCGAAGGTGACGACCACGGTTCGGCGCACGCCATGGTGCCGCCACAGCGCCTCGATGAGGTCCGCGCGTTCGATGGTGGAGTAGCGGTAATCGCGAGGTTTGTCAGAGTCTCCCTGCCCCACCGGCTCCATGTACAGCCGCGGGCCGAGGCGCTCGCCGAGCAACCGATCCGTCTGGGCCCAGCCGTAGGAGCCGTCAGGGAACCCGGGTAGCATGGTGAGCCAGACCGAGTCCGTGACGTGTGCCGTTCCGGTTACACGCTCGAAAACCTGCAGCGCGCCGGGCACTGCGGCAGCATCGCGCTCCGTCAGCACCCGCGCCGACGCAGGGTCGTACCAGATTCGCTGCCCACCGGCGAACCACTCCGCGGCCGGCACCCGCGCCTCATCCTGGCGCGATCCGCTTGCCGTCTTCTTCGTAGCCATCTCAGGCCTCCCCCGATTATGTGGACGCCGTCCATTCTTTTGTGGACGCTGTCCACAATACTCGCGCTTGTGGACGCTGTCCACTACGATCGGGTCATGACATCGGAACGACCGCCGGAAGGGATACCAGAGGTCAGGCGCAGGCGGCCGCGAGGCGCCGTCCGCGACGGCCTCATCGCGGCAGGCCTTGAGCTGGCCAGGACGGGTGGCCCGGACGCAGTCGTGCTGCGTGAGGTGACGCAGATGGTAGGCGTGGTGCCGAATGCCGCATACCGGCACTTCTCGGACCGCGATGAGCTTCTCGCTGCGGTCTGCGCGGCGGCGATGCGCGAGCTTTCGGCTCGCATGGCCGCCCGCGTCTCCCGCGTGCGCGGTAGGTATGGCGATGCGGGAGCGGCCCGCCGTCGGCTGGGCGCAATTGGCGACGCATACCTAGAGTTCTCCCGCGAAGAACCAGGCCTGTTCGCCACGGCGTTCGCAGTACCTCACCAGCACAGCTACGGCGTGCCGGGCGGCGGGACCGGGCTAGATCGGTCGCCCCTGGATTATCTCCGTGACGCCCTCGACGAGCTCGTCGAGGCTGGCGTCCTCGACCGGCGGCGCCGCGACGGCATCGAGTACCCCATCTGGTCCGTAGTTCACGGGCTCGCCGTGCTCGCCGGCCAAGGACCGCTGCGCGACCTACCTGACGCTGCCCGCCGTCGTCTCGAGAAACGCGTCGCTTCCTTCGTGGAAGAAGGCCTGGCGTGAGAACATCCGCTTCTGCCGAAAGTAGTGCGTCTGCCGGTACCAA
Organism: Streptosporangiaceae bacterium; assembly: GCA_035631375.1. GTDB lineage: Bacteria > Actinomycetota > Actinomycetes > Streptosporangiales > Streptosporangiaceae > JAJYUU01. Next base: position 20,175 of record DASQIW010000205.1, read on the forward strand.
TAAGGATGCGGATGAGTGCATAAAGCGCATGGACTCCGGCAGCAGCACTTCGCTCCTCAGCTCGGCCGAGCGTAGCCGCCGGCCTGGCGCAGACCAAACTGCCAACACGCCGCAGCAGCCACATCGTCCCTGTCGGGTAATAGGCGCACTCTCCTCAGGTGGGATGCGCCGGCCGGCCCGGCTCGCGGGCTACGCGACTGGTCCGCGCCTGGCCAGAGCGGGTCAGGCTCTTAACTAACTTGCCCGCCTGACGATCTCCCTCATCTCGTCGGCGTCGAACGCGCGGAGCGTCCTGCTCCGGACGTGGCCCGCAGAGCCCACCTGGAGCAGGGCGGCGACGCCGGCCTCGTCGTTGGGGAAGTCCGCGATGCAGACCACGTCGTACTCGCCAACGGTCCACAGCAGCTCGCGGACCCGGCCGCCGGAATTCTCAACGAGCTTGGAGAAGTCCTCAGCGCGCTGGGTGGTGTCGCGGAAGTTC
>DASQIW010000206.1:0-8330 GCA_035631375.1 Streptosporangiaceae bacterium
GCGGCCGCGCTGCCGCTGCTTCCGGCCGGGTTCCGCGGCGCGCTCGTCGTCTCCCTGGTCTCGGCGATCCTGCTGCTGTCGCTCGTGGTCATCACCGGATACCTGGGGCAGGTCTCGGTTGTGCAGCTCGCGCTCGGCGGCGCCGCCGGGTTCGCCGTCGCGCATTTCGCCCTGAACTTCGGCATCGGCTTCCCGTGGGCACCGATCATGGGCGTCATCGTCGCGACGATGCTCGGCTTGCTCTACGGCATCCCGGCGCTGCGAATCCGCGGGGTCAGCCTGGCCGTGGTAACGCTCGCCGCGGCGGTGGCGATGGAGGCGTTCTGGTTCGGAAACCACACCTGGGGCGGCGGGGCGGGCGTGGGAGTCCCCGCGCCCGCGCTGTTCGGCTTCAGCTTCGGGTCGAATGCGCCAGTGCCAGGACTGGGCGGGGCGGTGCCGAGCCCCGTGTTCGGCTGGTTCGTGCTCGTTGTGCTGTGCGTCGTCGCGCTCGGGGTCTGCAACCTGCGGCGCAGCGCGCTCGGCCAGAACATGCTCGCCGTACGGGCGAACGAGCGCGCGGCCGCCGCGGCCGGCGTCGATGTACGGTCCACCAAGCTGCTGGGCTTCGCGCTGTCCGCCGGCGTGGCCGGTGTGGGCGGCGTGCTGCTGGCTTACCAATACGGCTGGATCACGCCCGCGAGCTACGACACATTCACATCGCTGGCCCTCATCGCCTTCGCCTACATCGCTGGCATCACGACCGTGCCAGGAGCGATTGTTGGCGGTCTCATCTTCACGGGCGGGCTAGCCACCTACGCGCTGCAAGACTGGCTCGGCCTGCCGGGTCAGTGGTTCTCCCTGGCGGCTGCTCTGCTGGTCATCGTCATGCTGAGCCAGCGGCAGGGCCTGGCGACCGCTTTGTTCTACCGCGAGCAGAAACGGCCCCGTTCCGTGCCCTTCATCGCGCGCCGCCCAGCGGAAAGCGGCGCGCTGACGGAATCCCTCGATGAGGCGAAGGTGACGTCGTAACTACCGCGCGGGCCTGGCCAGCGTCAGCCCGAAGTCGCCGCCGGAGTCAGTCCAGAACTGCATCGTCTCCAGTCCGGCTGCGGCCAGCTCCGCTCGGAGCCTGTCACTGCGGAACTTGGCCGAGATCTCCGTCCGCAGGTCCTCCCCGGCCGCGAAGTCCACGGTCAGGTCAAGATCGGAGATGGTGACCCGCTGGTCGCTGACCGCGCGCAGCCTCATCTCGATCCACTCGTTCGCGGCATCCCACAGCGCCACGTGACGGAAGCATTCCGGCCTGAAGTCAGCTGCCAGCTCGCGGTTCACCACGCGCAGGACGTTGCGATTGAACTCCGCCGTCACGCCGGCCGCGTCGTCATAGGCGGGCAGCAGCCGGGAGGTGTCCTTGACCAGGTCGGTGCCGAGCAGGAAGGTGTCGCCGGCCCCCAGCACCGAGGCAACCTCGGCCAGGAGGCTGGCGCGTGCAGTCGGCTCGAGATTGCCGATCGTCGAGCCCAGGAATGCGATCATGCGGCGGCCGCCGGGCGGGAGAACATGCAGGTCATGCTCGAAGTCACCGACGACCGGCGCGAGCCACAGGCCCGGGTACTTCGCGGCCAGCATCTGCGTGGCGTCGGTGAGCACAGCGGAGTCGACGTCAAGCGGCACGAACTCGCGCAAGGTGCCCCGGTCGAGCAGTGCACGGAGGAGCAGCCCCGTCTTTGCCGAGGTCCCGCTGCCCAGTTCGACGAGGGACTCGCAGCGAGACAACTCGGCTATCTCGGCCGCGTGCTCGCGCAGTATCGACGTCTCAGCCCGCGTCAGGTAGTACTCGGGGAGTCGCGTGATGTCGTCGAACAGCATGCTGCCGCGTTCGTCGTAGAAGTACTTGGGCGGCAGCATTTTCGGTTCCGCCGTCAGGCCCGCGCGAACGTCGGCGCGCAGCGCCTCCCGGTACCGCTCGGGCCGGGCTTGCACGCGGTTCTTCACTGGCATGGGTCACGCCTCCAGATCGGTCGGGGTCGACGTTTCGGCAGAGTCAGTCGGCGAGGTGGCCGATCCTCAGGTGGCATCCCACGCCAGCCGGACACCGGTGAAGATCTGCCGCCTGATCGGGTGGTCCCAGTTGCGGAACGAGGGCCTGATGGTCGAGGGCGCGACCGCCCAGGATCCGCCGCGAAGAACCTTGTAGTCGCCGCCGAAGAACGGCTGACTGTAATCGCGGTAGATCATCGGCGTGAAGCCAGGCCACGGCGCGAAGTCCGACGATGTCCACTCCCACACGTCGCCGATCATCTGCTCGGCGCCGTACGCGGACGCCCCGCCCGGGTATGCGCCGACGGGCGCAGGCCGCATCCCGGCTCCGCCCAGGTTGGCCAGCTCGTCTGCGGGCGGCGCCGAGCCCCACGGCCACGTGCGACGAGCGCCGGTGGCGGAGTCCCAGGCGCAGGCCTTCTCCCACTCCGTCTCGGTGGGCAGACGGCCGCCTGACCACGCGGCGAACGCCTCCGCCTCGAAGTAGCAGATGTGCTGCACCGGCTCGTCGGCAGGCACCTCTTCCTCGACGCCGAAGCGGCGCCTGGTGCCGTCCTGGCTCCAGAACTTCGGTCGCTCTAGCCGGGCCTCTGCCCGGTGCGCCCAGCCGCGCGGTGACCACAGATCCGGCCGGCGATAACCGCCGTCACCGATGAACTCACGCCACTGCCGGTTGCTCACGGGTGTCCGCCCGATCCAGAACGGCGCGACGTCCACTGTGTGCGCAGGTCGCTCGTTGTCGAGCGAGAACGGCTCGGTCGCGGCGTCCACGCCCAGGGTGAAGGGCCCGCATGGCACGAACACGCGGTCGGGCTCGACTCTCCGCCCCGGCGGCAGGGCCTTGCGCGGCAGCAGCACCGGCGGTCCCTGGCGCAGCTGCAAGGTAGCCAGCATCGTCTCGTCGTGCTGCTCCTCGTGCTGGACGACCATGCCGGCCGTGAACAGGTCCTCCTCCGGCGTGCGCTCGAGCAGGTCGAGCACGCGGCCACGCACCTCGTAGTCGTAGGCGCGCGCTTCGACCGGCGGCAGCAGCGGCAGGGACGGGCGCTTAGCTCGCGGATGCTTGAACGCGTCGTAGAGCGAGTCGATGTCGGGCTCGAGCATGCCGGGCCGTGATGAATCGCCGTCGCGCAGCAGCCAGAGCTCCTCCTGCTGACCCACGTGGGCAAGGTCCCACACGAGCGGGCTCATGAGCGGGTCGTGCTGGGCCACCAGCGTTGGCTCATCGAGGTCGGTGAGGCCGAGCGTGCGATTCCTGGCACGCTCCAGGTCACGGACTACGCCGTCACGCATGGGCAAGCTCCTCGAATGCGGCGAGCGGACCGACTCGGTCGATGCGGCTGGCCAGCAGGTCGCCTGGACTTCGCCTCGACTCCACCAGCTCGGCGAGGTCAGCGACTGCCGTCCTGAGCTCAGCCGGTGCGCGGCCAGCGGCAATCGCCAGGCAGCGGCGTGCGGAGTCGGCGAGCAGGTCATCACGCAGCCCGTGCCGTGCTGCCTCGCCCCACCGCCGGGCAGTGCGCTCCGTGGCCTCCATCGCCTGATCCGCGGCGGCCTTGTCGTCCAGCAGCGTCGCGGCCACAGCGGCGATGGCGGGCCACCACCGAGGCGCCGTCACGTCCAGGTACCGCAGCTCCAGGTAGCCCCGCATCCGCACCGGCGGGAACAACGTGGTCAGGTGCGTATCGAGGTCAGCGACCGTGGGTTGCCTGCCGCACAGCCGAATCCGGCCGCTGGCCCACTGGCCGAACGTCACCGGCGTGCACACAGGCTGGGCGTCTTCGCTCTGGCTGCGCACGAAGATCACCGGTGCGGACATCGCGAAGTGCGCCCATGCCGCGGCGGGGTCGCTGTCTTCCGTCGAGAGCAGGGATCCTGCATCGCAGCCGGGGACCGGGCCGCAGGCCCGCGGGTCAAGCTGCGCCCAGGTCGCCTGGCGGACCGACTTCCAGCCCGTGGCCCGGCCGTGCAGCCAGGGGGAGCAGGCCGAGATCGCGACCAGGGTCGGCCCCAGCCGGTGCGCGAGGTCCACCCGCGCAGGCCACCCGCTCTTCGGCCCGGCCTGCAGGTTGAGCTGAAGTGCGGCGGTCGAGTTCATCATGACGGCGCCCGCAGCAGCCCGGCCGGTGGCGGCAAAGTGCTCCTCCATCGCCTGATATCGCGGGCGCGGGTTGATGCGCCGGGATGGTCGCAGCGGATCAGCGCCCGCGAAGGCAGCTCCGAGGCCGTGCTCGGCCAGGGCCAGCCGCACGCCCTGCCAGTCGCGCCGCAGCCCGGCTACAGCACCCGCGATGTCCGGCTCGGGCCGTCCTGACAGCTCAAGCTGCCCGCCCGGCTCAAACGTGACCGCACTGCCGTCGGCGACTGCGCGGACGTCGTCGGTGACCTGATCGACTCGATGCCAGGCGACGACATCAGGCACGGCGTGAAGGTCGACGAGGTGCGCCTCTATCTCCAGTCCGACCGCTCCGACTTCGGAGTCTTCGAGCGCGGCCTGGCACGATCGTGCATGGGCGGCGTCGAGCGTCAGCGGTTCGGCCAGATCAACAGCATCCTGTTGGAAAGTGTTGATAACGGCCATAAAGTTGGCCCCTCCAGGTCCGGGCCGGCGGACCACAACGTCCACCGCGGGTCGGTGCGGGGCGACCGGAACTACAGCCGTCCATTGAGCTGGCCACCGTGGTGGCGACCTTCTGAACAGACTACGTCAGGGGTCTGACAGTGGTTCAGCGCTGCGCAGCCGGACCTGGTTGGCCCAGGCCTGGGCGCCCAGCTGGACCGCTTCCCATGGGCTTCCCAGCGGTGGGGTGTACGACAAGTCGAGGTCGCTGATCTCCTCGACGGTCATGCCGTTGAAGATGGCGGTGGCGGCGATGTCGATCCGCTTGGCGATCTCTGCGTTCTTGTGGCCGAAGAGCTGCATCCCAAGCAGGCGCCCGGTGCGGCGATCGCCCGTGACGCGCATGGCGATGCGGTGGCTTCCCGGGTAGTAGGCCTTGTGGTCGTCAGCCTCGAAGGAGAGGGTAACGGGGTCGTATCCGGCCGCCGCCGCTTCGGAGTCGCGGAGCCCGGTGCGGGCCGCGGCCTGGTCGAAGATCTTCACCACCTGAGTGCCGAGACTGCCGGCGAACTGCCGGTTTCCGCCGAGCGCGTTCTCGCCGGCGATCCTGCCCTGCTTGTGCGCGGTGGTGCCGAGCGGCAGGTATGTCTCGCCGAGCAGGCGATGGTGGGTGATGACGCAGTCGCCCGCAGCGAGCACCTCCGGCAGGCCAGTCTGCATCGCCGGGTCCACCCGGATCGCTCCGCGCACACCCGGAGTTGCGCCGGCCGCCAGCGCGAGCTCGGAGTCCGGGCGGACCCCGGTGACCACCAGCACGAGATCGGCTAGCCGCTCGACCGTTCCGCCATCTGCGGTCTGCGCCACAACATCGAGGCGGCGTTTGCTGTCCGGCGCAGCCCTGCTGATGCTCTGAGCGGCCGTGCCGGTCAGTACCTCGACCCCCTGCGCGGCCAGCTCGGCATGCACCAGCGCGCCGAGCCCGGCGTCGACAGTCGGCAGGACTTCCGGCAGCTGCTCCATCTGGGTCACCGACATTCCGCGGGCGATCAGCGCGTCGGCCATCTCCAGGCCCACGTAGCCGGCGCCGATGATGATCGCGCTCGCCGGGGACGTCTCTTCCAGCGTGCGCATGACCGCGAACGTGTCCCCCATGGTGTGCAAGACGTGCACGCCGTCATCGGGTCCGAGAGCGCCGGGGCCGGTCAGGCCGGCGATCGGCGGCAGGACCGGAACAGCACCCGTGCCGACAACCAGCCGGTCGTAAGCGATGAACTCCTCCCGGCCGCCGGGACCAGTGACCTGAAGCATGCGGGCGGCGACGTCGATCCGGCGGGCGGTGGTATCCAGCCGCAGCCTCATGCCGGTCGCTTCCAGGTCGGAAACGGTGCGGTGGGCAAGATTGCGCCAGTGCGTGACCTCACCGGAGACGTAGTACGGGATGCCGCAGATGGAGAAATTCGGGTACGCGTCCGCCAGGATGACGGTGACCTCCGCAGACGAGTCCAGCTCACGGGCCCGCAGCGCCGCGCTGATGCCGGCGTCGCTGCCTCCGATCATGACCAGGTGCATGTCTGACTCCCGTTTCGTTACTCGCTGAGGTACCGAGCATGCGGGTCAGCAGGAGACGTCGCGTCGTGCGCCGTCGTGCCTGCCGCGTGCGGCACCACCACGGCCGCGGCGTCGGCTGGCGTCACTCCCGGATACAGGGCCTTGACCAGTGCAAACGCGAGCACTCCGCCGACGATCTGGGCGCCGATGAACGCCGGTGCCGAGGGCGGGGCTATGCCGGCGAAGGTGTCGGAGAACATCCGGCCGACGGTGATGGCCGGATTCGCGAAACTCGTCGAGGAGGTGAAGAAGTACGCCGCGCCGATGTAAGCGCCCACGGCCGCCGGGGCTGACCGCGCCCTGCCGGACCTGGCCAGCGCCATGATCACCAGGATCAGGCCGAGGGTAGCGACGATCTCGGAAAGGAAATGCGCCGCTGACGCCCGGTTCTTAGTGGAGATGCTGGCAGCCGTCAGACCGAACATCAGGTTGGCGACCACGGCGCCGAGGACACAGCCGGCCACCTGGGCGGGCAAGTAGGCCGCCGCGTCCCGCCACCTGAGCCCGCCAAAAGCGGCGTCCACGAATGACACCACCGGATTGAAGTGAGCGCCTGACACTGGCCCGAACATCAGGATGATCGCGAATAGGCCAGCCGCCGTAGCAGCCGCGTTCTCCAGCAACTCCAGGCCGGTATCGCCGGGCGACAGCCGCATCGCGGCGATCCCCGATCCAATCACCACGGCGGCCAGGAACGCGCTTCCGGCGAACTCGGCGGCAAGCCGCCGCCACAGCACAACCTCAGTCACCGAGTTGGGATGTGATCAGCCGCAGCACTGCTGCGCGCCGGCTGACTGGCCGGGCGAGGCTTCTTCCTTGGCCGGGTTCTGCTCGCCGTCCTGGCCCCAGAAGGTCTGGCTGTCCTCCAGGACGGTGTAGATCTCCCACCGCTCCCCATTCGGGGCGCCCTCGACCCAGAACTTGTCCTGCTTGGCGTAGCAGCAGGTCGTGTCGCGTTCGTCGACGGACGCCAGGCCCACCCCCGCGAGCCGGGTCTGCTCGGCGTCGACGGCGTCGGTGTCGGTGACCTCGACGCCGAGGTGGTTGAGGCTGCCGCCCTGGCCGGGGTGCTCCATGAGGACGAGCTTGAGCGGCGGGTCAGCGATCGCGAAGTTCGCATAACCCGGCTTCACCTTCGCGGGCCCGGCACCGAAGAGCTTGCTGTAGAAGTCGATGGACTCGCCCAGATCGTCAACGTTGATGGCGAGCTGCAGCCGGCCGGTCATGAGAGCCTCCCAAATATCGATGAGCGTCTATGTCCTTCCGCGGCCGAGCTTGTCATAGACATCGACCTCCGTCAATATAGATCCATGTCGAAGTCTCTGGTCGTGCTGGATCCCGCCGACCCCGTGGCGTGCTGCTCGCCGCTATCGGCCCAGCCCCTGTCCCAGGCCCAGGCCGATCAGATCGCCCCGCTGCTCAAGGCGCTCGCCGACCCGGTGCGACTGCGACTGATGTCCCTGATCGCATCCCACGCTGGCGGCGAGGCGTGCGTCTGCGACCTCAACGATGCCTTCGACCTGTCCCAGCCGACCATCAGCCACCACCTGAAGGTGCTGCACGACGCCGGACTGCTCGACCGTGACAAACGCGGCGTCTGGGTTTACTACCGCGCCCGGACGGAAGCGCTGTCCGGCCTCGCAACACTGATCGGATTCTCCCCCGCCGTCGCCCTTCCGGCCCGCTGATCTGCGACGACCCTGCGCCGACCGCAGGCCTATGTGCCGGGCTGAGGAAGTACCCGGCGCATCGCTCCGGCGATGAAGGTGAGCCGGGCCGCGCTGACGCAGGCCGCGACGATGAAGAGCCATCGGCCAATCGGCCCCAGCACCAGCACAGTCGTGACCACCGAGGCGTCCAGGAGGGCAACGCCTAGGCAGCCGGCCACGCCCGCGCGGCGGAGCACCTGGTACCGCCGTGTCAGGACCGCGATCGCCAGCAAGGCAACACAGGCAGCGACAAGCGGCCCCACAGCTAGACGCGCATTCGCTGCGATGGGCCAGTCCCACGCCCGGGTGCCGATCAAGGCGGCGGCCCACCAGCCGCCCACCGCGGGGCCCGTCATGATGAGGATTCGGGCAACCCGCCGGACCGGACTGGCCCGGCGGAACGCATCCACGACCAGGCTAGTGTCGCCAAA
>DASQIW010000207.1:0-2587 GCA_035631375.1 Streptosporangiaceae bacterium
GGTCACCGGGCTCGGCGTGCTACGGGTGCTCGAGGCCATCAGGGTCTGCAGCGGGATCAGCGCATCGCGCACGCCAGGCCGTGGCCAGATCCGGTTCTACCAGGCATCAACCTCGGAGATGTTTGGCATGGCGCGGGAGACACCGCAGACCGAGCAGACCCCGTTCCACCCGCGCAGCCCGTATGGCGTGGCGAAGGTGTACGGCCACTTCCTGACGCAGAACTACCGTGAGTCCTACGGCATGTACGCGGTGTCAGGGATCATGTTCAATCACGAGTCGCCGCGGCGCGGGACCGAATTCGTGACCCGCAAGGTCTCGCTCGGCGTCGCGAAGATCAAGCTCGGTTACGAGCGCCAGCTGCGGCTCGGCAACCTGACGGCCAGCCGTGACTGGGGATTCGCCGGCGACTACGTCCGCGCTATGCAGCTCATGCTGACCCAGGACGAGCCTGCTGACTACGTCATCGGCACTGGCGTGACCCACACGGTGGAGACGCTGGTAGACACTGCATTCCGCGCCGCCGGGCTGAACTGGCGCGACCACGTGGTCACCGACGCGGCGTTCATCCGGCCGGCCGAGGTCGACAAGCTGTGCGCGGACCCGAGCAAGGCGCGTGACAAGCTCGGCTGGGAGCCGAAGATCGGCTTCGACGAGCTGGTCACGATGATGGTCGACGCGGATCTGCATCTGCTGGCCGGTGGCCAGGCGGGCGAGGAATTCGCCGAGGACGCCTGGTAACCGCCGATCGCCGCAGCCGCAGCTGCCGCCAGAGTCGCTAGATGTGGCCGCCGACGAGCCGGCCGATGCCGTACGTGAGGCCCGCGGCCACCGCGGCGAGCACGAGCTGACGCATCGCGCCGCGCCAGAACGGCCGCGAGGTGATCCGGGCCACCAGGCCGCCGCCCACGAAGGCCGCGACCGCAGCGAGGATCAGGGCCGCCGCCAGGGACGAGAAGCCCAGCAAGTAGGGGAACAGCGGGATCAGCGCGCCGACCGCGAAGGTGACCAGCGAGGCACCCGCGGCGACGTAGGGGGACGGTAGCTCGTGCGGATCGACGCCGAGTTCCTCCCTGACGTGCACCTGCAGCGCCGCATCGGGCCGGCGCGACAGCTGCAGGGCGACCTGCTCCGCGAGGTCCGCATCGACCCCGCGCGCCCGGTACATCGCGGCCAGCTCTGCCGCCTCGCCGTGGGGGTTGTGCTGCAGCTCGTAGCGCTCCTTGGCGACCTCCGAGCCGACGAGCTCGTTCTGCGACGAGACGGACACGTACTCGCCGGTGGCCATCGAGAACGCACCGGCCGCGAGGCCGGCCAGACCGGTCAGGAGGATCGTGTGCCGCGACACCCCGCCGCCGCCGACGCCCGCGATCAGTGAGACATTCGTCACCAGGCCGTCCATCGCGCCGAACACCGCCGGCCGGAGCCAGCCACCTGAGACGTCGCGGTGCTGGTGGCCGATCGCCGCATGCAGTTCCGCCGCGGCGGTGCCCGTGCCCTCTGGAGCGGCGCGCGCCCTGCGCCCGACCGCCCGCTGGTCCGGGTTGCTGGCTGACATAAGAGTGCCGTGTCCTGTTCAGCGCATCCGCTGACCTGAGCCGAAGGCGCACCATAGGGGGAACGGGGCCGCCACGTCCGCGGCCGCCTGTCCCGCACTGTCGTGATGGCCGGGCTGGACCCGGCTTATCTCATTATCGCAATTCGCAGCCGCCACGGTCCCCCGTGAACCCCTGGAGGGACAAAGCGGCCAGCTGAGTGCCTCGCCGGAAAGGTCACAGGCCTGTTTCAGATCGGGCACGGACTTCCGGGCGCGGTTTAGGCTGTGGCAGATGAGGCACTGTGTGACCTTCGGGCGCGGTTTGCGGGCCCTGCGGGTTATCTGCGCGTGACGTATCGCGGGCGGTGCGGGTCTGATTCGCGTCTCCCCACACCGAGAGGCCAGGCGGCGTGATCACCTTCGAAACCGTGACGAAGCGCTATCCCGATGGCACCGTCGCGGTCGACTCGCTGGACCTGGACGTTCCCGACGGGAAGATCATGGTGCTGGTCGGGCCGAGCGGCTGCGGCAAGACCACGACGCTCCGGATGATCAATCGGCTGGTGGAGCCCACGTCGGGCCGGATCCTGCTGAACGGCGCGAATGTGGCCGACACCGATCCGTCGGAGCTCCGGCGCGGCATCGGTTACGTCATCCAGCAGACCGGTCTGTTCCCCCACCGAACGATCGAGGACAACATCGCGACCGTGCCGATGCTGACGGGCTGGAAGCGCGGCAGCGCCCGGACCCGGGCGCGCGAGCTAATGGACCTGGTCGGCCTCGACCCGGCGACAATGGCGCGGCGGTACCCCCATCAGCTGTCCGGCGGCCAGCAGCAGCGGGTCGGCGTCGCCAGGGCGCTGGCCGCCGATCCGCCCGTGCTGCTGATGGACGAGCCGTTCAGCGCAGTCGACCCCATTGTCAGAGCCGCCCTTCAGGATGAGCTCATCCGGCTTCAGGCCGAGCTGCACAAGACGGTCGTCCTGGTCACCCACGACGTGGAGGAAGCCATCAAGGTCGGCGATCTGGTGGCGGTGTTCCGTCCGGGCGGC
>DASQIW010000208.1:0-9732 GCA_035631375.1 Streptosporangiaceae bacterium
GAGAAGGAGTACATCGAGGCGGCCCGTGCGCTCGGCGCGAGGCCGTGGCGGATCATGTTCATCGACATCCTGCCGAACCTGCTGGCGCAGCTGATCGTCTACAGCACCCTGCTCATCCCGGTCACGATCGTCTCAGAGGCGGCCCTCTCCTTCCTGGGCGTCGGCATCCTCCCCCCGACCGCGGACTGGGGCGAGATGATCAGCACCTCACAGAACTACTACCTGTACGGCTCCTGGTGGTACCTGGTCTTCCCGAGCCTCGCGCTGCTCATTACCACGCTCGCGTTCAACATCTTCGGTGACGGCGTGCGAGACGCCTTCGACCCGCGCGGCGACCTGTTCGTCTAGGAGCATCCAGTGACACGATTCCTGATCCGCCGGATCCTGCAGGGCCTGTTCGTGATGTGGCTCATGACCGTCACGGTGTTCCTGATTTTCTTCGTCGGGCCGGGTTCCGCGTTTGTCGCACGAGTGCTGGCGGGCCGGCAGGCCACGCCGGTCCAGGTAGCGGCGGTGTCGCATCGGCTCTGGCTCGACCGGCCCATCTGGGACCAATACCTCCACTGGGTAGGAGTGTCGCGGCTCTTCGGGGCGTCTTCCGACAGCGGACTGCTGCAAGGCAACCTGGGCCACGACTACTACCACAGTGAATCTGTGAACACCGTGCTCAAGGCCGCGCTCCCGATCACGCTGTCGCTGGTGTTCGGGGCAGCGATCCTCTGGCTCGCCATGGGCCTGGCCAGCGGCATCGTCTCGGCCGTCAAGACCCGGTCGATATGGGACCGCACGTTCACGACCCTCGCCCTGACTTTTTACTCGATGCCGACGTTCGTGCTCGGCCTGCTGTTGATCCTCGGCCTGTACTACGAGTTCACCATCCACCACATCGGCATCTTCCCGGCCCCGGGCACGTGGGTGTCGCTCACGCATAATCCGGTCAAGTGGGCGCAGGGGCTGATCCTGCCGTGGCTCACGCTCGCCCTGGTGTCGGCGGCCACCTATACCCGACTTACCAGGGGCTCGATGCTCGACGTCTTCGGTGAGGATTACATCCGCACCGCCAGATCCAAGGGCATGAGCGAACGGCGCCTCATCCTCCGGCACAACCTGCGCTCGGCGCTGACACCGGTGGTCACGCAGTTCGGCCTCGACGTCGGCGTGCTGATCGGCGGCGCGGTGATCACCGAGACCGTCTTCGGCTTGCCGGGTATCGGCTATACGGCGGTCAACGCCATCAACCAGCAGGACCTTCCCGTGGTGATCGGGGTGGTGATCGTGGCCTCGGCAGGCGTCATCGTCGCCAACCTGATCGTCGACATTCTCTATGCGGTGCTCGATCCGCGGGTGCGACTGCACTAACAAAGGGGAGCCCTCCCCGGGCCGGTTGCCCGGCGGGCCTTGTCGGCCGTCCGCGGCGGCGCCGATAATCGTGCCATGGTGGCGGGTCGGGCGTCAGATGCGGAGCGGGAGCGGGCGCTGGCCGAAGTGAGCGACGGATTCGTCACTGGCCGCCTCAGCTACGAGACGTTCACTCAGCGGCGCACGCAGGCCCTCACTGCGCGGACGCATGCTGAGTTGCGCGATCTCGTGGTCGACCTGCCGCGCCATCGTGGCTTCGGGCGGGCTGCCGCGGCTGTAGGCGGCCGTGTGCTGCGGTCCGCCGATCGATGGCTGCGTCGCGGGCCGGCGCTGCTGCGCCTGCCGTCCGGCTCACAGCGCCGCTACACCATCGGCCGGGAGCTGGCTTGCGACATGACGCTCGCCGACGACACCGTGTCGCGCTGGCACGCAAGCCTGCAACCCGGCCCGGATGGCTGGCTGCTGGCCGACCTGGGCTCCACCAACGGGACCCGGCTGAACGGGTGGCGTGTCACCAGCCCGAGCCGCGTCATGGCTGGTGACCGCGTGAGCTTCGGCGGTGTGACGTTCGTACTGGCCGACCGGCCGCGGTAGCTGACCCGTCGGCTGAGCGCGGGTCCGGTTAGAGTCGAGAGATGACCCTGGTCCTGATCGTCCGGCACGGTCTGACGTCCTCGACAGGCAAGGCACTCACGGGCTGGCTGCCGGGCATCTCGCTGGACGACCGAGGACGCGCCCAGGCCGCGGCGCTCGCGGCCAGGCTGGCCCCGGTACCGCTCGCCGCGATCGTCAGCAGCCCGCTTGAGCGCTGCGTCCAGACCGCGTCCATCATCGCGGCCGGGCACGGCGCGACGGCGCCCGACAGTGCCGGGCTGGCCGACCGGGTCAGCGCGAACGGCCAGGCCGCTGGCGACGAGCAGCCGATCGCCGTGCAACTGGACGAGCGGCTCGGCGAGTGCAGGTACGGCGACTGGACCGGTCAGTCACTGCGCAAGCTGGCGCGCGACCCGCTGTGGCGGGTGGTGCAGGCACACCCGAGCGCGGTGCGCTTTCCAGGCCCCGCCGGCGAGACGATGACCGGCATGCAGCAGCGGGCGGTCGCGGCCGTGCGCGACTGGAACGCCAGCCTCGGCAAGGATGCGGTCTACGTGGTGTGCTCGCACGGCGACGTCATCAAGGCCATACTGGCCGACGCGCTCGGCATGCACCTGGATATGTCGCAGCGCATCCAGGTCGACCCGTGCTCGCTGAGCGTGATCAGGTACACGACGCTCCGGCCGTTCGTGCTGCGGATGAACGACACCGGCGCTGACGCGACGACGCTGGCGGGGCTCGCCAGCTCCCCGAAGGCAGCACACAAGACGGCTGAGGCAGACGCGCAGGTCGGCGGCGGAGCGGGCGACTAAAGGGCGGGGACGCGCGAAACCCAGCCCACGCCGGTAGCCTGAGACCGGGCTGCTTCGGCGCACATGGACAGGCGCGGGAGGATAGGGGTCATGCCGGTCTACTCGTACGACCCGCCGGAGCGATTCATCGCGGGCACTGTCGGCCAGCCCGGCGAGCGTACGTTCTACCTCCAGGCGACCCTTGGCAGCCGGGTCACCAGCGTGGTGCTGGAAAAGGGCCAGGTGAGCCAGCTCGCCGAGCGGCTCGACGAGCTACTGGACGAAGTGACGCGCCGCACGGGCACGCCCTCGGCGTCGCCGCCTGACGCGGGTGTCGACGACGGCCCGCTCGACCTTCCGCTGACAGAGGACTTCCGCGTCGGGGCGATCGCGCTGGCCTGGGATCACGACGAGGAGCGCGTCATCATCGAGGCGCAGGAGGAGAGCGAGGAACCGCTCGAGCCTCTGGCCGAGGACATCCCCGAGGACGGCCCTGCGGTCCTGCGGGTGCGCATCAGTGCCGCGGCCGCCCGCGCGTTCTCGCGGCGCGCTATCCAGGTTGTCCGGGCCGGGCGGCCACCCTGCCCGCTCTGCGGGCTGCCACTCGAGCCGGCAGGCCACGTCTGCCCGCGGCAGAATGGCCACCGGGTTGGGCGTGGCTGAGGCAGCGGAAGGCCGGAGCCCGGAACGCCCGGACGGCACTGACCCGAGTCCGGTGCTGGACGAGCCGACCGATGCGTCTGAGGCTGCCAGCCTGGACCTGCTCGCCGACGGGGCGATTGAGGTTCAGGGCCGGCTCGTGGATGCCTCGAATGCGACGTTGTACTGCACCATCACGGGTGGTGGCAGGCAGGCGATCTGCGTCTACAAGCCAGTGGCGGGAGAGCGCCCGCTGTGGGACTTCCCCGACGGCACACTGGCCGGCCGCGAAATCGCGGCATACCTGGTGTCACGAGCGGGTGGCTGGGACGTCGTGCCACCGACGGTCTACCGCGACGGGCCCTTCGGGCCCGGCATGTGCCAGCTCTGGATCGACGCCGACGACTCCGTGGACATAGTCGAGCTGGCCCGTAGCGGGAACGACCCGAGACTGCGCCAGATGGCGGTGTTCGACGCGGTGATCAATAATGCTGACCGCAAGATCGGTCACCTGCTGCCGACCGTTGCTGGCCGGCTGTACGGGTGTGACCACGGCGTCTGCTTCGGTACCGACTACAAGCTGCGGACGGTGCTGTGGCAGTGGCGCGGGAAGAAGCTCACCCCCGCAGCGCTGGCCGCGCTGCGTAGTTCGCACGAGCTGCTCACCGGCGGACGGCTGGCGGAGGAGCTGACGCCCTGGCTGACCCGAGCTGAGATAGGGGCCACCACCAGGCGGATCGAGATGCTGCTGGAGCACAAGGTGCATCCGGCGCCGCCGCAGGACTGGCCCGCTGTGCCGTGGCCGCCCATCTAGGCGTGCCGGTGCCGGAAGCGGTCGGCTAGCGGTTCTGGCTAGCGGCCGCCGTGCTCGCCGCGGTCACCCCGCCGGCGCAGATACCGCTCGAACTCGCGGGCGATCGCGTCGCCGCTGGCTTCGGGAAGGTCAGTGGCGTCCTTGGCCTCTTCCAGGGTGCGAACGTAGTCGGCGATCTCGCTGTCCTGCTCGGCCAGCTCGTCGACGCCGCGTTCCCATGCCCTGGCCTCCGCTGGCAGGTCCTGGAGTGGCAGCGAGATGTCCAGCATGTCCTCGACGCTGCGCAGCAGCGCGAGCGTGGCCTTGGGGCTGGGCGGCTGGGCCACATAGTGCGGCACGGCAGCCCACAGTGACACCGACGCGAGGCCGGCCTCGGTGCACGCGTGCTGGAGCACCCCGACGATGCCCGTGGGCCCCTTGTAATCCACGGACTCCACGTGCAGCTGAGCGGCGACCTCCGGGCTCGACGCCGCGGCCGTCACCTGCAGCGGCCGGGTGTGCGGCGAGTCGGCCAGCAGCGCACCGAGCAGGATCACGAGCTCGACGTCAAGCTGACTGAAGGCCGTGACGAGCTCGCCGGTGAAACCGCGCCAGCGCATGTTCGGCTCGAGGCCGTGGACCAGGATCAGGTCGCGGCCGACGTCCGGCGGCCTGGCAATCGCGAGCCGCGTTGTCGGCCAGACGAGCTCTTCGGCGTGGCCGTTGGCTACCTCGATGGAGGGCCTGGAGACCTGGAAGTCGTAGTAATCTTCCGGATCAATCGCGCCGATGATCTTGGCGTCCCAGGCTGCGCTCAGCTGGCTGACCGCGGTGCTGGCGGCGTCGCCAGCGTCATTCCACCCCTCGAAGGCAGCGATCAGCACGGGCGAGGTGAGCTTGCCAACAGAGTCGAGCTCGATCGTCCGCCACCTCCCTCGTCATGCCGTCGGGCATCCAGTGCCGGGGCAATCAGAACCAGCCTACGTTCTGAGTACAGCAGATGAAGATAAGGCCGCCTCGGCGCGCGCAGCGCGGCGTGCTCTCTAAGATGGACCCATCATGTCGCAATCCGGACATCAGCCTGCCCGCGAAGGCCTGGAGCGTGCCGGGCCCGGTGACGACCGGACCGGCAGCCTCGAGGCCGTTATGTTCGATATGGACGGGCTGCTGGTCGACTCCGAGCCGCTGTGGTTTCTCACGGAGAGCGCGGTGATGGCCCGACTCGGCGGGATGTGGGCACCGGCGGACCAGCATGCTCTCGTCGGCGGTTCGATGGCCAGCACCGTCCGGTACCTGCTCGAGCGGGCGAGCAGGCAGGCCGAGCCGACGACCGTGGCGCGCTGGCTGATCGAGGACATGGTGGAACTGGTGCGAACCCGGCCGCTGCCTGCGTTGCCCGGAGTGCTCGAGCTCCTCGCCGAGGTGCGCGCGGCCGGCGTCCCACAGGCTCTCGTGACCTCGTCTGAGCCGGCCGTCGTGGATGCGGTGCTGAGCCGCCTGGACGTCCGGTTCGATGTGGTGGTGTGCGCTGCCGACGTGACAGCGACCAAGCCAGACCCGGAGGGTTACCGGCTGGCGGCAGCGAAGCTGGGAGCGGACCCGCGGCGCTGCATCGCGCTGGAAGACTCACCCAACGGTGTCGCAGCGGCCGAGGCCGCCGGGTACCGGGTGATCGCGGTGCCGAGCGTCGTGCCGGTGCCGGATCGAGCCGGCCGAGCGGTACTGCCGACTCTCGCCGGCGTGACGCTCGACCAGCTGCGAGAGCTCGCCGGGCTGGTTGCCTAGCCGCACGTCAGCCATATCCGTTCCGGTTTCGCGCGGCATCTCAGCCGGGCTGTCGCACCGGAGGAATGTGCGACAATAGAGGTGATCACGCCTTGGCCGCGGCGAGTTTCGCGGTCTCGAGGGGAGGCGAGTGTGAACAGCTGGCTCAGCTTCGTCAACGGCAGCTTCGCGGGCCCGATATTCGTCGCGGTCACCGTGGTGGGGCTGGTCCTCAGCGGCCTGGCCTGGCGCCGGAAGGGCGCTCGCAGCGGCATCCGCGGCATCGCCTGGTCACTGTTGCCGGCCGCGGCCTGGCTCACGCACTCGCTGGGACTGGTCGGGCGCGTCGTCTCGGCCGTCGTGCGGTTCGGGGCGGGCTTCGTGTTCTCACCAGAAGCCTGGCTCGGCGTCATCCTCGTCGGCGTCTCGGTGCTGCTTTTCCTGATATCGGGTGGCATGCCGATCGTCGGGTCGCGCCGGCGCCGCCGGAAGGAAGTCGACAGCGGGCACGGCGAGCCGAGGCCGTCGGCGGCTAGGCCCTCAGGCCGGGCCGCGGTCGAGTCCGGTGACGACGACTTGGCGGACGTGCGGGACATTCTCAAGAAGCACGGCATCAGCTGACGGCGACAGGCTCCCCGATCGGTTGGCCCAGGCCGACCTGAGCTCATTGCACCGTGTTCTCTGTCACATCAGTCTCAGTCATTCACCTGCGTAGCAACCGCACCCTCGTTGCCCCTGTCGCGGCCTGATCGTGATTCGGTCACAATCAAGCCACGACCGATTCGTTCTCCTTGGCACCAAACGCGAGAGTTGGCATTCTGCTCTCAACGGTGCGGTCTGACGCCCTCATCACGCGTGTTTCGGTGGTGGGCGGCCGCTTTCCGCTGAACCTTTGCGGTGCTGAGCCCAACGGGGGTTCGGGCTGGCCGGGTGGCCGGCAGGGGTGGACGGAGAGGCTGGCGGGTCGGGAGTGACGAGGTAATGGCGGCGCCGCTCGAAGTGTCGCCCGTCGGGACCGAGGTGGCTCCGGAGGCGGTTGTCACCGGCCTGGCCGGCCAGCAAATCGAGGGCCGGTCGCTGGGCCAGATCGCCTGGCTGCGATTGCGCCGGGACCGGGTCGCGATGGCTGGCGGGGTCTTCGTGATTCTCCTGATCGTGGTGGCCGTCATCGGGCCGTTCCTCGTCCAGAACCCCAACATCTACCATCCGAACCTGATCAACTCGACCCTGCAGGGCCCCAATGGCGCCTTCGGCGGCCTCAGCCTGGCCCACCCGCTCGGGGTCGAGCCGCAGACAGGCAGGGACATGCTCGCCCGGGTGGTGGACGGGGCGTGGGTCTCGCTCCTGATCGGCTTCCTGTCCACGGTGCTGGCTGTCGTCATCGGCGTGTTCTTCGGCCTTATCGCCGGCTACTTCGGCGGCTGGCTGGACAATCTCATCGGCCGCCTCATGGACGTCTTCCTCGCCTTCCCGCTGCTCGTGTTCGCGCTCGCCCTCGTGGGCGTCATCCCCACGACAGCCTTCGGGCTTTCCGGCAACACGCTGCGCATGTCCATTCTGATCTTCATCATCGGCTTCTTCAGCTGGCCGTACATGGGCCGGATTATCCGCGGCCAGGTGCTGTCACTGCGCGAACGCGAGTTCGTGGACGCGGCCCGCAGCCTCGGCGGACGCGGACCGTACATCCTGGTCCGCGAGCTGCTCCCGAACCTGTGGGGACCGATCCTGGTCTACGCCACGCTGCTGATCCCGACGAACATCCTGTTCGAGGCTGCCCTGTCCTATCTCGGCGTCGGGATCATCCCGCCGCAGCCGAGCTGGGGCGCGATGCTCTCCAACGCGGTCCTGAACGGCTACTACTACATCGACCCCATGTACATGGTCATTCCCGGTCTGGCGATCTTCCTGACCGTGATGGCGTTCAACCTCTTCGGCGATGGGCTGCGCGATGCACTCGATCCGAAGACCCGCTAGCCCGGTCCGAGTGACCTCACCGATCAGACAGGTAACGACAGGAGGCGCTTTCCTTCAATGACTAGACGCAAGATATTCGGGCTCGGCGCGGTGACCGCTGCCGCCGCGCTCACGCTCGCCGCCTGCGGCGGCAGTTCCTCGGGCGGCGGCTCGACCGCCAAGGCCTCGTTCAACCAGGGGCTGACCAGCGTCGTGAATTCGTCCAGCCACACCGGCGGGACGATGACCTTCGACCTGAGCAGCACGCCAGACTCCACGGACTACGACAACACCTACTACGCGTACATGTGGAACTTCGTGCGGCTGTACTCGATGCAGCTGATGACCTACAAGTCGTGCCCTGGTGCCTGCGGTAACACGCTGGTGCCGCAGCTCGCGACCGGGCCTGGTCAGGTCACCGACAACGGCCTGACCTGGACCTACCACATCAAGCCGAACGTCCACTTCGAGAACGGTGACCTGGTCACCTCGAAGGACGTGAAGTACGGCATCGAGCGCAGCTTCGCCAAGGACGTGCTGCCGAACGGCCCTAACTACTACTCGGCCCTACTGGTGGGCGGCAGCAGCTATAAGGGTCCGTACAAGAACCCGGCTGGCCTCGACTCGATCGCCACGCCGGACTCGACGACGATCGTGTTCCACCTGGTGCAGCCGTTCTCTGACTTCGACTACGTGGTCGCGATTCCGCAGAGCTCGCCGGTCGAGCAGTCCTGGGACACGGGCAAGTACGGCGGCGCCAACTTCCAGCTGCACCCCGAGTCGACTGGCCCGTATGCGTTCTCGGCCTACACGCTGAACAAGCAGTTCACGCTCGTGAAGAACACGCACTGGAGCGCGGCGACGGACCCGGAGGCCAAGCAGCTGGTTGACAAGATCGTCGTCAACCTGAACGTCAGCCAGAACCAGATCGATAACAACCTGGTGTCGAACTTTGCCGACGTCGACATGAGCGGCACCGGCGTGCAGACGGCAGCCGTCAGGGACAAGCTCCTCACCAACGCGACTCAGCACGCGGACGCGGACAACCCGATCAACGGTTTCGGGCGATTCGTGTACATCAACGAGAAGGTCATCCCGAACGTGCACTGCCGGGAGGCCATCGAGTTCGCCGCGAACAAGACCACGCTGCAGAACGCCTGGGGTGGTCCGGTCGTCGGTGGCGCGATCGCGAGCACCGTCATGCCGCCGACCGTCTCGGGCTACCAGCAGTTCGACCTGTACAAGGCGGTCTCCCAGCCGAGCGGTGACGCCACGGACGCCAAGGCGCAGCTGCAGCAGTGCGGCCAGCCGAGCGGCTTCAGCACGGGCCTGGCCTACCGCAGCGACCGCCCGCAGGAGACGGCGGCTGCCCAGGCGCTGCAGGCGTCGCTGGCTCAGGTCGGCATCAAGGTCACGCTCAACGGCTACACGTCTGGCAAGTACTACACCAACTTCGCCGGCGACCCGGCCTACGTGCACGCGCACAGCCTGGGTCTGGACATGGGCGGCTGGGGCCCGGACTGGCCGGACGGCTACGGGTTCCTTGACTACCTGACCAACGGCGCCACGATCTCCCCGGCGGGCAACACGAATATCGCGGAGGTCAACGACCCGGCGGTCAACTCACTGTTCGCGCAGGCTGGCAAGGGCACGATCAGCCAGAACGTGGCGATCTGGCCGCAGATCGACAAGGCAGTCATGCAGCAGGCCGCCATCCTGCCGATGGTGTACCAGAAGGTTCTGCTCTACCGGAACCCGAACCTCACCAACGTCTACGTGGACAAGGCCTTCGGCATGTACAACTACGCGGTCCTCGGCCTGAAGTAGCCGGAACCGCGC
>DASQIW010000209.1:0-12839 GCA_035631375.1 Streptosporangiaceae bacterium
GGCTTTCGCCAGGGTCGGCCTCGGCGCTGATTCCGGCACGTCCTGGACCCTGCAGCGGCTCGTCGGGCCCGCCAGGGCGGCGGAACTGCTCATGCTTGCCGAGCCGGTCGACGCGCCGACGGCACTCGGCCTCGGCCTGCTTACCTCGGTGGTCCCCGATAGTGACCTGGCGGCCGCCGCCGCTGGACTCGCTGGCAGGCTTGCAGCCGGGCCCACCCTGGCCTACGCCGCGATCAAGGAGGGGCTGCGGTTCGCAGCCGCCCATGGCCTCAGTGACGCGCTGGAAAAGGAGGCGGAGCTGCAGACCAGGCTTGGCGACACGGCCGACCATCAGGCCGCGACCAGGGCATTCGTAGCAAGGCAGGAGCCGACCTACCTCGGGCGCTAGCTAGCCCGCCTCAGCGAGCGCGGCCTCCTCGTGCGCGCACACGATCTGCTCGACGACGTCCACCAGATCGGCGAGGTCGAACTGGTGATAGGAACCTGATGGCCCCCGCCAGTACACCTGGTCTCCGTGCCGCCACACCGTCAGGTGCCGGCTGAGCGAGAGCACTGACGTGTCGTCCATGTCCGCACGGACGATGCCGCCGGCGAGGCCCCGGTCGGCCAGCATGGCCTCGAGTTCGTCGGTGAGCCACTCGGGACTGTACCGGGGACGGCCGACATGACTCGGCAGCGCAGCAGGCGGTATCCGCAGTGCGAACCAGACGGCCTTGCCGGGCACCCGCCAGTTGCCGAGGCGCGACCGGCTCAGATGACAGCCCCACTGCCCAGCCGAAAGCCCGGCGACGACTTGCAGGCCACGGCCGCTGACCGAGTCCTCCGGCGCCCTGGCCATGCCTGGCGCTGTCCCGGCGTTCCAGTCGCGCTCGGTGTCGAACACCTTGCAGACGAGCTCCCTGGTCCGCCCCGTACCGCGCAGGTAGAGCCAGAGCTCCGGGATGCCCGCTGCCGCCCGCTGCCGACCAGGCCCGCCGGCGTCGTTCCGCTGCGCGTGCAGCGTGTTGGCCGCCAGTTCGCTGGCCATGGTCACGCCGTCGTGCAGCAGACCGGAGGGAAGCGAGAGCGCTGACGTCGCCTCCCGGAAATAGCTCCGGGCTGCCGCAGCACAGGTGGTGTCGATCGGAAGCGGTCGCGCGAAGCAGCCGCCGCCGCTGAGCCCGGCATCAGTCAGATTCGGCGCGTGGTCCGGCAGCCTCGCCAGTGCCTCGGCTGCGACCGGAGCCGCCAGCAGGCTGGCAGCTGAGGCAGGCGGAACGGCGCGAGCACTGTCGAGGCGAGACGAGCTAGTGACGACCGGGATGCCGGGCACGCTCGCGCCGCGGTCGGCAGGCGTGGGCGGCCGCATGCTCCTTCGCCCTCCCGGGTAAGGCTCAGTCGTAGCCCAGATTATGGGGCTTGTGCGAAGTTTCGCAATCGGATCGCGTTAATGACACGCGAAATGGCGTCGAACTCGCAGCTAATCAGCGGCACACGCAGGCTGCTAGGTGGTCATTGACAACGCCGCACGCCTGCATGGTGGCGTAGGCCGTGGTCGGCCCAGTAAACCGGAAGCCCCTGCTGCGCAGATCCTTGGCGAGGGCCCTGGAACCGCTCGTCTGCGACGGCACGTCCGCGAGGCTGACCGGCGCCGGGTCTGATGGTGTTGCGTACGTCCAGACCAGCGCCGCCAATCCGCCGGGCAGCGCGAGTGCAGCCCTGGCGTTCGCCACCGCCGCCTCGATCTTGGCCCTGTTCCGTACGATGCCGGCATCTCCCAGCAGCCGCTCGATGTCGCTGGGCCCGAAAGCGGCCACCGCGCTCATGTCGAAGCCGTGAAAGGCCCGGCGGAAGTTCTCCCGCTTGCGCAAGATCGTCAGCCAGGACAGGCCCGACTGGAACCCCTCCAGGCACAGGCGTTCGAAGATGCCGATGTCGTCGCGGACCGGTCGGCCCCACTCCTCGTCGTGGTACCGAAGGTATTCCGGGCTAGCCACGCCCCAGGGGCAGCGCAGCAGGCCGTCAGGCCCGGCAGCCGGCAGGCCCGATGTCACTCGGCTGGCCGCTGGTCGGCCGGGTCCAGCGCGGCCTGCCACCCCGGCTCCATCGGTACCTGGGCGACCGGCGGCTGGGCGACCGGCAGCTGGGCGACCGGCAGCTGGGCGACCGGCAGGTTGGCCGCGGCCAGCCGTCGGCGCAGGAGGTCTATCTCCGCGTCCCGTTCGGCGATTGCGTGGGCGATCTCGGTCAAGGCACGCTCGGTCGCGCCGGTGTCGTAGCCGAGCAGAGCGGCCGGCGGCCGGTAGTACGCCACGTCGTGCCAGCTGCGAAAGTCAGTGGCGACGGGCCTGGAAGGCAGATCCCTCGCCAGCTCACCGCCACGGCCCATGGCGACCACGACGACTCCCGCCAGGATCAGGATGGCGGCGATGACTATCACGGCAGACACACCGCAATGGTGCCACGGCCGGCTGTGTGCCGCGGTCAGGTCATGTCGGAGTAATTGCGCTCCGCGGCGTCGAGGCTGTGGGCCTCGGTGATGATCCGGACGACATCAGCGGGATCGTCGCAGACCTTGATGAGGTCTGGGTCGGCCGGTGAGATCTTCCCGCTCGCGAGCAGAGTCTCGGTGAACCAGGTGTGCAGGCCCTTCCAGTACTCGCTGCCCACCAGCACGATGGGAAACCGCGTGATCTTGCCGGTCTGGACCAGGGTCACGGCCTCGAACAGCTCGTCCAGAGTGCCGAAACCGCCGGGCAAGAACACGAATGCCTGCGAGTACTTCACGAACACGGTCTTGCGCACGAAGAAATAACGGAACTCGATGCCGATCTCGACGTACTCATTGATGCCCTGTTCCATGGGCAGCTCGATGCCGAGCCCGACGGAAACGCCGCCCGCCCGCATGGCGCCTTTGTTGGCGGCCTCCATGACGCCGGGACCACCGCCGGTGATGACCGCGTAGCCCGCCTGAGCCAGACCGAAGCCGATCTGCTCGGCCAGCTCGTATTCAGGACTCTCAGCCGGCGTGCGAGCCGAACCGAACACCGAAACCGCCGTCCCCAGCTCGGCCAGTAGCCCGAAGCCCTCGACGAACTCGGCCTGGATCCGCAGGACGCGCCACGGATCTGTGTGCACCCAGTCGGATGGCCCACGCCAGTCGAGCAGGCGCTGGTCAGTCGTGGTCTTGGGAACGTGCCTGCCCCGCAGCATGACGGGGCCCTGCCGGCGGATCCGACGCCGGGGATCGCTGCTCATGGCCCCAAACGTAACCCCAGCTGGCACCTGACCAGTCCCAACACCCTTGCCCATAGGTGAACCTTGGGTGCGCCGCGCACCCTAAGCCGAGACGCCGTGATCGCGGAGGATGTCGTTGAGCGCAGTCTTGTCGTGAGCGCTGCCCTCCGCCAGCCGACGGAGGACGAGGACGCACGGCAGCCCGAATTCGCCGCCATCGAAGGCGCGCATGCGGGTCCCGCCAACGCAGACCGACCAGGCCGGTGCTTCACCGCTGGGCAACTCCGCACCGGTCTGCACGTCGATGACGTGGGTCGTCTTAGTCAGGATCGTTCCTGCCCCGAGCACCGCGCCGGTGCGGACCCTGGCCCCGTCGACGATCATGGAGCGGGATCCGACGAAGGCGTCATCCTCGATGACCACGGGCACCGCGTTTGGCGGCTCGAGCACGCCGCCGATGCCGACGCCGCCGGCCAGGTGGACGTTCTTCCCGATCTGAGCGCACGAGCCGACAGTCGCCCAGGTGTCGACCATGGTGCCGGAGTCCACGTAAGCGCCGATGTTCACGAATGACGGCATCAGGACCGCGCCCGGCGCCACATAGGCGCCCCAGCGGACGATCGAGCCGGCCACTGCCCGCACGCCCTCCAGCCGGGCCGTCAACGGCACCCGGTCGTGATAGCGGAAGTCCCCGACCTGCGACTGGACCATCGGCAGCACGCGAAAGGCCAGCAGGATTGCCCGCTTGGCACGCTCGTCAACGAGGACGGCTCCGGTGTCGGTGTCCGGCCAGGCGACCCGGCACTGGCCGGAGTCGATCATGTCCACTGCGGCCACGACCAGGTCCTGTGCCTTGATGCTCTGCGGCGTCAGATCGGCCCGCTGCTCCCACAGTTCGTCGATCACAGCCGGCAACGGCGAGGAAGCCGTGCTGACCCGCACCGCGGCATTCGTCATGTCCCGGAGCCTAGTCGTGACCCGGGCCAGCCGGGCCGCAGACCCGGCCCGCGCCGGGTAACGTCATGGCGTGCTGTGGAACGCCAGGGCCCCGAGAAGAGGAGCGGGCCGATCCACCCGCCGGTCCTGGCTCGCCGCGATCGTCGTGGTCATCGTCGCGTCCGGCATCAGCTACCTGGTCCTGCAGCCGGGCAATCATGCTGCGCCGCGGCTGACGTTCTGCGTCGCCGACGCGGCCGGACGGAACTTGCAGCTCACCACCGGCCAGGCGGCCATCGCGGCCACGATCGCGGGCGTAGCGAGCCGGCGCGACCTGCCCTCCAGAGCCGTGGCCATCGCGTACGCGACGGCGCTGCAGGAATCGAAGCTGGCCAACCTGCACTATGGCGACCTCGACTCGGTCGGCGTGTTCCAGCAGCGGCCCTCGCAGGGCTGGGGCAGCGCCCGGCAGCTAGAGAACCCGGTCTACGCCACGGACCGGTTCTTTGACGCGCTGACCGCCGTGCCGAATTACCAGCGGCTGCCGATCTACGTTGCTGCTCAGGACGTACAGCACAGCGCGGACGGGCAGGCCTACGACCAGTACGCGGCAGTCGGCACGGCCTTGGCCGCCGCGTTCACCGGCGACGACCCGCACACGGTCTGGTGCAGCTACGCCGATCCCGCAGCCAAGCCCAGCCTCGTGGCGGCGGGCCAGGCCATGACCAGCGCGTTCGGGCTGATCGCCCAGCCCGCTGCCGCAGGCAGGGCGATGTCCGTGCAGGCCCGCTCGCAAGCGCAGGGCTGGGCCGTGGCAGCGTGGCTGGTGTCGAACGCCGCGGCCTATGGCATCACGAATGTCCGGTTCCAGGGATTGCAGTGGCTCGGCTTTACCGGTCCGGGCCGGTGGACGACAGACGCCAGCACGGTACGGTCGCCGGGTGCCACGGCCGGGGTCCAGTTCGGCTGATAACCTGCGGTTCCCGGGACCGGCTGGGCCACGTCTCCGAGAGGTCCACGCCATGGTCAGGCCGGGAGGGCGATACTGGTGGCGAGCCGCGACACCGGCGCCAGCCGTGATCGCTGAGCGCACCGGAGCGCGGACGGAATAGGAGAGCGCGGAAGTGACCTACATCATCACGCAGCCTTGCGTCGATGTGCTCGACAAGGCGTGCATTGAAGAATGCCCGGTCGACTGCATCTACGAAGGGGAGCGGATGCTCTACATCCACCCCGACGAGTGCGTGGACTGCGGCGCCTGCGAGCCGGTCTGCCCGGTCGAGGCGATCTTCTACGAGGACGACGTGCCTGACCAGTGGAAGGACTACTACAAGGCCAACGTCGAGTTTTTTGCCGACCTCGGCTCACCGGGCGGTGCATCAAAGACCGGCAAGATCAACTCGGATCACCCGCTCGTGGCTGCCCTGCCACCCCAGGAGACCGAGCACTAAGACAGCCGTGGCAGCGACGGACTGGCTTCCGGACTTTCCGTGGGACTCGCTGGCGGCGGCGACTGAGCTAGCCCGCGCGCACCCCGGTGGCCTTGTCGACTTGTCGGTCGGCACCCCCGTCGACCCTGTGCCGGACACCGTGCAGGCCGCGCTGCGCGACGCGGGTAACTCGCCTGGATACCCCCTGACGGCGGGCACCGCTGAGCTTCGTGAGGCCGCCGCTGGCTGGCTGTCGCGCCGACACGGCGTCGCGGCAGATCCTGCGGCGGTCCTGCCCGTCATCGGCACCAAAGAGTTCATCGCCTGGCTGCCCACGCTGCTGCGCTGCGGCCAGGGGGATGTCGTCGTTTACCCCGAGCTGGCGTATCCGACCTACGACGTGGGGGCACGACTCGCCGGCGCCACGCCGATCGCCGCCGACGGACTCGTCGCGCTCGGACCCCGTCGGGTCGCGCTGGCCTGGCTGAACTCGCCGTCGAATCCGACCGGCCGGGTGCTGCCGCCCGAGCACTTGCGCAAGGTCGTCGGCTGGGCCAGGGAACGGGGCACGGTGGTCGCATCGGACGAGTGCTACATCGAGCTCGGCTGGGAGGCCGAGCCGCTCTCGGTGTTGCACCCGGACGTCTGCGAGGGCTCCCACCAGGGGTTGCTGGCGGTGCACTCGCTCTCGAAGCGCTCCAACATGGCCGGTTACCGGGCCGGATTCGTCACCGGCGACCCCGCATTGATCGCCCGGTTGCTCGAGGTGCGCAAGCACGCAGGGATGATGGTGCCCGGCCCCGTGCAGGCGGCAATGACCGCGGCCTTGCGCGATGACACGCACGCGGACCAGCAGCGGGACGTCTACCGGGCGCGACGGAAGGCGCTCTGGCCGGCGCTCGCTGCGGCCGGCTGGACCGTCGAGGAATCCGCGGCTGGCCTGTACTTGTGGGCCACTCACCCCGAGCTTGACGGGCGCGCCTCAGTCCAGCGGCTGGCGCGGGAAGGCATCCTGGTGGCCCCTGGCGAGTTCTACGGCCAGGACGGCGTCCGGCACATTCGGGTCGCGCTGACGGCCACTGACGAGCGGATAGCCGCCGCCGTGGGCCGACTGGCCAGGCTGGGTGCCAGCGCCTGACGCTCTCGCGGCAAAGGCCGGCGGGTAGGGATCGATGCGGGCATACTGGCTGCAAGCCCTAGCCGGATGCAGCGAGCCTGCCGGTTGACATGCTGGGAGGTGCGGCGTCGGATGCCCGAGTCCGAGTCCTTTGACGCTTTCTACGCCCGGACGGTGTGGAACGTCACCAGCCAGATGCACGCTCTTGCTGGCGAGGACAGTGCAGCCGACCACGCGATCCGCGAGGCATACGCCCAGGCCTACCAGCAGTGGTACGAGGTGGCCGACTATCCGGACACAGAAGGCTGGGTGCTCTCGATAGCCAGGGAGGCCTACGAGCGTCGCCGGCCCGAGGCAGCCGCGAGGCCGGTCACGCAGGCTGCCACCGGGCACGACTCGCTCAGCTGGCCTGGCCTTTACCGGCCGCGCACGCCCGCCGCGACGTCCGACGATCCCGCTGCCACCATCGGCGGGCCGTTCGTGGGGATGGCCGCAGCGCCCGCCGTCGGCACGGCTGGCCCGCCGGCCGGCGACCTGATCGGTCACCCCGCTGCGGGCGGGGTCGGCCTGGTTCCTGGGCCACCGGGCGGCGCCACCGCTGCCCTGGCCGGAGCTGATCAGGGGGCACCGCCGACCCGGACCGTGCCGCCGGGTCCCCCGCGCCCTGGCCGGCCGAGTTCCCGCCGCAGCGTGGTGGCGCTGACCGCGGCGGTCGCCGTGATCGTGGCCGCCGGCACGGTCTACCTGACAACACGAGGCCACCCGGCAGGGAACTCCGCCCAGCACCACGCCGCCGGGAACAAGGGGCCGGTCATGCTCGGGGCCGGCCAGACCGGCAGCCGCAGCGCGATCCCGTGGCAGATCGTCGGCAGGGGCTGGACCCTCGCGGAGGTGTCCAGCGCGCCCGCCACGACGGCCGCCGGCGCCGTGGCCAATGGGACGACGACCACGTACCTGGTCGATCCTGCGGGCGGTCGCTACCAAGTTGAGACCTCCTCGCCCGGCGTAACGCCCCTGCTGCTGGCCTGGACCGGCGACACCCAGGACGCTCTGCTGGCGGTGCCGCCCAGCTCGCCCGGCGGCAGCGCGAGCTACGAGCTGCTGTCGACGAGGGCGGGCACGATCACCCCCCTGCCGTTGCCGGCCAACGTCACGGCGGTCGGCTTCACCAGACCGGACGGTGAGAACATCCTGGCTGTCCGCACGACCTCGGACGCGTTCAAGCTGCAGCGCTACAACCTGCAAGGAGAAGTCCAGGCCACCATCGGATCGCTGCCCCGCAAGTCGGGTTCCCCCGACTGGGTACCGGGCTGCGGCATCGGCTGCGGTGCGCTCAGCTCCCCGGACGGCCTGACCGACATCTGGGGCGTCACCGGGGACGAGATGCAGCTGGTGGGCAACGCCGGCGGCGGGAAGGTCACCAGGCTGACCGTGCCGGGCGGCACCTCGTGCGTGCCGCTGACCTGGCACAGCTCAACGACGGTGCTGGCGTACTGCACGGTCAACGGTCAGCCCTACCCGAATGGCCAGCTGTGGCTGGTGCCGGTAGACCACAGTGCGCCGACGCCGCTCACGAACCCGTCCGGTTCGCAGGACTTCTCCGGGGTGGCGACCGGCGCCTGGCAGGGCCCGGGCGCCTGGTTTGCCACCGAGACAGGGGCGTCCACGTGCACCGGGAGCGGGCAAAGAGGATTGTCTGTGGCCACGGTCAGCGGGGGCTCTCTGCAGCCCGTCACGGTTCGCGGCACCAGCAACAACCGCAACGCGATCGTGTCGGTGTACCGGGGCCAGCTCCTCCTGCTGGGGCAGACAAGCTGCGCTGGCACGTCCTCACTGATCTGGCTGAACCCATCGACCGGCGGCACTACGACCGTGCTGGCTGGACAGTCCGGCCAGATCGGCGTGCTGGCGGCGGTTCCGTACGGAATCGGCCCGACCGCGACCAGCGTCGGATAAGAATCAGCCCGCTACGCCCTGACCGGACCGCCGCTGCGCCAGTACTCGCCGCCCGCACGGTCCATGAGTTCCTCGTCGATCAGGTACCGGCGCAGCGTGGCGTAGTCCGGGTGCAGGGCACGGAGGACCTCGTTCACCCGGCGCTCGGGGTACCGCACCCCCGGCTCGAACGCCTGGGCTATCTCGGCCAGGAGCAGTACTCGCCGGGAATGCTTCGCCGGGATCGCCTCGAGTCTGCCGTTCCTGAGGTAGCCACGCAGCTGGACGTTGTCGGCTAGTGCCTCAAGCACTTCCGCCGGGCTGGCTTCCGTCATCTGGCCATTCTCGCGCGAGCATGAGGCACGCCGCCGACCCACCGCCGCACAGCTGGCCAAGATCGACACCATCCCGCGGTGCATTCTTCAGCTCTGGCCGCGCAACCGTAGGCTTGCTTCCATGTTCCGGCTGTATGACACCCGGCTCCGCGAAGTCACCGAGATCCGTCCGGCCGGCTCCGGCCAGCTCCGCATGTACACGTGCGGTCCTACCGTCTACCGGTTCGCCCATCTCGGCAACCTGCGGGCGTTCCTTCTCCCCGACTTGATCCGGCGCAACGCCGAGCGGCACGGCTTGTCGGTCGTCGTGTGCCAGAACATCACCGACGTCGGCCACCTGGTGGACGACACCGAGAGCGACGCGACCGGCGAGGACAAGGTCCTGTCCGAGGCGCGCGCCGAGGGCAAATCAGCGCTAGAGGTAGCGCAGTTCTACACCGAGGCGTTCCGCGCCGACTGCGCCGCGCTCAACCTGCTGCCGCCCGATTACTCGCCACGCGCATCCGAGTCGATCGAGCTGATGATCGACATGATCGGCAAGCTCATCGCCGCCGGGCACGCCTATGCGACCGACACCGGATCGGTCTACTTCGACGCGCGCAGCTTCACCGACTACGGCGCGATCTCTGGCAACCGGCTTGACTCGCTGCGGCCGGGCTACCGGTCGGCAGGCGAGGTAGACGACCGTAAGCGATTTCACGCCGACTGGGCGCTGTGGAAGGAAGCCCCCACCGGCCGCGAACTGACCTGGCCGACGCCGTGGGGTACCGGGTTCCCCGGCTGGCACACCGAATGCTCGGCGATGTCGCTGCGGTTCCTCGGCGAGGTGATCGACATCCACACTGGCGGCATCGACCTGCGGTTCCCGCACCACGAGGATGAACGGGCCCAGTCGAACTCGCTGACGGGGCGCGACGTCGTGCGGCACTGGGTGCACGCCGAGCACGTGCTGTTCGAGGGCCGGAAGATGGCCAAGTCGACGGGGAATGTGGTGCAGCTGTCCGACCTGGCCGACCGCGGCCTCGATCCGCTCGCGGCTCGGCTGGCGTTCCTGGAGCACCGGTACCGGCAGCAGCTGAACCTCACCTGGGACACGCTAACGGCGGCGGACGGCACGCTGCGCCGCTGGCGAGAACTGGTCGCCGACTGGGCCGACGAGCCGAGCAAGCCGATGTGCGCGGACTACTCCGCCGCGTTCACCGGTGCTCTGGATGACGACCTCGACACGCCAGCGGCGCTTCGCACGCTGCGCGAGCTGGCGAGAGACCAGCAGATCCCTGCTGGGTCCAAGTTCGAGACGTTCGCCGCTGCCGACCGGGTGCTCGGCCTGGACCTGGTGAGCCTGGTGGGCAAGCCGCGCGTTCGAGCAGCGTTGCCGGCCGGGGCCGAGCCGAAGCTCGCCGAGCGGGCCGCGGCGCGCGAGCGCAAGGACTTCGCTGCCTCGGACCGGCTGCGCGCCGAGCTTGCCGAGATGGGCGTCGCCGTCGCCGACACGCCCGAGGGCCAGACCTGGACCGTGTCGGCACCCGCCTGACCGGCAAGCGCCTCAAGCGCAACAGATCGCCGGGCTGTGGGCAGTGGCTGCAACAGATCGCTGCTGATACGCAGGAGTCACGAGCGCTGCCTGATGCCTGATACTCCTAGGCTGAACTGAGCTAGATCAAACGGCCGCATCGCCGCGCCCAGGATCTTTCCGCGAAGCTCCGCCGCCGAACGGGAGTGCCCTGTTATGACCGAAGCCACGCGACCGGCCGCGCGAGTAGCCCGGCGCCGGACCTATCTCATGTGCCCGCCGGAGCATTTCGCCGTTGAGTACGCCATCAACCCCTGGATGAACCCGGACGAGCCAGTCGATACCGCGCTCGCGATGCGCCAGTGGGAGCACCTGCGCTCGGTGTTCTCCAGTCTCGGCCACGAAGTCCACACGGTCCCGCCCGTACCAGGTCTTCCGGACATGGTATTCGCCGCTAACGGCGCGACAGTGATCGGCGGCAGCGTGCTGGGCGCGCGCTTCCGGTACCCGCAGCGGCAGCCGGAAGCGCAGGCCTATCTCGGCTGGCTGCGCGCCAACGGCGCCGGGGCAGGCGAGATCCGCGAGTCGCAGGTGGTCAACGAGGGTGAGGGCGACATCGTGCTCGCCGGCCGCGCCATCCTGGCCGGTCACGGCTTCCGCACCGATGAGGCGGTCGTCGCCGAGCTCGCGGACCTGTTCGGCCTGCCGGTCATCAGCCTGCGCCTGGTGGACCCGCGTTACTACCACCTCGACACCGCGCTCGTGGTGCTGGCTGACGGTGCGGCCGCGTACTACCCGGCAGCATTCGACGACGCCAGCCGGGCGGCGCTAGCCGGGTTTTTCAGCGAGCTGATCGAGGCCAAGGACGAGGACGCCGAGGTCCTCGGGCTCAACGCGGTCAGCGACGGCCGCAACGTCGTGCTGCCCGAGCGGGCAACCAGCCTGGCGGGCCAGCTCGCCGCCGCTGGCTTTACCCCGATCGGGGTAGACCTGTCCGAGTTGCTGAAGGCAGGGGGCGGCCCCAAGTGCTGCACGCTGGAGCTGAGGTAGGCAGGCATACAGCCAGGTAGCGAGCACGATCCGCGCAAGCCAGGGAGGCAGGGTCATGGCAGGCACAGCCGGTCCGAGGGCGGCGGCGCTACGCGCGCAGGCAGCGGCGCACAGCGCCCACAACTATCACCCGCTGCCGGTGGTGATCTCCGAGGCTGACGGCGCCTGGGTCACCGACATCGACGGCACCCGGTACCTGGACATGCTCGCGGCCTACTCGGCCATCAATTTCGGCCATCGCCACCCGCGGCTGGTCGCGGCCGCGCAGCGCCAGCTCGAGCGGGTCACGCTGGTGAGCCGGGCGTTCGAGCATGACCAGTTCGGGCCGTTCTGCGCCGAGCTGGCGGAGCTGGCGGGCATGGAGATGGTGCTGCCGATGAATACGGGCGCAGAGGCTGTTGAGACCGCGATCAAGACCGCGCGCAAGTGGGGCTACGAGGTCAAGGGCGTGCCGGACGAGCAGGCCGTGATCGTGGTGTTCGAAGGGAACTTCCACGGCCGGACCACCACGATCATCAGCTTCTCCACGGACCCCGACGCCAGGGACGGGTTCGGCCCTTACACCCCGGGCTTCCGCGTCGTGCCGTACGGCGACCTGTCCGCCCTGGCCGCCGCGTTGGACGAGAACGTGGTCGCCGTGCTCGTCGAGCCGATCCAGGGCGAGGCAGGCGTGCTGGTCCCGCCGGCCGGCTTCCTGGCGGGCGTGCGCGAGCTGTGCACGGCACACGGGATCTTGTTCATCGCCGACGAGATCCAGTCCGGCCTCGGCCGCACCGGCACGACGTTCGCCTGCGAGCACGAGGACGTCGTGCCCGACATGTACATCCTGGGCAAGGCACTCGGCGGCGGGATCGTGCCGATCTCGGCCGTAGTGTCGTCGGCCGAGATCCTGGGTGTCTTCCAGCCAGGTCAGCACGGGTCCACCTTCGGCGGCAACCCGCTGGCCTGCGCGGTCGCCCGTGAAGTGATCGCCATGCTGACCACCGGTGAGTACCAGGAGCGCTCGGCCAAGCTCGGTGCTCACCTGCACAACCGCCTGGCCTCGCTACCGGGGCATGAAGTCAGGCAGGTCCGCGGCCGCGGGCTGTGGGCGGGCGTCGAGTTCACCAGCCGGCCAGGGCGCAAGGTCAGCGAGGCCCTCGCCCAACGGCGCGTGCTGGCCAAGGACACCCACGGCACGACGATCCGGCTCGCGCCGCCACTGATCGTCAGCGAGGACGACCTCGACTGGGGTATCGATCAGCTCGAGGCTGTGATCAGAAAGGAACGGGCCTAGCCACTCCGACAGTCGCGCCCAACGACGCCGC
>DASQIW010000210.1:0-6602 GCA_035631375.1 Streptosporangiaceae bacterium
AGACCGACAGCCTGCACCGCGGCCACAGTTTGCAGCACCTGACGCGCGTGTTCCGTCAGACCGCCGCTGAACGCGACAAGGACCACCGACAGGACCGGCGGTCCTATGACGATTGCGCCAGCGAACTACGGCGCATCGGAGACTGGCTGATCACTCATCTTGTCCCCGTTCCGGTAGAAACATGCGACAACGGCATTGTCGTATTCCCCGTGCTGTCTGTCACACCGCAAGCCTTGCTAGACCTCGCCGGCGCAAGGTCTTCGTGCGCCGCGCGACCTCTGAATCCCAGTCCGGAGTTGATCCTGCGCTCCTGCAGGTACGAGGATGTGCTGTGCTCCCATCCCTAGCGCTGCAGGTTCCGAGAGTCGCGTGCTGCTTACCTGGGATCCTTTGCAGGATCGCGGACGATGTGGCTCGCCAGGTGTGCAGCGGCTGGGAGGGACAGGCATCCTGCTGCACGCCGCGGACAACCGAGGGGGTGCTTAGCCTCCATGGGCGACGGATCATCTGCGAGCCGTGGCGGCCTTGACGTCATCGTGGTAGGAGCAGGTGTCGGCGGAGCCGCAGCGGCTGTCTCGCTTCGGCTGGCTGGTCACAAGGTGACGGTGCTAGAGCAGGCTAGGGAGCAGGCGTCAGCAGGGGCGGGGATTCAGCTGGCTCCGAACGCGACTCGCATCCTGGCGCAGTTCGGAGTCGCTGAAGCGCTGGCGGCAGACGCGCTGGTGCCGCAGCGGATCGTGCGCAGGTCCTGGCGGGACGGGACGGTCCTCGGTGAACGCCCGCTGGGCGATGCCGTCGCCGTCCGCTACGACGCGCCGTTCTGGCATGTTCACCGCGCCGACCTCCACACGGCGCTGATGTCTGCGGCGACCAGACCCAGCGGGCCGGGATATGCAGCAACTTTCCGCTTCGACGCGGAGGTCAGCGGCCTGCATGTCGGCGGGACGACGCCCGAGGTGGTCACCAGCCGGGGTGAGAGCTACCGAGGTGACCTTGTCGTCGGCGCCGACGGCGTCCACTCGAAGCTCAGGACGCTGCTGTTCGGTGGTGGGAAAAGCCGGGGACTCCCTAAGGGCGTGGCGTACCGAACGCTGATTCCTGTCAGTAAGCTCCACCGCGGCGGCGAACCGAAGTTCCAGGACATACTCGGACCGGACCCGGCCATCACCGAGTGGCTGAGTCCTGGAGTTCATTTCATCCATTACTACGTCAGCCGCGGACGCTATCTCAACGCCGCGCTCTTGCGGTACAGCGCCGAAGCTGATCCGGGCGTGGAGTCGTGGCTGCGGCAGGCCGACCGACGCGAGTACCTCGCGCTGCTCGATGGCTGGGACCCGCGATTGGTGGCCCTGGCGAAGCTGGCTGACACCGTGTTCTGCACCGGGGTGTATGAACGGGAGCCGCTGGCGCAATGGGTTAGTGGCACGGTCTGCCTGCTCGGCGACGCATGTCATCCCATGATGCCAACCCAAGCGCAGGGAGCGGCGCAGGCGATCGAGGACGCGTGGTACCTGGGACGGGTCCTGCGTGACGCCGGCCCTGACTCTCTCGCTGGTGCCCTCGCCGCGTATCAGGAGGAGCGGCTACCCCGTACCGCTGCGGTACAGCAGCTCTCCGCCATCGACCGAGGGATAGGCCTGATACCCGGGCACGCAGCTGCGGCCCGGCGTGGGGAAGAGCCGACCGATTTCTCGCCGTACGAGTGGCTATGGCCCTACGGCCAGGACGCTCAGTGATCTCGCGTGACAGGTCACGTTCCGTCGCTCTCAAGCCCAGCCCTTGTTACGACGCAGCATCTGGCGGGAGGCTCCCGAGCAGATCGAGGTCGCGCACGCAGAAACCGTGGTGCGCCCACTCCTCGTCCAGCACCACGTGCACGCACTCGAGCACCGACTTCCCCCTGGCGTACGGCGGCCAGCCCCGGCCCGCCGGCACTGGCGCGGGCGCCGACAGCGCATCGGGCGTCACGGTCGACAGCCAGCGCTGCAGTTCGGCGCCCTGCACCTCGCGCACGGCGAGCACCTCATCGAGGCTCGGGGTCGCCGCTCGATCCAGGCCCTGCTCCTCCTGGTCAGGGACGAAGTCGGAAGCCAGGCCGAGCGCTGTGAACGGCTCGGTCGATCCGGTGCAGCAGCGACGGAACCACGAGTCGTGCACGAACACCAGATGGCGCAGGGTCTCCACCGCCGACCACTCGCCGCCGACGCGCTGGTGCTCCGAACCGCTGGGCATCCCCTGGAGCCGCCCGAGCGTCGCCGCCCAATCGGCCCGCAGCTGCCGAGAGGCTTCCTGCAGATCGGCCGGATCGGCCGAGCGGATGAGCAGCCGCACGGGATGGCGACGGTCCAGCTCGGCCTCGACGTATGACGTCACTTCGACTCCGTTGACCACCAGGTTACTGACGAGCCCGTCGATGACAGCGTCCTGCATCACCACCCCGATCAGGCGCGCGCGGGTCAAGTCGCACTCCCGGAATTCGGCATCGGTCAGATCCTCGTCCTCGAATCTCGCCATGCCTGGAAGTATCCGCCTGCGTACTGACACCCCTCGCCACGACTGCGGGGTTGGGAGCGCCGCGGACATGGCTGGTCAGCACAGTGCGTCAAGTCCTGCAGGCTTGGGCGAAATCACTCCGGCTCTTCGTCGGCTGTTGGCTGCGGACGCGGGCTCTCGCCGCGGATCGGGAGCCAGTAAAACGCATTGAACGCGGCGATTGCCGCGAGGCCGAGCAACGGTATGAAGATGCCCAGCACGGCAGCCGTCGTGAGCCAGCCAAGGGCAAGCCGAAAACGCCTACCAATATTCGAGACACCAGCGGAGTCCAGCGTCTGAATGAGGAGCCTATGACGGGCGGCGTATTGCCAGACTGCGTTGAACGTCAGGGCGGTGGCGTCGAATGCGATGCCGTAGAAGACGACCGCGGTGCGCAGGCCGTGCCCAGCCCGCAGTGCTCCGGCAAGGACGGCGGTGGCGAACGGGAGAAACGCCACGATCATCAGCAGGAGGGTGTTGAGCAGGAGTATGACTCGGTCGGCAAGCCGGATCTGATCAAACATAACGTGGTGGTTTGCCCATACCTGCCCGATGAACAGAAAGCTCAGGGCGTAGGCCAGGTAGGACGGCCACAATGCGCCCAGGCCACGCAGCAGGTGCGTGTAGTCGGCCGGCGGCCTGATGCCCAGGACCAGCAGGGTGACCGCGATGGCGAAGACGGCGTCACTGAAAAAGACCAGTCGCCTCGGGGACCGATGCACTGACGGAGAATCCTGCCCGGCCTTGCCGCCGGGCGCGCGCGCTGCTGTGAGCAACCGGACCCGGCGGATGACCGACGTGATGCTGGCTCTGCGCAGTGGTGATGACATGGCCGATAACATTCCCCGTGACGCGAGGTCTGGGGCCGGGTGACGTGCGTTACCTGCCGCCTGACGCCAGGACTTCCGGCCCTGGTGGCCGGGGTGTGGTGCCCCCAGCATGAGCTGTGTGATCTAGGGTGCCAGCCCTCGAGAGGTGAGGACGGCGGCGATGAGGCACTACGACAACTACCTCCGGTGGCTGTACAGAGGTAATCGCCCGAATCTCTTTGCCCGGCTGCAGAATCGCGCATCGGCAATCGCGTTCGCAGCCGGGATTTTGCCGCATCGAGCCGCGGCGCTGGATATCCGGGGGCGCAGCAGCGGCCGGGTCATCTCGTTCCCGGTGGTTATCGCCGATTTCGAAGGGGAGCGGTACCTGGTCTCGATGCTCGGCGCGAACGTGAATTGGGTGCGCAACCTCAAGGCCGCAAACGGGCAGGCTGTGCTGCGCCATGGTCGGCGCGAGAACGTGCACCTGCAGGAAGTCGAGCCGGGCGACCGCGCCCCGATCCTGCGGCGTTACATCCAGGTAGCGCCGGGCGCGCGGCCACATATCCCGGCCGATCGGACTGCTCCGCTGACTGAATTCGCGCGTATCGCAGCGGATTACCCAGTTTTCCGCATCCAGGACAGCAGCTAGCCAACCTGTCCGACTCCCGTCAGCGGCTGGTGTCCCCTTGCCTGTCGTCCCTGATCGCGCCAGATGCGGGCGTTTGTAGTCCTGCACTTCAGCCTCCGCGTCCCCTCGCGCAGCCTGCGGATGCGGAAGAACTCGTTCGGCGCGTGCAGCCTCCCCACCGCCCCAGTGCTGGCTATCGGCTCGGAAGCGATCGCGGTAGCCCGAGCCACGGCAACACGCTGTTGTCGAAGCGGGTCATGCCGCAGATCCGGTCGCCGGCAAGGGTGAGCACATAGAAGCCGGCCGCGTGGCGGATTCCGGCAGGGACGCGCAGGTATGCCCCGAACGCGGGCTGGCCGTTGGCTCGGGTCGGAACGAGGTCGAACCTGCGGCCCGCGCCGAACTGGCGGGCCCAGAAGCGGGCCACGACGTCACGGCCCTCGTATCCGTATGGCTCCGGAGGCATGGCGATGAAGACGTCGTCGGTCAACAGGGCGACCAGCGCGTCGAGATCGGCCGACTCCCATGCGCGGGCGAACATGGCCACGATTGCGTCCTCGGCGAGCGAGCCTGCGGCGGGCGGCGGCTGGTGGCCGGCAGGTGGCTGGCGGCGCTGCAGGCTAGCGCGGGCTCGTTTGAGGGCGCTGTTGACCGATTGGACGGTCACCTCCAGCATCTCGGCTACCTCGCTGGCGTGGAATCCGAGGATGTCGCGCAAGATGAGGACGGCGACCTGGCGCGGCGGAAGCAGCTGCAGGGCGGCCACGAAAGCCAGCGAGATGGCTTCGGTCTGCTCGTAGCGGGCCTCCGGCCCGAGCCGCTCCTCGACGGCGCCCTCCAAGAACGCGTCAGGAAACGGCTGCAGCCAAGCCGCCTCGTCGCGCGGCGTCGGCACGGGCGCCTCGAACTGCGACATATCCCACGCCTTCGCCGGGCGCCGGCTCGACGCACGGCGCGCGTTGAGGCACCGGTTGGTGGCGATCTTGTACAGCCAGGTGCGCAGCGACGCGCGTTCCTCAGCGAACCCGCCGAGGCCTTGCCAGGCGGCCAGCATCGTCTCCTGCACGGCATCCTCGGCGTCCTGGAAGGATCCGAGCATCCGGTAGCAGTGCACCTGCAGCTCCCGCCGGTGGGACCCGGCCAGCTCCCGGAACGCCTCTCCATCCCCTGCCCGCGCCCGTGACAGAAGATCGGGTGTCACCATCCTGCGCTCCTTCCCTCCGCGCCACCTCGTGCCTCCGCCCGGTATATACACCGCTCGCGGCGCGAACTGGGCGGTTCGTGCGCGCCTAGTTTCCGGGTGCCGCGGTGTATGCACTACCGACCACCCGGACGATCCGCCCGCCGGATCGTGCCGCGGCAGCTGGAAACGACCCTGGAAGGTAGCCGATGGAATCGTCCGCATCGGCCGGGCACGTGGTCTCCGCCGTTCTCGACCGCCGCCGGGGGCGCTGGTGAACGGCCGAGTCCCAGGCACGCGCGGGAATGCGGCCGCCCGCAGGAAGCAACTGAGCAGGATGCTCGCTCGTGTGCTCGCCAGCTGGCGGACGGGCCTGCCGGGGCCTGTCCTCGCTCTTCAGGCCGGGACCGCGGTCAACTACTTCGGCACTGGACTGATCCTGCCCTTCGAGATCATCTACCTGCACCAGACCCGCGGCTTCCCGACGGCGACTGCGGGGCTGGTGCTGGCGGCGGTCATGGGCACGGCCGCGGTCGTGACGCTCCCCTCGGGTGCGCTGCTCGATCGTTTCCGTGCCAAGCCGATCCTGATCACCGGCAATCTCGCGAGCGCATTGGGCTACGCGGGCTTCGCCTTCGTCGGCCGTCCCTGGCAAGCCTTCGTCTGCGCGGCCGTCGGCGGCGCCGGGTTCGGAGTCGCGAACACCGCGAACCAGGTTCTGAGCCTGACCCTGGTCCGAGCGGAGCAGCGCGCCTCATCGATCGCGCTCCGTCGAGTCGCAGGCAACTTCGGTCTCGGCAGCGGCGCGACGGTTGCGGGCTTCATCGTCGCCTATGCCCATGACCTCCGCGCGTTCCAGGCGCTCTACCTCTTCGACGGCCTCACCTTCGCTGTCTTCGCGCTGGTTGTGCTCGCGGGGATCCCGAATCCTCGCCTCGCGAATGCTCCGTCGGCGAGCGACAGGGGAACAGGCTTCCGAGCAGTGGCTCACGATCGGCTCTTCCTCATCCTGATCGCCGCCAACATCGTGCTCGTGATGACCGGCGGCGCGCTGTTCTCCAACATCCTCGCGCCGTTCGCGAAGGCCCACACGCCTGTCGGGCCGGCGGAGATCGGCGTCGTTGTCTTCATCAACACCTTCTTCATCGTCGTCGCGCAGATCCCAGCCACCCGGGTCGTCAAGCGGATGCGCCGCCCACACGCTCTTGCCGCGACCAGCGCACTATTTGCCATCGGCCTGCTCGCGGTCTTGCTCGCCACGCTGACGAGCT
Organism: Streptosporangiaceae bacterium; assembly: GCA_035631375.1. Taxonomy (GTDB): domain Bacteria; phylum Actinomycetota; class Actinomycetes; order Streptosporangiales; family Streptosporangiaceae; genus JAJYUU01. Next base: position 6,424 of record DASQIW010000210.1, read on the forward strand.
CGACGCTGACCGCTACCACAGTCTTGGCTGGAGTCGCGATCGTGATCGCGATCGGTGAGTGCGCGCAGTTCATCGTGCTCGGCCCAATCGTCGCCGACCTCGCACCGCCGCATCTGCTCGGCCGCTACCTGTCGCTCTACGGCCTCAGCTTCACGGCAGGCGTGGCCCTTGGGCCCGCG
>DASQIW010000211.1:0-10270 GCA_035631375.1 Streptosporangiaceae bacterium
GACAAGCACGAGGTGTACGCCTCGTTCAATGGTCCGGGCTCGAACGGCCAGAGTATCGACGACCTCTTCTCGCCGGAGATCGACTCGCAGGCTGTCATGCCGAACGGTGTCCCGTACCCGCAGGACGACGACTGGGCACACATCGACGCTGCCACCAAGCAGTACGACGGCTACAAGGTCCAGGCCATCCTGAATGAGATCAACGGGTTCGACCACTCGGGCAAGACCCACGTCGGCACCCCGGCGATCTTCGGCATGAACTTCCAGACCGTCTCGGTCGCGCAGAAGATCCGCTCGACTCCGACGACGTTGATCGGTCCGGACGCGAACGGCAACTACACCACGAGCGCTCCGGAGCCAGGCGGCTACCAGTTGGTCAACGGCCAGCTCGTTCCTGGCCCCGTACTCGCGAGCGCCCTGGACTATGTCGACGCTCAGCTTGGCCGCATGGTCTCGCAGATCCATAAGGACGGACTCGCGGGCTCGACGACGATCATCGTCACAGCCAAGCACGGCCAGTCGCCGCAGGATCCGAGCAAGCTAGTCACGATCAAGGACGGCCCGATCATTGACGCGATCAACGCCGCCTGGGCGCAGACGCACCCGGACAACACGAAACTGATCGTCGCCGGTACCGACGACGACCTGTGGCAGTCGTACCTGTCGGACAACTCGCAGGCCGCTTGCGACTTCGTCAAGAGCTACCTGTGGAACCACACCGCCGACGGTTTCGACGTCAACAAGAACCCCGTTACCGTCCAGCACTCGGGCCTCGCCCAGATCTGGGCCGGCGCGGAAGCCGCCAACTTCTTCGGCGTACCGGTCGACAACGGCCACTACCCGGACGTCTTCGGCAAGGTACAGGAGGGCGTCGTCTACTCGGGGCCGACCAAGCTGGCCGAGCATGGTGGTATGAACACCGGCGACCTTCACGTCCTGATGGTCGTGAGTGGCCCTGGCATCCCGGACCAGGTCGAGTCCACGCCGGTCGAGACCACCCAAGTCGCGCCGACGGTCCTTGCCCTCCTGGGGCTCAACCCGAACAAGCTGACCGCCGTTCAGGTTGAAGGGACGCAGGTCCTTCCCGGTCTCGGTGGACCGCACGTGGGCTCCTGACCCGCTTGGCATGAGACGCAGGCCAGCTCATCAGCACCACTAAACAGGAGGCCGGGGCGAACCCGCCCCGGCCTCCTTTGCCTTCGAGTGATGATGCCACCGAAAACAGACGGCCGCCCCATCTCCTGTGCCCCGGCCATCTCCGATGATGGGCACATGGAGTGGACCTTCACCAGCGAGGTGATCGAGTGGCGCGGACCGGCGCCGTACCTCTTCGTGGCCATGACGCCCGAGGACAGCGAAGATCTCAAGGAGGAAGCCCGCGGCCTGATCTACTGGGGCCAGGTGCCGGTCCGCGTCACCATCGGCGACACCGAGTTCACCACCGCGCTCTTCCCCAAGGACGGCCGCTACCTAGTACCCGTCAAGGTGGCGGTGCAGCGCGCGGAGGACATCAGAGAGGGCGGGGTCGTCCAGCTGGTCGTGCGCCTCAATGTCGCGCGCCAGGAATGACGAGAGGATGGAAGTGCAGCGGGATCGCTAGCACCGTGTGCATCGGCGCTGGCTCCGTGAAGTACCCGCGGCACCGGCGGAGTAAATCGATCGGCAGCCTGCGCAACAACGTGTTTCGCTGGAGCCATGACGGACAGCAAATCTAGAGCACTCGAAATTCATGAGCTCACCTTCGATGCGCGAGATCCGCACGCGCTCGCCGCGTTCTGGGGTGCGCTGCTCGAGCGCGAGATCCGGCCCGGTGACATGCCTCAGGACGACTCGGTACTGGTCGTCCCGACCACCGGTCAGCCGGGCCTGTTGTTCTTGCGTGTCCCGGAGGAAAAGACGGCGAAGAACCGCATACATTTTGATCTCTGGCCGACGTCGACTAAGCGAGACGAGCAGGTCGGGCGCGCGATCGACCTGGGAGCCGCGGTGCTGGCCGATCTGCGCCGCGAGGACGGGTCGGGGTGGGTCGTCTTCGCCGACCCAGAGGGCAACGAGTTCTGTATCGGACGGAGTGCTGCTGAACGGGCGGCAGGCGCGCACTCATAAGAGTCAACTCGGCAGCACGGACTCTTGCCGCGCTTCACGCGGGCTACCCGTGGACCACGTCGGTGGCGTGGCAGAAGTGCACCCGGGCCGGGGACAGCGCGCGCATCCGGTTCAGTGAGGCATGCCAGGAGTCCTCATCGGCGGCCTGACCGGGCGGCAGCTGGCCGGGGTCCGGCTGGTACTGGAGTGGCGTCCAGGCGGCGTCGCCGATCAGCAGATCCGGGCCGCCTTCCCCGGCGGCGACCAGAACCGACTGGTGGCCCGAGGTGTGCCCGGGGGTGCTGATCACCGACAGGCCAGGCCGGATCTCGGCGTCGCCGTCGAGCAGCTCGAAGCTGGCGTTCTGGAAGTCGAACCAGTCATACAGCGTGGGCGTCTCGCGCCGGCACCGGTCGAGCTCGGCCCGCTGCACGTAGAACGCCGCGTGCTTGAACACCGCGTTCTGCCCGCAATGGTCGAAGTGCAAGTGGGTGTTGATGACCAGGTCGACGTCACCGGGGACAAGACCCAGGCCGCCCAGGGCGTCGGCGGCGGCCACGTTGACCACCTCCCAGTCCCGTATCAGGTCCGGCGGCCCGCCGACCCCCGTGTCGACCAGGGCGACCCCGCCCGGGTAGGTAACCACGAAGCCGTGCACCGGCAATCCCTCCGTGCCGCCGGGGGTCGCTCCAAGATGCAGCCGCTTGACCTCAAGTGACACCGTCCGCTGCCCCTTTCCTCGCCCGCTCGCGCCATCCCATCCTGGCAGCTCGTGGTCACGAAGGTGGTGCCGGAGCATGTGACGACGTGTCCCGCCGAAACGGCTGGGGATCGGTGAACTCTCCGGTTCGCGCAGGCAGGCCAGCTAGCTGGCGGCATACTGGGGCATTAGCTGAGGTTCCGCGTGCCTCGCCGGGTGATTGAGGGGCTGAGCGCATGGATCCTGGGGTGGTCTCCCGGGCCGGTCATGTCTCCTGGCAAGCATCCGCGCGGCCGTTCAGCGTCGAGGTCCCTCGCGATGACCGCCCTGAGGTCGATGAGCCCCTGAGGCAGGTGGAAACTCGGGCCCGCCACCTGCAAGGGCGGGAACGCCCGGGTAATGCCCGGCCCGGTTCCCAGATCGAGCAGCTGCTGCGCCTCGCCGAAGAGCAGGTCACCAAGATCGTCCAGGAATCTCAGTCCGCGGCCGACAAGCTGCAGGCGGCGGCTGCAGCGGATGCCGCCGAGCTGCGCGCCGCGGCGGAGCACGACGCCGCCAAGCTGCGGGCGGCCGCAAGGCGCGAGGCCGATGATCTGCGCGGGTCGGCGGAGCGGGAGGCGGACGCGATCCGAACGTCGGCGCGGCGGGAGACCGACGAGCTGAGGTCTGCGCTTCGGCAGGCCGGCAAGCTGACCTCGACGGCCGAGCGGGAGGCCGAAAGGCTGCGGGCGATGGCCGACCAGGATGTGGCGGAGAAATGGGCTCTGGCGGAGGCCGAGTTCGAGGTTGCACTCGCCTCACGGCGGGAGGAGGCCGAGCGGCAGGAGGCGCAGCGGTTGGCGGCGGCGCAGGCTGCGACGCAGAAGCTGGTTACCGAGGCCGAGCGGCGGGCGGCCACGGCCGAGCAGCGAGCCGATCAGGCCAGCAGGCAGGCCGACCACACGCGGCGGGAGGCGGAGCAGCAAGCCAAGCAGCTGGCGTCCAATGCTCAACAGAACGCCGACCAGATCGTCGCCCAGGCCAAGGCCCTGGCCGCCCAGGTCAAGGCGCAGGCCGATCAGCTGATGGCCGACACCAAGACCGAGCTCGAGCGGCACCGGGCCGCCGCCCAGCTCGAGGTCGACGAGCTGAACCGGCAAAAGGACGCCATCTCGAATAGCCTCGAACAGCTACGCGTGCTCATCAGCGGCCAGGCACTAGCCGCCGGCCCTCCAGCTGAGGCCGCCTGGCCCGCCGACACCTAAGCCCCTCCCGCTGGTCAGGTCGTGGCGCCGGTTCCCGCAGGCTCACGTGACAGGATGCAGAACTCGTTTCCTTCCGGGTCGGCCAGGGTGATCCAGCCGCTGCCGTCGGGCCTGCGAAAGTCGGCCAGAAACGTAGCGCCTAGGCCGATGACCCGCTCCACCTCCTCCTCGCGCGAGCGGTCGGCCGGGCGCAGGTCGAGATGGACCCGGTTCTTGACTTGCGCGTGTTTAGCATCCGGGACGGTGATGAACAGCAGCAGCTCGCTGGAGTCTCGTGAGGTGATGAGGCACTCCTCGTGTCCCGGCAGGTTCGGGTCGTCCGGGTCCTCGGTGAAGTCGAGGACCTGCGACCAGAACAGCGACTGCGCGTAGGCGTCGATGGCGTCGAACGACGTGTGAGATATACGGCTCGTCATGACGGCATTGTGGTTGCCTGGCGGGCGGTGGCCCAGCTATTTACCGCGCAGGCTGGTCGGACCGGGAACAAGGCTGGCACGTCCTGGCATAGAGAGGTGTCCTATCCATGAGCGAAAGGTCGCCTGTGTTACGTGACGACGAAGGTGTTGTGTGGCACCTGCCAGCGAGTGTTCGTACCGGCCTCGCCACCTCGACCGCAGACAACGACGCAACTGTCATCCGTCACTCGCTGTCTGACCCAGAGCAGTTCGCTATCGTCGCCCACCGGCACGCGGCGGCCATCACCCGGTATGTGACCCGCCGCCTCGGCACCGATGCCGCCGAAGACGTGGCTTCGGAGACATTCCTGGTCGCCTTCCGGCAGCGAGCCGGCTACTCCGGCGACGGCCGCGACTGCCTGCCGTGGCTGTACGGCATCGCAACCCGGCTGTGCCACCGCCACTGGCGCAGCGAGACGAAACAGCTCAGGCTGCTCGCCCGCACGGGGGCGGACCCGGTCACCGAGCCCTTCACCGACCGGGTTGATGCGCAGGTGACGGCGAGTGCGGTGAAGCCGAGGCTGGCCGCGGCACTGTCCCGCCTGCCGAAGCCCCAGCGCGATGCCCTCTTGCTGCAGGCCTGGGCCGACCTCACTTACGACCAGATCGCGAGGGCGACGGGCGTGCAGCTCGGCACGGTTCAGTCCCGCATCAGCCGAGCTCGCCGCCGTCTGCGCGAGCAGCTCGCAGACCTCAACCCCGCGCAGATGAACGAAGGAGACCTTCGGTGAACGAGATTGAACTTCTGGCGTCCTTGCGGGATGAGGTCCCGCTGACGGCCAGCACCCGCGTGGAGAGCGCCGTGCTCACGGAGATCGCCGCGTCCCGACAGCAGGCAGCGGACGGCGGCCGGCGGCATCGCGCGCCACGGCCCCGCCGCGGCCCGGCTTTCCGGCCCGGGTTCCGCCCGGCGTTCCGGCCGGTGATCGCAGGTGTGCTGGCGGCCGCCGTCGGCGCCGGTGCCTACGCAGGCGTCGAGCTATCCGGCATTGCCGGGCACGGCGGGGCGTACACGGTGGCGTGGTCTGGCCGGCCGGCCGCACAGTGGCCGAGCACTGCTCACCCGAGCTATGGGCGGGCGACCAGCGAGACGCAGCTGATCACCTATGTCACCCGCGCCGCGGCCGCCATGCCCGGGCGCGCACCGAAGCCCGACGAGTGGGTTGCGGTGAAAACTGAGTCAGCCCACTCGGCAGAGGGCGAGGGAGGATACCTGTTCGGCCCGCCGGACAAGCGCCAGATCGACCTGGCCTGGATTCGCGGCGACCAGTGCGCTAGCGCGAGTCTTCCGTCGGTCCCAGCGACTACAGCGCCCGGTACGACCATCACCGGGACGCTCAGCGTCATGACAACTGGCTACTACGGCCCCGGCTGCCAGGGCACCACACTGGGCGGCTGGAAGAGCGTGACCTACTCGTATCTGGACTCGCTCCCTACTGCCCCGGCCGCCCTGGAGGATGTCCTGGCGCAGAACGCTGGGCCGGACTTCGCGGGGGACAGGTCGCAGGTGATCTTCCAGGCAATCGACGGACTGCTCGACGCCGGTGAGACGGATGGCGTCGTGGTACCGCCGAAACTGTCCGCCGCCTTGTACCGCGTCCTGCAGCAGCTACCTGGCGTGCAGTTCGAGAGCGCCACCGACCTCGCCGGACGCCAGGGCCTGGGATTCTTCATGGTGCTGGAGGGCTACTACAAGCTTGAGCTGGTGATCGATCCCTACACCTACACCTACATGGGCTTCAAGGACGTGGCAGTCCGCGACCACGTGATGACCGGCACGGATGGCACCAGGTACCTCAAGCAGGGCCAGGTGCTGGGCTGGGCGGCCCTGCTCGGCCAGGCCATCGTCGAGGGGCCAGGGCAGCTACCAGGCTAAGCCTCAGAGACGGGGGACAGCCGGGGGCGGGCGCTTCGTCCGCCCCCGGCTGCGGGCTTCGCTGGCCTGGTGTGGTGTGGTCCCAGGTTGTCGAATCTAAGTTCTAGTATGAGCTGGAAATGTCAGTACGGATCGTTAGGCTGATCGAGTAGAGCCGGACCAGGCCAGTGTGGGCCGGGAGCAGCAGGGGGCGGCCGATGGGCTGGGATAACCCGCCGGTGCCGTGGCGGGAATTCGAGCGCCGCCTGTCCTGGGGGACGGGCAGCGAGGCAAGCGGGCCGGGGGAGCCGGACGGCCCGCCGGGCCTGCCACGCCCGGTGACCCGGCTGCCGGCCGAGCCTGCCCGCCAGCCGGGGCTGCCGTGGGCCGAGCTGCACTGTCACTCCTCCTACAGCTTCCTGGACGGGGCGTCGAGCCCGTCTGACCTGGTGCGCGAGGCGGCGGCGCGCGGCCTGTCCGCCCTGGCCATCACCGACCACGACGGCATGTATGGGGTGCCGCAGTTCGCCCAGGCGGCCGCGCGGCTGCGGGAGGACGGCATCAGCCTCGGCACTGTCTTCGGCGCCGAGCTCAGCCTTGATCGCGTGCCCGGCGGCCGGACCGGCGTTCCCGACCCGGCCGGCCGGCACCTGCTCGTACTGGCCCGCGACCCGGAGGGCTACCGGCGGCTGTGCCGGGTCATCAGTGCCGCGCAACTGGCGGGCGGGGAGAAAGGCATGCCGCGCTACGACGAGCCGTCGCTCGCCGACGCGCATGACGGGCACTGGGTGATCCTCACCGGCTGCCGCAAAGCCACGGTGCCCGCCGCGCTGGCGGCACGAGGGCCTGCCGCCGCCGCGCGGGAGCTGGCCAGGCTGACCGAGGCGTTCGGTCCGGCGAACGTCAGGGTCGAGCTGACCATCGGCGACGACCCGGCCGACGACGAGCGCAACGACGCGCTGGCCGCGCTCGCGTACACGGCCGGCCTGGACACCATCGCCACGAGCAACGTCCACTACGCCGCGCCGCAGGACGCCCGGCTGGCCCAGGCGCTGGCCGCGATCAGGGCCCGGTCCAGCCTGGACGAGATGGACGGCTGGCTGGCCGCATCCGGTGGCGGGTACCTGCGCTCGGGCGCGGAGATGGCTGCCAGGCTGCGCCGTTACCCCGGCATCGCGGAGCGGACGGTGGAGCTGGCCGCCCAGTGTGCCTTCGACCTCCACGTCATCGCGCCGCGGCTACCGGACTTCGGAGTCCCTGACGGCTACGACGAGGCAAGCTGGCTACGCGAGCTGGTCGCGCGCAAGGCGCCCGGCCGCTACGGCCCGGTGGAGGCCGAGCGCATCGACGGCGCTTACGCGCAGATCGCCCGCGAGCTGGACGTCATCGCGGCGCTCAACTTCCCCGGCTACTTCCTGATCGTGCACGAGATCGTGGAGTTCTGCGAGGACAACGGCATCCTGTGCCAGGGCAGGGGATCGGCGGCGAACTCGGCGGTCTGCTACGCGCTCGGCATCACCAGCGTCGACCCCGTCCAGCACGGGCTGCTGTTCGAGCGGTTCCTGTCGGAGGGCCGGGACGGCCCGCCCGACATCGACCTCGACATCGAGCACCGGCGGCGCGAGGAGGTCATCCAGCACGTCTACGCGAACTACGGCCGGGAGCGCGCGGCCCAGGTGGCGAACGTGATCAGCTACCGGCCGCGGATGGCCCTGCGGGACGCCGGCCGGGCGCTCAGCTACGAGCCGGACCAGCTGGACGAGTGGTCGCGGCAGGTCGGCCCGCGCAGCTACGCGCCCGGCCAGCCGGTCCCGCCGGACGCCGGCGTGCCCGACGCCGTGGTCGAGCTGGCCGAGCAGATGCAGCGGCTGCCACGGCATCTCGGCATCCACTCCGGTGGCATGGTGATCTGCGACCGGCCGGTGGGCGAAGTGTGCCCGGTCGAGTGGGCGCGGATGCCGAACCGCAGCGTGCTGCAGTGGGACAAAGACGACTGCGCGTACGCGGGCCTGGTCAAGTTCGACCTGCTCGGACTCGGCATGCTGACCGCGCTGCGGGACTGCTTCGACCTGGTGGAGCAGGCGCACGGCGTCCGCTGGAGCCTGCACTCGATCCCGCAGGAAGATCCCGGCGTCTACGTGATGCTGCAGGCCGCTGACACCGTCGGGGTGTTCCAGGTCGAGTCGCGGGCGCAGATGGCGACGCTGCCGCGGCTGCGGCCGGAGAAGTTCTACGACCTTGTGGTGGAGGTCGCGCTGATCCGGCCGGGCCCGATCCAGGGCGGGTCGGTGCACCCGTACATGCGCCGTCGGCACGGCGACGAGGAATCCCACCTGCCGCACCCGCTGATGGCGCACGCGCTCGGCAAGACGCTCGGGGTACCGCTGTTCCAGGAGCAGATGATGCAGATCGCCATCGACTGCGCCGGGTTCAGCCCGTCCGAGGCCGACCGGCTGCGGCAGGCGATGAGCTCCAAGCGCGCGCCGGAGCGGATCGAGGAACTGCGCGGCCGGCTGCTCACCGGGATGGCCGAGCGGGACATCCCGCCGGATGTCGCCGAGGACATCTACCTGAAGATCCTGGCCTTCTCCAGCTACGGCTTCCCCGAGTCGCACGCGATCAGCTTCGCCTACCTGGTCTACGCGAGCGCGTGGCTGAAGTGCTACTACCCGGCCGCGTTCACCGCCGCGCTGCTGCGCGCCCAGCCGATGGGCTTCTACGCGCCCGCGAGCCTGATCAGCGACGTGCGCCGGCACGGCGTGCAGGTCCGTGGCGTGGACGTGAACGTCAGCGGCGTGCAGGCAACCCTGGAAAAATCAGAAGAGCCCGGGAACGGGGTCGTTCAGGCTGATCCTCCGTCAGGAGGTCAGCCGGCTCCGGGCCAGCCGGTAATCAGGCTCGGCCTGTCGGAGGTCCGTAACCTCGGCACCACCGCGGCCGAGCAGGTTGTGGCCGGTCAGCCGTATGCGGATCTGGAGGACTTCGCCCGGCGTACCACGCTGTCCGGCGCCGCGCTCGAGGCGCTGGCGATGGGCGGGGCGTTCGGCTGCTTCGGCGTGAGCCGACGGGAGGGGCTGTGGGCGGCCGGGGCCGCGGCGACGATCCGGCCTGGCCAGTTGCCCGGCACGACGCTGGGCATGACCGCGCCGCCGTTGCCGGCGATGACCGCGGCCGAGGAGACATTCGCCGACCTGTGGGCTACCGGCACCTACGGCACGCACCCGATCGAGCACATCCGCGGCTTGCTGGCCGAGCGGGGAGTGCTGCCCACGGCGAGCCTGACGGCCGCGGCCAACGGGCGGAACGTCGTCGTCGGCGGCCTGGTCACCCATCGCCAGCAGCCGGGAACAGCACGCGGCGTGGTGTTCCTCAGCCTCGAGGACGAGGCCGGGATGGCTAACATCATCATCCCGCCGCACGTGTGGCAGCGCTTCCGCTCGATCGGCGTCAGCGCGAATGCCCTTCTCGTGCACGGCCGGGTCGAGCGACTGGACGGCGCGGTCAGCCTGCTCGCCACCCGGCTGGAACGGCTGCGTGTGGTGGCAGCCGCGCGCAGCCGCGATTTCCGCTAGGCACCGCGGTCAGCAGTCACCCTCGCTGGTCTCTTCCTGGGCTTCGAGCAGCGCGCGCTCGGCGTCTGCTATTCGCTCGGCCAGCAAGCCAGCCTCACTGGCCCGCGTCACCGCGTTCGTCAGGAGCTCGATGGCCCGCTCCCGGTGGCCGGCCGCCAGCTCGGCCCTGGCCAGCGCCACCTGCCCGCTCGGGATGCGTCGCGGGTCGCCGAATTCCACCCGCAGGTCGAGCGAGAGCTGGAGGTGCCGCACCGCCTGCGTGGGTTGCTCGTCCTCCACCAGGAAGTAGAACCCGACGTGCCGGTGCACCTCGGAACGCAGGTAGAGGTCGCCATCGGAGTCCGGCGCGTAGGCCAGGT
>DASQIW010000212.1:0-4008 GCA_035631375.1 Streptosporangiaceae bacterium
CGCCGCGTTCTCCTCGTCCACTATGTCCTGTTCCGCTGGCGGATCCTAGGGCGCGCTCCGAAAATCAACATCAAGATCAGGAAACGGGCTGCCTGGTGGCGACTCTCGAACCGCCCGGCAGCAGGCTGCGACTTCCGTCAGACTGGTCGTCGTACCCACGGCCGCAGAACAGGAGACTCCTAACATGGCGGAGAGAAGTACCTGCGGCGTACCCGGACAAAGTGTCGGTGGTTGTGGCTACCGTGACGACATGCCAGATGCAAACACCAGGATTGACAGCCTCAAGGAAGATATCCGGGCCATCGGTGATTCGGTCCTGGACCTGCGGGCTAAGGCTGTGGGGCACGAGCGCCGTTTTGACCAGATCGACGCCCACCTCGACCAGATCGACGCCCGCCTCGACGGCCATGACGTCCGATTCGATCACGTCGACGCGCAGCTGGCTGAGATCCTGGCGCGGCTACCAAGCCGCTCTAGCGAGGGCGACAACCTGAATTAGGCGCGGGTCCGCCCGTCCGGCTGTGTCTGATCGCTCTGCGCCTCTCAGGGGCTCGACTCAAGCTGTTGCCACACCAAGCCCGCCGACGACAGTCAGCTCCTGCCGGGAGAATTCGCCCGTGAGCATGGGCATCGCCGTAACGATTGCGGCCCGGGTCTCGGGCAATTGCAGGGACGCGTCGTGCCGCTCAGCCGTGACCCAGATCTCGGTGACCCAGATGACGTCGGCGTCGGCCGGGTCGACCCCCACTGCGTACAACTGGCAGCCCGCCGCACGGAGGCCGTCTGCCCCGGACAGCAGAATCTGGACGACCTCGTCCCTGCGGCCCGTCCTCGTCCGCATCGAGCCGATGTACCCGTACGGCATGCGATGGCACTCCGTCTCGATCCTCAGCCTGTGAAGGCCTTGGCAGCGATGCAGAATACGTTGCCCTCAGGATCCTCCATCACGGTCCAGCGGTGGCCGACGCTCCGCACTTGATGCTCGCCCACGACAGTGGCACCAAGCCGGACCAGCTCGTCAACAGCGTCCGGGTCTTGATCCACTAGGTCGACGTGAACGCGGTTCTTAGCCTGCTTCGGCTCGTGCACTTTGTTGAAGTACCACGCCGGCTCCCGCCGCTCCGGGTCGGCTCCGCCGATAGTGGCAAAGAACTCGCTGCTGCCGTCATCGAGCGGGTGACCGAGAGCCGCGGACCAGAAGGAGGCGACCTTCAGCACGTCGTCGCAGTCGAAAGTGATGTTGCCGATCCGGGCAGCCATACGTCCATCCTCGTACGCACCGCTACTGGCCGTCCGCCAGTTTCGTCAGCGCAACGACCGGGATGGTGCGGCCGGCCTGCCGCTCGTGATCAGCGAAGAACGGGTAGGCCTCCTTCAGCACGGCCCACTTCTCCTCGCGCTCGGCTCCGGTCAGGACGGTGGCCAGTGCCTCGTACCTCGAATCGCCGACCTCGACGGTGACGCGGGGCTGGCGGACCAGGTTGCCGAACCACACCGGATCCTTCGGCGCGCCCGCGTTGGAGGCGATGACGAGCAGCCGGTCGCTGTCCTGATGGAACATCATCGGCGTGGTACGGGGCTGGCCGGTCTTCGCCCCGATCGTCGTCAGCAGGACCAGCCGGTCCCGGTGCATGCCGTCGATCTCCCCGCCGGCCCGGAACTGCTCGATGACCTTCCGGTTGATCTCCCGATAGTCCAACGCCCACGCCTCGCTCTCGTCCCTGTGCCCGCCGAGTGCCCGCCGACCGGGTCGGGTTACGCGGCGAACTTCGCCCAGCGCTCCAGCGAGTCCAGCGTACGGTCGAGCGCGCCGAGTGTGCTGACGGCCATGTCCGCTGCCGTAGCCCTCTCGGCGTCGGTGTCGTCAAATTCACCGAGCGCCCTGCTGCCGACGAACCCCAGCCAGCCGGCCAGCGCCGCCACAAACTTGGCGAAGTCAGCCGGGCCAAGGTCATCCAGCCCACCCGACGCGCGCTGGTGGCCGCGCAGGAACGCGCGGAACGCGGCCGGATCGGGCTCGCCGTCGCCGACGCCAGCCCACCGCAGCGCGGACTCGACCGCTTCCAGCCGCGGGTGACAGTGGCCGCACTCATCCCAGTCCAGCACCGCCACCCGGCCGGCAGCCAGCAGGCTGTTCTCCGGCTTGTGATCGTTGTGGGTGTAGATCCAGGGTCCCGGCAGCCGCTCCCCCGCCGCGAGCACCGACCTCGCCACGTCGAGGCTCGCGGCTGCGCTGCGTGCCCGCGCCGCCGGCAGCAGCCCCGCCCGGACCATCCGGCGGAGCACTTCCTCGAGATCCTCGCTCCACCAGGTCAGGCTGCCGCCCTCCATAGAGCTGTGGGCAGCCCCCGAGGACTGGATCGCGGCCAGCACGTCGCCGGCCGCCGCCGCCGTCCGCTCGTCCGCCGGCGCCGAAACAGCCCGGCCCTCGAGCCAGCGGTGCACGCGCACCGCGACGACGCTGCCGCGCGAGCCTTCCAGGCTGGTGATGAGGCCGCCGTCCGTGGCCGGAAGCGGCTCAGGCATGACGACTGTGCCGACGCGCCACACGCTGTACTCGAACGCGGCTGCTGCAGCGAGCCCGGCTGCCCGGCCTGGGGCCTGGTGCTGGTAGGCGAACTCCTTGACCGCGAACAGGTCCCCGCCTGCACGCAGCTCCCACAGCCGGGTCGAGCTGGCAGGCAGCGGCCGTAACCGGGCGGCATCGTCGGGCAGTCCGAAGGCTGCGCACACCCGGGCGGCGAATGCCGCGCCGGTCAGGTCCAGCATCCTGTCAGGCCACTTCCGCCATCGCCTGCGCGAACTGAGCCTGGTAGAGCCGGGCGTAGGCGCCGCCAGCCGCCAGCAGTTCCTCGTGCGTGCCCTGCTCGACGATGCGGCCGTCCTCCATGACCAGGATGACGTCCGCGTCCCGGATGGTGGACAGCCGGTGGGCGATGACAAAGCTGGTCCGCCCTGCCCGCAGCGACGCCATCGCGTGCTGGATCAGGACCTCAGTCCTGGTGTCGACCGAGCTGGTTGCCTCATCCAGGATGAGCACGGCAGGCCGGGCCAGGAAGGCGCGGGCGATGGTAATGAGCTGGCGCTCCCCTGCGCTCACGTTCGTGCCCTCGTCGTCCAGCACGGTGTCGTATCCGTCCGGGAGCGTACGGACGAACCTGTCCACGTAGGTGGCCCGAGCCGCCTCGACGACCTGCTCGTGAGTGGCGCCGTCGAGGCCGTAGGCGATGTTCTCTTCGATCGTGCCGCCAAACAGCCAGGTGTCCTGCAAAACCATGCCAGTCAGGGACCGCAGCTCCTCGCGGCTCATGGTCGCGGTGTCGACGCCGTCGAGCCGGATGTGACCCGAGCCGATCTCGTAGAACCGCATCAGCAGGTTGACCAGCGTGGTCTTGCCGGCGCCTGTGGGCCCGACGATGGCCACAGTGTGACCGGGCTCGACCGTCAGCGACACGTGCTCGATCAACGGCCGGTCGGGCGTATACCGGAACGACACGTCGTCAAACTCGACCCGGCCAGCCACCGCGTCCGGCCGGGCCGGCACCACTGCGTCCGGCGCCTGCTCGATCGCGTCCAGCAGGGCAAACACCCGCTCGGCAGACGCCACCGCGGACTGCAGGAGGTTAGCCATGCTGGCAACCTGGGTGAGCGGCTGGCTGAACTGGCGCGAGTACTGGATGAAGGCCGTCACCGCGCCGAGCGTCAGGTAGCCGCTGGCCATGAGCAGACCGCCCACCACCGCCACGAGCACGTAGTTGAGGTTCGACATGAACATCATCACCGGCTGGATCGTGCCGGAAATGAACTGTGCGCGGTAGCTGGCGTTGAACAGCGCCTCGTTCTGCTCGGTGAAGGTCCGCATCGCCACCTCGCGCTGGCCGTACGCAGTGACGAGCGCGTGACCGGTGTACATCTCCTCGATGTGCCCGTTCAGCCTGCCCGTGCCCCGCCACTGCCGGATGAACTGCGGCTGCGCCCGCTTGGCGATCTTACGCATGGCATAAGCAG
>DASQIW010000213.1:0-13544 GCA_035631375.1 Streptosporangiaceae bacterium
CATATGGTTGAATGCCTTGCACTTCGACCGCCCGAGGCATCAGGGATTGCGGGGTATTGCCGTGAATAGTCCGGCCTTGTTCTATACCTATGCGGTGTTCCTGGTCCTCAGCGGCGTAGCGATGCTCGTGCTGGCCGGCATCAGGAGCTGGCAGAGCAGGACGAGAAGAGTGTGGAATGCCATTCTGGGCGCGGGCTTCACCCTCTACGGGCTCTACCTGCTGGTCTTGTTCCACGGCAGTCACTACATACTCTTCTTCTACGCTTTTATCTTGCCGATTCTCATGATCGTCCAGTTCTTCCGCGATCGGTCCGCGGGCCAGGCGAGGCAGCAGGCAGGCGGCTTCCAGGGTCCGCTTCCTGGATATGGCCAGCCGGGCGGGTTCGGTCAGCCCCCTCAGGGCTACGGTCAGCCAGCTCCGGGCTATGGGCAGCAGGACGGATTCGGCCAGCCGGCGTCGGGCTACGACCCCGCGTCCTGGTTCGGACAGCCGTCCGAGCAGGGGCAGCCGTCCGGAGGGTACGGCCAGCCGTCTGGCCACGATGAGCCACCAGCAGGTCAGACTCAGAATCCCGCCCCGTAGGTGCTCATTCCGAGGGTCGTCGCCGGGCCTCGGAATCCTCCAGCCTCCAGGAGAGCGAAGTTGTCCGACGACGTGACACGGGACGTCCTCGCCGCAGAGGAGCGCCGCTGCGAGGCAATAGCTGCGGAGGACTGGGACGCGCTGGACAGGGTCGTGGCCGACGACTTCCTGTACACGCACTCAGTCGGTACGACCGAGGACAAGGAATCCTGGATCGCAGGAATCAAGACTCGCCGTAGGGCTATCGAGCACGAGGGCCTCTCGGTTCGCAGCTTCGGCGACGTCGCGCTCTTGTCGGGAAGCTCGGTGTATCGCTACGCCGAGCCGTTCCGGGGCGACTCGCACTACGGCGCGATCCTCGACGTACTCCAGGTCTGGGTTCGCCGACCTCAGGGCTGGCAGATTGTTGCCCAGCACGGCGTGAAGATCGCCAGCCGGAATTAGACCGCCAGCAGCCTGCCCAGGGCAGGCGGCAACTTCTTGCGATACGGCCGGCGTCCCTTGGTCGATCGCCGACAAGCCTTCTCTCTACTGATCGGTGCTGGCCCGGAGTAACTTGACGACATGAGCAAGCCGCTACTGGCCAACGTGGTCTGCGGAAGCCCGGCCCGCAATCACGATTACGACTTTGCTCGCCGTGCGCTGCTGGATGCGCTGTATGCAGCGGGCGACATCCGTGCCGACGTTTACAACAACTACGACACTTCAGACGCGCTCGAAGCAGGCGACCTGCTCGTGAGCTACACCTCACAGGTGCCGGTCGCAGATGCGCAATGCCAGGCGCTCCGTCGTTATCTCGAGCACGGCGGACGCTGGTTCGCAATCCACGGCAGCAACTCGGTTCGCGACAACCCCCACCTGCCCGGGATCCTCGGAAGCCGCTTCATCGCCCACCCGCCGTATATGCGTTACAAGGTGACCGTCTCGCTGCCCGACGATCCGCTGATGGCCGGGCTGGAGCCAGCCTTTGAAGTCGATGACGAGCTGTACGTCATCGAGCAGCACGCAGACTTCGAGGTGCTGCTCGAAACTCGCTGGGGTGGCGAGGCATTCTCTCAGTCGTATCCCGAGGCGCTGCGGCCGCTGATGTACCGCAACCGCGTCGGCGATGGCGGCGTGCTCTATCTGGCCCTCGGCCACTGCAATCGGCCCTTTGACGTCCCGCGGCGCGGCATGCCCGACGCACCGGACCGCCGCGGTCCCTGGCTCACACCGCTGTATCAGGAGCTCATCCGTCGTGGCATCCAGTGGGCGGCACAGCGTCGGCCGCTGTGAACGCGTCCCAGGACTGCCTGCCCACGCGAGGTAAAAGGGGCGGTTCAGCCCGGCGCCCAATCAGCCGGAGTGGCGGTCCCGCCCGCCCAGAAATGCGATCGCCTGCCCCGACAGCCTGGTGCGACACTCGCCTCGTGGAGTTCATCGCTACCCAGTTGGCCGCGATCCCGGGTGTGGTGGCGGTAACGCTCGGTGGGTCGAGAGCAACGAACACTGCCGTCGACGGCTCGGACTGGGATTTCGGGCTCTACTACCAGGGACAGCTTGATCCGGCCGATGTAGAGGCGCTGGGCTGGCCAGGGCGCGTGTTCGCACCTGGCGAGTGGGGGACGATCGTCAACGGCGGAGCCTGGCTGACAATCGACGGCACGAAGGTTGATCTGATCTACAGGGATCTCGACGAGGTTCTGAGCTGGACCGCGGCCGCGGCGAATGGGCAGTTCACGATCGAGCGCGAAGTGGGTTACGTCGCTGGTATCGCAACGTACGTCCTGGCCGGTGAGCTTGCTCTCGGCAAGGTGCTGACTGGTGACCTGCCGCAGCCGACCTTCCCGCCGATGCTGCGCCAGACCGCGCCCGTGGCGTGGTCTCGGCTGGCAGGGGGCGCGCTGCACTTCGCCGAGG
This sequence comes from Streptosporangiaceae bacterium, assembly GCA_035631375.1. Taxonomy (GTDB): domain Bacteria; phylum Actinomycetota; class Actinomycetes; order Streptosporangiales; family Streptosporangiaceae; genus JAJYUU01. The sequence goes on from DASQIW010000213.1 coordinate 2,483, forward strand.
TTCAGGCCGGTCGCGGGGACAGGGTCGCGTGCATGGCGAACCTGTGCCAGGCGGTGCTGGCTGCGGCGCAGGGCCGTCTGGCTGCTGCTGGTGAATGGATCCTCAACGAGAAGCGCCTTGTTCACAGGGCCGGCCTGGACAGCGTTCAGGAGCTGCTGGGAAACCCAGACCGGGACCTGCCCCAGCTCGTGCGAGAAGTCCGGGCGCTTCTTCACCTGCGCGACGCGGTCTGGACAGACCAGTGAGCATGATTAACAGCCATTGGTCCCAGTCCGCCACGGAGGGCTCGGCATCGATCGGCGCGACGTACGATCGGGCGTGTGACGAGCAGACCTACCTCGCTGCAACGCCAGCGCGACCTGGCGACTCTGCGCCGTGTCCGTGACCGGATCGACCGGGAGTACGCGCAGCCGCTCGACGTGGAGGCGCTCGCCCGCGGCGCGCACATGTCCGCAGGGCACCTCAGCCGCGAGTTCAAGCTCGCATATGGCGAGTCACCGTACAGCTACCTGATGACGAGGCGGATCGAGCGCGCGATGACGTTGCTGCGCCGCGGTGACCTCAGCGTGACCGAGGTCTGTTTCGCAGTCGGGTGCTCGTCGCTCGGCACCTTCAGCACTCGCTTCACCGAGCTGGTCGGGATGCCGCCCAGCGCGTACCGGCGCCAGACAGACCACGCGGCAGCGGGGATGCCGCCGTGCGTGGCGAAACAGGCGACGAGGCCAGTCAGGAATCGAGAAGCGCGGGTCCCCGGGCCCATCTAGCCTGATCGCATGGACATCACCATCCACGCGAGCTCTCTGCCGCACATCGATCCGGAGGCCTCCCTGGCCTTCTATCGGGACGCCCTCGGTTTCGAGGTCCGCCAGGACGTGGGACGGGGCACGATGCGGTGGATAACGGTCGGCCCTGCCAGCCAGCCCGGCACGTCCATCCTCCTCGCGCCGCCAGCCACCGACCCCGGCACTACCGAGGACGAGCGACGCACCATCACCGAGATGATGGCCAAGGGAACCTACGGCTGGATCCTGCTGGCCAGCAATGACCTCGACGGCACCTTCGAGCGGCTGCAGGCCTGCGACGCCGAGGTGGTGCAGGAGCCGACGGACCAGCCGTACGGGGTACGCGACTGCGCCTTCCGCGATCCTGCGGGCAACCTGATCCGTATCCAGGAAGTGCGCTGAGTCGTCCGGCGATCGCAGCCATGTGCACCGACGCGTACCGTGAGGCGCTCACACGACATCTGCCGGCCACACCGTCGCAGGGCTGGGACTCCTGCCACTTCCTGACTGACCGCGGTTATCTCACCGGCATCCAGTACCGGGACGACACCAACCTGGCCGCGCGGCAAGCGATCTATAGGCACCAGGAGCCGCGGATCGACCTCGTCGCCAGCGTTCTGGACCTGGCCGGGTTGACCGGGCAGGAGATCGTCACGGAAATCGGCTGCGGCAACGGCCCGTACCTTGCCGGCCTCTCCCGGCGAGGGCACATGGGCCGGTTGCTGGGAGTCGACCTGTCGCCTGGCATGCTGGCGACCACCAGGGCCGCGGTCCCGAGCGCCGCCGTGACTGTCGGCGATGCACAGCGGCTGCCGCTGTCTGATGGCGCAGCAGATGTCGTCCTGGCGCCGCACATGCTCTACCACGTGCCGGACCGAGCCGCCGCGATAGCCGAGTTCCGCCGGGTGACCAAGCCGGGTGGCCGACTCCTCGTGACGCTCAATGGCACAGATCACGTCGCCGAGCTTGGTGAGCTGGCCGCGGGGGCAGCAGCCGCGCTGGGCCTGCCCGACCGGGGTATCCGAGCTGAGTACCAGGCGAATCTGTGGATGACGCTGGATGCCGGCCAGCAGCTGTTGTCCGGGTCGTTTGAGACGGTCGAACGGCACGACTTCGTCGGCCAGCTGGTGCTGCCCGGACCCGAACCGGTAGCTCGGTACATCGCGAGCATGCGAGCCACCCAGGCGATGCCCGACGCGGCTGCCTTCACGACGGCGGCGGTGGACAGGATCCCCTTCGGCCGCGACGGAACCTTCCGGGTGACAACCCATACGGGCCTACTGATCTGCTGTTGATAGCGCCTGTGCGTGTGGCAGAGTGCCTCGAGCCTGCTCGGATCTGTCCATCTCGGCGCGCCCGTTCGTCGTCACACCGGAGAGGCCTGAGCCGGGGAGGACACAACGGGCCTGTGCGAGACGAGACGGAAGGAGCACGAGATGGACACAGCATCTGCGGGCACGCGCATACTGGGCAGCCTGCGATCGGCAGGTGGCAAGGGCGTGGTGCGCATGGAAGACCGCATCGATACCAACGTAGAGGACCTGTGGTCGGCGCTCACCGATCGCTCGCGTCTCGCCCACTGGTACGGCGATGTTGAGGGCGAGCTGCGACTCGGCGGCGAGTACCGGGCACGCCTTCATGCCAGCGGATGGGAAGGCACAGGGCGCGTGGATGCCTGCGAGCCGCGGCGACGGCTCCTGCTTACGGTCAGGCAGCGAGAAGACCAGGACGAGGGAATCATTGAAGTCACCCTGACTGCCGTCGGCGACCAGGCCGTGGTGGTGGTCTGGGTGGAACGCGGCATGCCAGAAAACCTGCTCGCCGCCTACGGGGCCGGGATCCAGGTTCACGTCGAGGATCTCGCCGCCCATATCGCCGGACGGGACCGCTGCGACAGCAAGGCGCGGTGGGAAGAACTCTTCCCTGCCTACCGGGACCTGGCCGACCAGGTGAATTGACCACGTCGGTTGCCGCGACTCATTGATCCCGGCCAGGGATGCGCTCGGCAATTGCTGCCCGCCATGCGGGTGCCTCGAAGGGGTCGGCGAAATACTGCGTCTCGTGAGTCACGAGCCCGTCGGTGAGCTCCATGATGCTCACCGAGTAGCTCGGTGCGCCGTTATAGGTGATCACGCACTCGCTCACCCAAAGGTTGCCACCGCCGAGCATCCGCAGGATGGAGAAATGACGTTCGGCCGGGTGACCGCCGCGTTGCGCTCGGATCGCTGACCGGCCGAGGTACCGCTCCCCGGATTGCGGGTAGTCCAGGACCGCGTCCGCAGCGTAGATCGCGTGCTCAGCGTCCACGTCCCCGCCCTCGGAGGCGTCCCAGTGCTGCCTGATCCGAGCCCTGGTCATGTCGTCATGATCCATCGGCTCATCCATCGCGCTTGCCCCTTGATCGCCGCTGCCTCGCCAGCCCACGGTTTGTGCCCGCGCACGGACCGGTGCACACTGCGTGGCGAGCCTCCGGTTGACACGTCGCAGCATCGTGCGGTGAGGTAGACGCACCCGGTGCTGTCCCCCAGATCGGTCTTTTACCTTGGCTATCCTCCTTGCGATCGCCGCCGGGCTGCTGGTGTGGCACGCAACGCGGGCCAATCAGGCCCGCCTGGGAATCAGGTCCCGTCGCGCGCAGATCCGCTCCATGTGGCGCGAGATCCGCACGTTCGCGTTACGGGGCATCGTCGTGCTGATCGTGTTCATCCTCCTCATAGTCGTCGCGCTGAACCACTGACCGGGCTGGGCCGCGTGCCCGCGGGCGGTCTGCGTCAATCAGGTGGATGCACACCTCGACCAGCAGCAGGGCGAGGCAGGCCTCAACGATTCCCATGGCCAGACCCCGGATGACGAGGAACTCCGCGATTTCGCCGGCCCTGTCTGGATCTGGGGCCACGGCTTCCAGCTCAGCAGCAAGGACTAGTGGCAACGTGGCCAGCAGGATCACCAGCCAGACGTGCTGGCGAACCAGGCGGACCGACCTGCGAATGGCACTGAGCACCTGCCGATGCTCGATCTCAATGACCGGGCCGACGATCGCCAGCAAGGTGAGGGCCACCAGGCCAGGCACGATGACAAGCAGCAACCCGATGACGACCGTGACCGTGACCAGCACGTCCGCCACGACAAGCCGCTTCCACGGCAGTGCCCGCACGGTTTCGCCGAGGGTCCGCGGCTTTCCGTGCTCCGTGGCAGCGACCAGACCGCAGACATATCCCGACAGCAAGACCGTGCCGAGGAGGCTGACTCCCGTCGCTGCCAGCGTTGCCGAGATCGACAGCGGTGCATCGGAAGGGTCCAGGTAGTGGTCCAGCACGATCTCGAGACCCGCGCTGAACACCGAAACCGGGACAGCGACGGCGAGAATCTGCCACCAATAGCGACGGCCCGCGTTCACAGCGGCGGACAAGACCGCGCCGAGTCGCAGCTTGCCCTCCCGGTCAGTCACAAGATGCGACGCTACGGGACCGAGGTGGCAGTCGCCGCACCCACCGGCCGCTGGCGGCGCGGACCGACTCTGACTTCGCACGATAATCGGAGGATGGTGCGGACTTACAGGGTTCGGGTGATACGGGGGATGGCTCACCCCGGGCGGGGGTTTACCCAGGGGCTGCTCAGCGAAGGTGGAACCGTCTGGGAATCCGTAGGGAACTACAGGCAGTCCGAGTTGCGGCGGTACGCATGGGCTGCCGGCAAGCCCAGCGGCCGATCCGGTATCCCTGGGGACCGAGGCGGAACGCTGGACGCGCGGGTGCAGCTGGGAAAGGAGTTCTTCGCGGAGGGCATCTGCCGAGTGGGGGACAGCATCTGGCAGCTCACCTGGAAGGAGCTCGTCGCGCTCAGGTGGGACGCGACTTCCCTGACGCTGCAAGACAAGGTTCGCTTCAACCGCGAAGGATGGGGCATGTGCGCCGTGGTCGCCCTCGGACCTTCCGGTGAGCTAACCACCCGCGAAGTTGTGACCAGCGCCGGAACGAGCGAGCTGGTGCGCAGGGATCCGGAGACACTGGAGCCTCGTGAGATCGTGCACGTCCGCTGCCAGGGCGCACGAGTCCTGGGGCTCAACGATCTCACCTGGGCCGAAGGCCTTGTCTGGGCAAACGTCGCCGGCACCTTCTGCCTGGCCGGGATCGACCTAGCCTCCGGGGAGGTGACCGACATCGTGGACGCTACAGCGGCAGCCGAGCGGTACTGGCGTAACCCACAGGCGATCATGAACGGCATCGCGGCGACGGGTGCCCCGGGTGAGTTCCTGCTCACCGGCAAGTCCTGGCGGGCGATTCGTCAGGTGCGCCTGGTTCCAGCTCGCGGCCGGGGCCATGTGGAGCGCTTGCTGCGCGGTGTGCACGCTTAGCGTGCCCGGCCGGTACGTCTGCGCCCTGGCGTTGGCTACCCCGTGCGAGCAGGGTGCTGCCCGGATGCCTGATGACGCGACTCTGCCTGTCCGGCGCGTGCCACGACCCCGGCCACTATCTGTGCTGCCAAGTCGCGAACTGGCACGTTGGACCGCTGCGACGCCCGCCGCAGCAAGTCGAACGCCTCGGCCACCCCGCAGCCCGATTGAGCCATGATGATGCCCTTGGCCTGCTCGATCACTGGCATCGTCTCGAGCCTGGCCAGCAGCCGCGCGTACTCAGACCGCTGCAGCCGGTCGCGGCCAGCGGTCGAGGAGAGCCATTCGCGCCGCACCTCTGCACTGATCCGCCGGGCAGCTTGAGCCGCAGCCACCGCCTCCTTTGTAGCGTCCAGCAGTTGTGCGGCGCGAGCCCATGCGGTCGCCGCCTGTGCTCTCGCCTGGGCCAGAGCGACAGCTGCTGCCTGCACTCTTGCCTGGGCCAGAGCGTGGCCATTCTGGGCTGAAGGCCTGGCGAGGCCGCGAGTCGCCAAGGTCACCGTGCGGGGACGGCCGACCTGGGCAAGGGCATGCTCGGAACCATCACGAACCACGGCTCTTCTACTCCCCCGGGAGTGCGGCGAGTGTCCCTGCGGCGGGTGGTGCGCCGACGTCAGCCATCGCGGGCAGCATGCCAAGCACGAGGCTGCTTCATACCCCCGACGATAATCTCGCGAGATTGATGCCGCGATCCATTCGCGGTGAATGTGCTCTCGTCTTATTGGCACGTATACGTCCTCGCGCACGTCGTGGGCGAGATGCGTAACACTCGCTGGCGGCGGCCCGCACCATCATCTCGGACACGGCGGCCGTGGAGGCGCCATTAGTGGCCGCCATAAGGCAAGCCTGGCCCGGCGCTAACCAGCTTCGATGACGCTCTTCAGCCCGGACAGCATCGCAGCCCAGTTATCTCGCGAATGCGCCGCCTCTTCTTCACTGGCGTTGTTGTCCTGGCTCAGTGACACATGGGTTCCCTCGCCGCGAGGTTCAAGCTCGTACGTCAGGGTGTGGTAGTTCTCCGGGACGTCGTCCTGCCCGCTCAAGGGGCTGAAGTGCGTCACGACCAGACGACGCTCAGGCTCGACCTCGACGACTCGGCCTTTGTCCTGGTAAGCCCTGCCCTGGTATTCGCCTCTCCAGACGATTGTGCCGCCTGGTTCCCAGTCGGTTTCCACCTCGGATCCGAACATGTACCGCTTGATCTGGACCGGATCAGTCAATGCCGACCACACCCGCGTGGGCGATGCGGTGATATCCGTTTCTGCGGTCGCAATGATCCCGGTCATAGCTCTGCTCCTCCGGCGAACGCACGCTGGCGATCGCCCACTACCCCGCACCGCCTGGAGTATCCCGGCCGGTGGCGCGCTAGGCCCTGGCCGATGGGAGCGTGATCAGCGCCCAAACGCCCACGAGACCATTAGCGGGAACTCTTGTCTCCAGAACGCGTCGCCGTGCGAGCCGACCCGCTCGTTCATGACGACGTCAGCGCCAGCATCGCGCAGCGCGTCCGCCCACCGGGTCGCGTTCTTCAGGAAGAACGGCTCCTGCTTGCCGGCGACGAGGTACACGCGCGGAAGCAAGCTCGGCATCACCGCAGGCGGGCGGTAACCAGCGCCCGGTGACGCGCAAAAGACCGCGCCATAGATGTCGGGATGGCGAAGCCCCATCGCAAGCGCGAGCTCGCCACTTGCCGAGACACCGAACACCGCAGCCCGGTCGGCAGGCAGCACGACGCCGAAGCGCGACTGTGTCCATCGGCGCACGTCCTCGACAAAGAACTTCTCGTGGGCTGCGAATCGTTGCGGGTCGAAAGCGAAGGTGGGCGTGCTCTCGCCAGATGAGTACTCGTGGAGCCGCTGGGTCTCGTCGTCTACTCGGTGTGCACCGATGATCATTGTGGGTGGTATGTCGGCAGCTTCGAGGACCCGCCCCCACAACGTGATCAGCCGGCCATCACCCGCGAAGACAATTGCCTCGGCGGGAGTCGGCGGGATATACGCCGTGACCTGCCGTCCACCGTCGTAGTCAAGCGTCTCGGTGACGAACTCGCCGACCATGGGCATTGGCGTGGACTCCTCGTCAGCAGCATCGGCCGTGCCGGGACATCGCATGTCGATCGTTGCGCCCCGAGCAGGACTCGAACCTGCGGCCTACTGCTTAGGAGGCAGTCGCTCTATCCGCCTGAGCTATCGGGGCCGAACACGGACCGGTAGGCCAGTCACGTGCCGCGACGTCCGCCCGGATCCCGACTAAGCCTAGCCGGAAGCGCGCCCTCCAGGACACGGGCCGACCGCCCCCGCCCCGGCCGCGACCATAGGGTGTCATCAAGGCAGACCAGCGCACCGGGGGAACGGCACAGTGGAAGTCAGAGATGTCATGACGCAGGCGGCGGTCACCGACTCGCCCCACGACAGCCTGAGGTCGGCGGCCTCGCGGATGTGGCGCCAGCAGACCGGCTCGCTCATCGTTGTCGACGATGCTCAGCTGCTCGGCATCATCACCGAGCGGGATATCCTCCGCGCCGTCGCCCTCGGTACCGATCCGGACAAGTCAACCGTCGACGACGTCATGACAGTGGAAGTCTTCACCGCGGGCCCCGACATGCCGCTGCAGCAAGCCGCCAGGGAAATGGCCGCAAGGTGGATCCGGCACCTGCCGGTCGTCGAGGCAGGCAGACTGCTCGGCATCGTCAGCATGCGGGACGTGACGGGCGTGTTCGCCGCGATGGCGGGCGGTGAGGTCCGCGTGGAGCACGAGTTCGACCAGCTGGTTCGCGAGCGCAGGCTCGCCAGGATCGAGCACGGCGACCTGGACTAGGCGGGCAGCCGCACGCGCCTGAGCGGTCAGGGCAGCTCGAAAGGCAGCGCCAGGCCGTCGAGCGCGTGCGGGCAGGGGCAGTCTCGCTCCGCCGGCACTGCGGCGATTGCCTGCACGACTAGCTCGCGGAGCCTGGCGACGTTGGCCGCGAACACCCGGAACACCTCGGCGTGTGTGACGCCGTCGCCCTCTTCCACTCCGGCGTCAGTATCGGTGACCAGCGCGATGTTCGCGTAGCACAGGGCCAGCTCGCGTGCCAGGATCGCCTCCGGGTGCGCTGTCATCCCGATCAGCGTCCAGCCCTGCGCCGCATACCAGCGGGATTCGGCCCTGGTAGAGAACCGAGGGCCCTCGATCACGACGAGGGTGCCCGACGGCGCCGGCTGCCAGCCGCTCGCCCGCGCTGCGTGCATGGCGCTCACCCGCAAGACCGGGCAGTACGGATCGGCGAACTGCACGTGCACGGGGGTGCCGGTTTCGTAGAAGGTCTGGATGCGGCTAGTCGTGCGGTCGACGAGCTGATCGGGCACCGCCAGGGTGCCAGGACCGTAGTCAGGGGTCAGCGAGCCCACCGCAGTCGGCGCCAGTACTCGCCGGACGCCGAGAGAGCGCAGCGCCCACAGGTTGGCGCGATAGGGAATCCGGTGCGGGGCGAACCGGTGATCACGGCCGTGTCTGGGCAGGAAGGCCACCCGCCGCCCGGCAACCTCGCCCACGACCACGGGATCACTGGGCGGGCCATAAGGGGTGTCGACAGCCACCTCGTCGGCGGAGTCGAAGAACTCATAAAACCCAGAACCGCCGATAACGCCGATCTCCGCCACGCCAGTCACGGCGTTAATGTACCGGGCGAACCGGATCCGTACAGGTCTGACTAGCTGGCAGGTGTCGAAGCAGGCTCGGACGACTTCTTGCTCTCGCTGGTGGCGGAGCCAGCAGCTCCGCTGCCTGAGGAGTCCGAGGACGATGAGGACGAAGACGACGTGCTGGCGGAGCTGTCAGAACCCGACCCGTTGGACCCGCTGTCGGCGACGTCCTTCCCGGCCGTCACGGTGCGCGAGCCATTCCGGCTGTCGGTGCGGTAGAAACCCGACCCCTTGAAGACGATGCCCACAGGCGAGAAGACTTTGCGGAGCTTACCGCCACAGAGGGCGCAAACCGTCAGCGGGTCGTCGCTGAACCGCTGGACGACCTCCGACCGGTCACCGCAATCGGTGCAGGCGTACTGGTACGTCGGCACGTTTTCCTCCCTCTGCGGCGTTAGCACTCGCCGCTGTGAACTGCTAAATGGTAGCAACGGCTAGCCGAGCCTGCTGATTCCTTCGCCGGGCATGGCCGCTGCCCGGACGAGCTGGTCGTGCCCTCCGGCCGGGACCTCGTCCAGCAACTCGCCGTCGTACAGAAGCGCGACGGTCATGATGGCTGACCCCACCCGCTCCAGTGCCCTGTCGTAGCTACCGCCCCCGCGGCCGAGCCGCCGCCCGGCCCGGTCGACCGCCAGGGCTGGCACAACGACCAGGTCAGCCGAGCAGATCGCCGTTACCCCCCGGCGGTCCCCACCGGGTTCGAGCAGCCCGCGAGGCCCTGGCACCAGAGAGTCAGGCCCCTCGTAGGTAGCCCAGTCCAGGTCGCTATCGGGCATCAGGACCGGGAGCAGGACATAAGTGCCGCGTTTCCAGAGCGCGAAGATCAGGCTCTGGGTGGCTGGCTCGGTCCCGACGGCCACGTAGGCCGCGACCGTACCCGCCATCTGCAGCTCGGGTAGGCCGAGCACGACGTCCCTGAGCTGGCGCCCGGCAGTAGCGCGCTGATCCGCCGTCATGGCGCGCCGCTCGGCGACAATGCGCGCCCGCAGGGCCGCCTTCGCCTCGCCTAGCCTGCCTCCCGCGAATGCAGCTTCGGGCACGGACGCACCTCGGGCACACTGTTCGGCCGAATCATTTTGGTTTGTTCGGGACGAACTGGGCAGTGTCAGCCCTGACGGCGCGTCCGCGCCAGCCGGAGAGGACTCAGGGTCGCGTGGCACGTCGGACGACGTGGGGCCGCCGCCATCGTCGCGACTTGTACCGTGCAAGAGTCCTCCCGTGATCCTCTAGCTAAGGTTCTCAGCATGGCTCACTCACCGTCGGTTACTAAAGCCGTCATCCCCGCTGCCGGTCTCGGCACCAGGTTCGTGCCAGCGACCAAGGCAATGCCGAAGGAGATGCTGCCGGTCATCGATACGCCCGCCATCCAGTACGTGGTCGAGGAGGCTGGTGCGGCGGGTCTGACAGATGTGCTGATGGTCACGGCGCGCAGCAAGACCAATATCGAGGACCATTTCGATCGCAATATAGAGCTGGAGGAAGTCCTCGAGGCCAAAGGCGATCTGGCCGGCCTGCAGCGCATCAGGGCATCGGCCGAGATCGCATCGATGCACTACGTCCGGCAGAGCCAGCCGCTCGGCCTGGGCCACGCCGTCCTGTGCGCGGCTGACCATGTTGGTGATCAGCCGTTCGCCGTGCTGCTTGGCGACGACTTCATCGACGCGCGTGACAAGCTGCTGCAGCGCATGATCGAGGTTCGCCAGCACTACGGCGGGAGCGTCATCGCGCTGATGGAGGTCCCGCCTGAGGACGTGTCGTCCTACGGGGTCGCGACGATCAAGGCGACCAGCGAGGACGACGTGGTCGTCGTCACCGACCTGGTGGAAAAGCCCGCCGTCGCTGACGCCCCGTCCAACTGGATTGTGGTCGGCCGGTACATCTGCGACCCGTCGGTTTTTGATGTGCTCCGCAAGATCCCGCCCGGCCGGGGCGGCGAGATTCAGCTCACCGACGCCCTGCGCATCCTGGCCGAGCGCGGTCTGGACACCGACGGCGGCGGCGTGCACGGCGTGCTGTTCCGCGGCCGTCGCTACGACACCGGAAACAAGCTGGACTACCTGCGAACGCTGATCAAGTTCGCGTGCGAGCGGCCAGACATTAAGGACGAGTTCGTGCCCTGGCTGCGCAGCTATCTGGACGAGCTCAGCCGGACCGGCGGGACAATAACCTGATGGACTCCGTCGAGGCCTACCTCGCCGACATCA
>DASQIW010000214.1:0-36400 GCA_035631375.1 Streptosporangiaceae bacterium
CCCGGCCGCAGCGCCTGGTCGGCCAGCTCGGTCCAGCTCAGCGGCGTCGCCACCGGTGCGCCGGGCCTCGCCCGGACGGAGTACGGCGCGACGGCGAGCTGCCCGTAGGCGTTGCGCATGACGTCGAGGTAGATCCGGCCACCCCGGCTCGCCCGGCGCTGCTCCGTGGTCGCCAGATCAGGATGCCGGGCGGCGAGCGTGCGAGCGACCTGGAGGGCGAAGTCCCTGGCAGCGTCGTAGTCGTCGGCCCCGCTCAGCGGCACATGAACGTGCAGGCCATGACCTCCGGTCGTCTTGACGAACGGAGCTAGCCCCAGTTCGCCCTCGAGCAGGCTGCGCAGTTCCGTGGCCACGGTCACGACCTGGCCGAACGGCGCGCCCGCTGGCGGATCGAGATCGAAGATGAGCTGGTCGGGATTCTGCAGCCGGCCAACCCGGCTCAGAAACGTGTGGACTTCGATGCACGCCTGGCCGGCGAGGTACACGAGGGTGTCGGGGCGGTCGCACACCACCTGGCGCAGCGTGCCACCCTGCTTCGGTATCTCTGCGGTACGAATCCAGTCGGGAAAGTAACGCGGCACGTTCTTCTGCATGATGCTCTCGCCGCGCAGCCCATCGGGATAACGAACCATCGCGACGGGCCGGTCGCGCAGCCACGGGAGCATCGCGTCCGCCTCCCGCCGGTAGTAATCAGCAAGGTCAGCCTTGGTCAGCCCGTCGTCGGGGAATAGCACCTTGTCGGGATTAGAGATCTGCACGCGTGAGAACCTCCCTCATACGGGCCGCTCGCGGGTCACCGACCTGGCCTCCTTGTCCCTGCGCATCCCCAGGTAGCGGGGATGCCGTAGCTGACCGGCGCTGGTCCACTCCGAGAACCCCACCTGGCCGACCAGCTCAGGGCGGATCCAGTGCACTCCGGAGCGCGGCAGCGCGCCCCGGTCGAATGGCGGCCGCGGCTGCTCCAGCGGCTGCATCGCCTGCAGCAGCGTCGCGAGCGCCGACATGCCGAACCCTGTGCCCACCTTTCCGGCGTAGACCAGCTGCCCGGCCCCGTCGTAATAGCCGATGAGCAGCGCACCGAAACCAGCGCGGCTGCCTTGCGGATCGGTATAGCCGCCGATGACGAATTCCTGGCTGTTCTCGCACTTGAACTTCAGCCAGTCCCGGCTCCGCCCGGACCGGTAGGGCGAGTCGGCTCGCTTGACGACCAGCCCTTCCCAGCCGCGCCCGCATGCCTGGTCCCAGTACGCCTCGGCGCCCGCGCTGCGATGCACCGTGAAGCGCAGCGGCCCGCCGAACGACAAGAGTGATCGCAGCGCCTGCTTGCGCTCTCGCAGCGGGAGGCTCCTGACGTCCCGGCCGTCCGCCCGCAGCACGTCGAACAGGTAATAAACGACGGGTACCGAGGCGATCAGTCGCTCGGAGGGGTTGCGCACGCCGAGCCGCTGCTGGAGCAGGCTGAAGCTCGTCACGCTTCCCTCGAAGGCAACGACTTCACCGTCGATCACGAAGTCGGTCGTCTGCTGGGCTGCTAGCGCCGCCGCCAGTTCGGGGTAGGTGCTGTTGACCCGCTGCCGGTTCCGTGTCATCAGCGAGACCCCGGCGTGGTCTTTGTAGGCCAGGCAGCGCTCACCGTCGAACTTTCGCTCGTACATCCAGGCCGGGTCGAAGAACCTATCCTTGGTCAGCGTCGCGAGCTCCGGGTCGACCCAGCCGGCCGGCACGGTCTGCGCCGGCGTTCGGTGGAGTGCCGTGTCGTTGGTCACGGGCCGTCCCTTTCGCCGCGGCTCTCTCGACTCTGACCACTTACGACTCTGACCACTTACCGGTGGCTGGCATCCCCAAACGCCCCGAACTGATCCTTCCTGATCCGGCCTTCGACAAGGTCTGCCGCGATGTCCCTTACCTTTCTGTTGCTGCTCTGGGAGATCACGCTCAGTCGCTTGAACGCAACGTCCGGAGGGTAACCGTACTCGGCCACGAGGATGCCCTTCGCCTGCTCGATCACCGCGCGCGAGGCGAGTGCGGTCTGGAGGTTCTCTACCATCCGGCGGCACGCTCGATGCAGCGCGGCGTTGCGTACGGCGACACCACCCTGCGCTGCGAAGAGCAGCGCGATGTCGTGGGCGGCGCCCGCAAAGGCATCCGGTTTCTGGCCGTACACGGCGAGCGCTCCGCCTGACCGGCGGTCGGTGCGGAGCGGCAGGACCAGGCAGCTGAGCAGGTTCTCGCTCGCCATCGCGGCCCGGACGCTCTGCCAGCGATCTTCATTGGTGGCGTCATCGATTCGGCGAGCCTCGCCATACCGAAGAGCCTCGGCTACCGGCCCGTCGCCAGTCAGGAGCTGAAACGTGTGCAGGTCTGTCACCGAGCCCGCCGAGGCTGCGAGGGACCACGAGGATTCTCCCGCCACCACCACTCCGGCCGCCGCGCTCCCCGGGATCACCTCGAGCGCCAGCTCCGCCAGCTGACGCAGCGTCGCATCTGGATCGTCGCCTGACTGCAGCAGCTGCGCCAGGCTGGCAATGCGCTCAGCGAATTCGCGTGTGACGTTCACGACGTCATGCCTCGTTCCGGCCGGTCGCAGTGAAAGGGGACTCGGAGCCGCGCTGGCCAACTGCCACCCCGCGCCGGGGCACTACCCGCGATCGTTTGGATTGCACATCGCCGGGGTACCTCCGGGCCGGACCGAGCGGGTTCGCCTCAGACGCGCGCCGACCCCCGGCTGTCGCAGACGCTCCGTTCCGAGGCACATAAACCGGCTACGCCCTCGTATCACCCCGGATTCATGCTCGGCGTCACAGCCGCGTGGCCTCGCTCGAGAGGCCGCCTGACCAGCGAACGCGGCGAATAATGGTTCTCAGTGAGCCGGTTTGCGCCGCTGGCCAGGCCGTATGCTGGCCCGGACCCCGATCACGGGAGCACACAGGCAGATTGAACGAGCGGGTCGAGATGGTGGCAGAGGACGTCAGCACAAGCAGCCCTGCTCGCGCGTCGCGGGCCGGGCGGATTCGCGTCCTGCTGATCGAGGACGACGACGGCGACGCGCTGCTGGTCAACGAATTGCTGCTCGACGCGGGCGAGCCGTTCGGCATGAGCCGGGCTCGGTCGATGGCCGAGGCACGGGCGGTGCTCACCGATGAGACATGCGTCCTGCTTGACCTTGAACTGCCGGACTCGCGCGGCCTGGAGGGCGTGCAGAGGCTGCAGGAGTTCAGGCCGGACCTGGCCGTTGTCGTCCTGACGGGCATCGCTGACGAGCACCTGGGCGAGCAGGCCGTCGCGGCCGGCGCGCAGGATTACCTGGTCAAGGGGCAGGTCGACGGATACCTGCTGCAACGGGTGGTGCGGTACGCGGTCGAGCGCCGGCGTGCCGAGGAGACGCAGCGCCAGCTGGGTGAGGCGAGGCTGTACGCAGCGGAAAACGCCCGGCTGGAGCGCGGTCTCCTGCCGTCGCCGCTGCTAGCCGACGAGCGGCTCTCGGTGGTCGCCCGGTACCGGTCTGGCGGCCAGCAGATGCTGCTCGGGGGAGACTTTTACGACGTGGTCGAGGCACCGGACGGCTGGGTACACGCGGTGGTGGGCGACGTCTGCGGCCGCGGACCGGATGAGGCGGCGCTCGGCGTGTGTCTTCGGGTCGCCTGGCGGACGATGATCCTCGCCGGCAATCCGGCTGCCGAGACACTGACGGCCGTCGAGCAGGTACTGGAGCATGAGCGGCACCAGGAGCGGCTCTTTGCCACGATGTGCATGCTGTCGGTCGCGCCCGACCGCATGACGGGACGGCTCTACCTGGCCGGTCACCCGCAGCCCCTGCTCATCACCTCCGACACCCTCAGGGAACTTCAGGCCCCGATCAGCCTGCCACCGGGTATCACCCGCGGCTCGCAGTGGCCCAGTGCGGAGGTCGAGCTCGGTGCCGATTGGTCGGTGCTGATCTACACCGATGGCCTGGTCGAAGGCAAGACCGGGACCGGTCCGGAGCGACTGGGCAGCGACGGGCTGATCAAGCTGATTGAGAAGGAGCGCGCTCAGGACCCGGCCGACCGTGCGCCTCTCCGGGAGCAGAACGAGCGGCTCGTCGACGCGCTTATCGGCCAGGCCCGTGAGCTGAACGGCGGTGACCTCGACGACGACCTCGCCGTCCTGGTGCTCGGCTGCGCCGCGACCGCACGTCCATGACTCCAGTGAGCGCCAGGCGGGCCGCGCCCGGATCGACGCATCGCGAGCGGCGCCCGGCCGGCCTGGCGGGCCCGGTTCGCCGGCGGGTCATCGTCGAGGATCCGGGCAGCCGGTGGCCACTCGGCCGGATCATCGCGGCGGGCATGGCGACGCTGATCACCCTGGTGGTTGCCGCCGTGGTCGTCGGCATGATCGCGATCGGCAGCCTGAACACTGCGAGGAACCGGGTCGTGAACGTTCTCGACCCGGCCGCGCTGCACGGCTCGCGCCTCTACTCCGCGCTGCTCAACCAGGAGACCGGCCTGCGTGGCTACCTGCTCAGCGCACAGCGGCCATATCTGCAGCCGTACTTCTCTGGCATAGCGGATCAGAAATCCGAACTGCACTCGCTGGAGCCGTTGCTGCGCGGCCTGCCTGCCGCGAAGGCTGACCTAGCCGTGACGGTGCGGCGGATCGACAGCTGGCGGTCCGGCTACGCGAACCCGGCCATCGCGAAGGTCAGCGCCGCTGGCCGTCCTCTTTCCGGCGGCAATGTCGCTACCGGGAAATCGGTCTTCGACAGCGTGCGCGCCCCGCTCGCGGCTTTCCAGCGCAGCGTGGCCGACCAGCGGGCAAGCGCTGAGGCCAATCTCGCTGACGCCGCCGCCGTCCTGGAAACCACTGCGATCGCCATCGCCATCGTGCTCCTGCTCGGGCTGATCGCTCTCGGTGTCGGCCTGCGCGCCGCTGCCACCCGGCCACTGGCCCGGCTGGCCAGCGACGCGCGTCACGTAGCCGGCGGTGATCTCGAGCACGAGGTCGACCCCAGCGGCCCGCGGGAGGTCCACACGCTCGCGGTAGACGTGAACCGGATGCGCGAGCGGGTACTGAAAGAGCTGTCGGCGGTCCGGGCGGCGAACATCGCGCTGCGGACCAGGGCGCACGAGCTGGAGCGATCGAACTCCGAGCTCGAGCAGTTCGCCTACGTGGCCTCGCATGACCTGCAGGAACCACTGCGGAAGGTGGCCAGCTTCTGCCAGCTGCTGCAGCGGCGTTACATCGGCCAGCTTGACGCCAGGGCCGACCAGTACATCGAGTTTGCCGTCGACGGCGCCAAGCGCATGCAGGCGCTGATTGACGACCTGCTCGCCTTCAGCCGAGTCGGGCGCCTCGATCCGGAACCGGTCCTGGTGTCGTGCGCCAGCGCGCTGTCGCAGGCCAGGGTCAACCTAGCCGCCGAGATCCGCGCCACCGGGGCGGTCATCGAGGCTGCTGAGCTGCCTTCCGTGCAGGCTGAGTTCTCGCTACTGACCTCGTTGTTCCAGAACCTGATCGGCAACGCGGTCAAGTTCCGCTCATCCAAGTCGCCCGTCATCGAGATAACGGTGGCCGAGCAGGACCAGGGCTTCTGGCTATTCTCGGTGGCCGACAACGGCATCGGCATCGAGCCTGAGTACGCCGAGCGGATCTTCGTGATCTTCCAGCGCCTCCACGGCCGGTCAGAGTACGACGGCACTGGCATCGGGCTGGCCATGTGCCGCAAGATTGTCGAGCACTACGGCGGCCAGATCTGGCTGGACACCACGTACGAGGGTGGGGCAAACTTCTGCTTCACCCTGCCGGTGGCGCCAGAAGACGAGGAGCTATCACCATGACGCAGCGCGCCGGCCTCGAGCTCGTCGACGTGCTCCTCGTCGAGGACGACCCCGGTGACGTGCTCATGACGAAAGAGGCCTTCGAGCACTACAAGATCCGGGGGAACCTGCACGTCGTCGGGGACGGCGAGCAGGCCATGCAGTTCCTGCGCAAGGCCGGCGACTTCGCTGGCGTCCCGACGCCCGGACTGATCCTGCTGGACCTCAACCTCCCCCGGCGGGGCGGGCTGGAGGTGCTCGCTGAGGTCAAATCCGACAGCTCCCTGCTGTCCATCCCCGTGGTGGTGCTCACCACGTCACAGGCCCAGGAAGACATCGCGCGCAGCTACTCGCTGCACGCCAACGCCTACATCAGCAAGCCGGTCGACTACGACCGGTTTATTGGCGCGATCGGGCAGATCGACGACTTCTTCCTCACGCTCGTCAAGCTGCCCGCGAGGCTCACCTGAAGCGGGACGGATCGTTCCGCTCGTTGTAGTCGTACTGGCCGGCCGGGTAGCTGCGGGAATCCCGCACCCGGACCGAGCGGGCCCCGACCCCGCTCAGCAGCGTCCAGATCGCGATCCCGAGGACCACGAATACGACCGCCGTAGCAGCCTTCTGATCCAGTGGCGCCGACGTGCTGAACGGGATGACCACAGCCAGCACCGTCGCCAGGCCGATGATCCAGCCGAAGAACGCGAGCGGCCGCGGCGTGCTCAGCAGCAGGAGATGCATCAAGAGGGTCGCGACCAGCGAGGCACCCGCGATCCCCAGCAGGAGACCGGTCGTGTGCACGTCGCCATAGGCGCCGTCGCGGCTCGGCGCGAGCAGCGGGATCCCGAGTATCCACCGGGCGACCAGCACGCCGACAAGGCCGATCAGGCAGGCCACGATCGCCGTAGCGATTCCGCCGGCCCACAGCCGCCCGGCATCGACGGACGGACGGTCGGGAGGCGGTCGCTCGGGCGGGCGGGGCCCGTAGCCAGGCTCATATCCTGATTGTTCATATCCATGCTGGTCGTATCCGGGCTGCGGGTAACCAGCCCAGTCGTGACGATCAGGGCGCGGACCCTGAGGCATCGGAGCCGTGCTCATCTGGCCACCTGCCTTCCGGGCGGTTGCACGGACTGGCGGTGCGCTAAGTCACCACATCAGCCCGCTTCAAACAGCGTTACCCGGCGGACCGGCTCGTAACCAGCGTTAGGGCAGCCGGACGACAGCCCGCGCCCTGGTCAGCACCTTGGCCTCGCGCGACCTGGCGGTCAGTCCGATGGCCACGCGGTTCTCGTCGAGCTTCTCCTCGACCTGGCCGCTGACCTCGATCGTGGCACCGAAATCGTCGTCGGGCACGACCACCATGGAGGAGAACCGGACGCCGAACTCGATCACTGTTGCGCCGGGCCCGGCCCAGTCCGTGACGAACCGGCCGGCCTGCGCCATCGTGAACATGCCGTGGGCGATGACGTCCGGCAGACCGACGGCCCTGGCGATGCGCTCGTTCCAGTGGATGACGTTGAAATCACCCGACGCACCGCAGTATTTCACCAGGCTCAGCCTGGTCACCGGGTAGCTGACCACCGGCAGCTGATGACCCGTTTCGACGTCCGCGTGGCTGAGCTGTGCGGCCATCATGCCCCCCGCTCGACCAGGGTCGATACGGCGGTGCACACCAGCTCGCCCGTTACGGTCCTGATCTCGGTGCTCGTGGTCAGCATGACGTTCCGCCCGGCGTCCCGGATCTCGGTGATCGTCGGCTGCGCCGTCACGACGTCCCCGGCGGTCAGCGGCCGGAGGTAGCTGAACCGCTGCTCGCCGTGGACAACCATGGCGTAGTTGAGGCCTAGGTCCGGGTCGGCCATCGCTGTCCCCGAGGCCGCCATGCTGATCACGATCGCGAACGTGGGCGGCGCGATGACGTCGGCGTGCCCGGCTGCCCTGGCGGCTGCTGAATCCCGGTAGACGGGATTGGCGTCACCGATCGCGTCCGCGAACTCCGCGATCTTGACCCGCGATACCTCATAGGGCTCGGACGCGGGAAAGACGCGGCCGGCGTAGTCACGGTTGATGGCCATATCACTCCATCGTGGAGACGGCAGTCAGCGACAGCCGGGCCGGGGCAGGAACGGCGGACGAGTGCCCGCGCCTCGCGCTCGCTAGCGCGTCTCGCGGTGCGGCTGGTGCTTGCGGCAGAACGGGCAGTACTTGCTCAGCTCAAGCCGATCCGGGTCGTTGCGCCGGTTCTTGCGCGTGATGTAGTTGCGGTGCTTGCATTCCTGGCAGGCCAGCGTGATCTTGGGCCTGACGTCAGTCGCAGCCACGAGGCGCGCCTTTCTCTCGTACGATCGGTGGAAGCAGCCCGGCAGTCCCGCAAAGCGGGCATGCCAGCCGGGGGTTCCGTAGCGGAGGCCGGACTTGAACCGGCGACACAGCGATTATGAGCCGCTTGCTCTGCCTGACTGAGCTACTCCGCCTCGCCGTCCGGCACAGCCCACCCGGACCCTCCCGGCGCCGGCCAGACCCCCGCCTTGGCTCTGGGGCTGACTAAGCCTACCCGGAATTGGTCCTGAGTTCGATCCGGCTCCCCCGCGACCCATCTTTCTCCCTCCCCGGACAACCGGATTTTCGTCAAGCGAAGGTCAACGAGCTACCTGCCGCGGACCGGGTAGATTTCCGGACACTGGCCGCAACCACGTAGATTCGGCAAGAGCACTCGGCCTGGCCGATCTCGGCTGAGCTGACGTGAGTGATGCCGGCGCGTCCGGGGTGCGGCTATCGTGGGCCGTCATAACCGCTGGCCAGGACCGGGAGAGACGAACTTTATGCCGAGGCGACATCAGCCAGCGGCCGTGGTCTACCACGGGCTGCGGGAAGCCCCAGACACCGGGGCCATCACCTCCGCCGCGCGTAAGGCCTTCATTGCGGATCACCCCGACCTGAAGCTGCAGCCGCTGGTGATCGTCATCGCCGCCTACAACGAGGCGGCCAATATCGGCACCGTGCTGGACGAGATACCGCTCCAGATAGCCGACGTCCGGGTGTCCTTGCTGGTCATCGACGACGGCAGCACCGACAACACTGCCGAGGTCGCGCAGCGTCACGGGGCGCTGGTCTGCACGCTGAGAGCCAACCGCGGCCACGGTGTCGCGCTGCGCCTCGGCTACCGCATTGCCCGCGAGGGCGGCGCGCAGTACATCGCCACCCTCGACGGCGACGGCCAATGGGACCCGGCCGAACTGCCGGCCATGGTCACCCTGATGGAAGCTGACAAGGCCGACTTCGTCCTCGGCTCCCGGCAGCTCGGCCAGACGGAGAACACCGAAGCGCTGCTCCGCAACACCGGTGTCAAGTTCTTCGCCTGGGTGATCAGCAGGCTGACTCGCACAAACCTGACGGACACCTCCAGCGGCCTGCGGCTGATGCGGGCCGGCCTGACCGGCACGGTGACCCAGACCCAGCCCCAGTACCAAACCTCTGAACTGCTGATCGGCGCCCTCTTGCAGGGGTACCGGGTGGCCGAGGTGCCGACCGTCATGCGCCGCCGACTCTCCGGCACCAGCAAAAAAGGCCACAACGTGCTGTACGGCATGCGCTACGCCAGCGTGATCGCGCACACCTACCGAAGGGAACGGCGCGCCGCACGCGCTCGCTAAGCCCCGTCGCCGTGCCATTGGTCGGCGCGGTGGCCTCTTAGCCGGTCGGACCAGGCGGCCGGATCCGGCTTCCGTCCGGATCATAGGGCGGCCGCAGCCGGACGACAGCCCTCACCACCCGGCCACCGACGTTCACTTCATACCGGCCCGAGAGCACGTGATCGGGAGTCACCACCTGGCCAGCCGGGCCGCGCAGGTACGCCAGGCCGACGGCGGCGCCGACCGATTCGCCCCAGGCGGCCGAGGTGAGCTGGCCGGCCGGCTCGCCGTCGCGTAGCAGCAGTTCACCGCCCCACATCATGACCTCGGGATCGTCGAGGACAACCGACACCAGACGCCGACGCGGGCCGCTGGCCCTGGCCTTTTCTACCGCCTCACGCCCGAGGAAGGCGCAGCTGCCCGCCAGCTTGCAGGCGAACAGCAGGCCCGCCTCCACCGGGTTGTAGTCGGGCGTGAGCTCGCGGCCGAATGCGCGGTATGCCTTCTCCAGCCGCAGCGATTCAAGAGCGTAGTAGCCCGCGTTCGCCACGCCAAGGTCCGCTCCGGCCGACATGAGGTCGGTGTACACGCCGACCGCGAACTCGGCGGGCACGTAAATCTCCCACCCGAGTTCGCCCACGTAGGTGATCCGCGTCGCCCGTACTCGGGCGTAGCCGAGGTCGATCATCCGACTCGTTCCGAACGGGAACGGGCCGTCGTCGAGTCCGGTCGCAGTGAGCCGGCTCAGCAGCGATCGGGCGGCCGGGCCCATCACGCCATAAACGGCGTACGCCGACGTCACGTCCGTCACGCTGGCCTGATAGCCGCCAGTCAGCTGACGCCTGATGTGGTCAGCGTCGCGCTCGGCCGCCGCGGCGCTCGCCACCAGCAGGAACTCTGTCTCGGACAGCCGAGTGACGGTGATGTCCGACTCGTAAGTGCCGCGGCTGCCCAGCATCCCGGTGTAGACCGTACGACCGGGCGATACCGCCATGTCATTGGTGCATAGCCATTGCAGCGCCGCCTCCGCGTCGGGGCCGGTCACCAACAGCTTGGCGAACGAGGTCTGGTCGAAGACCGCGACCCGGTGCCGGGTGGCCAGCTGCTCGGCAGATGACCACGGCTGCCAGTTCTGCCTGCCCCAGGAGTATTCGATGACCGGCCGCTCGCCGGGCGGCGCGAAGAAGTTGGCCCGCTCCCAGCCCATCTTGGATCCGAAGCAGGCGCCCGCCTCGCGGAGCAGGTGGAAAGCGGGCGGGCGGCGGAATGGCCGCGCCGTCTCCAGCTCGCGGTTCGGCCAGGCGATCTCGTAGTGCAGCCCGAGCACCTCGGCGACGCGGTCGCGCAGCCAGCGTGAGTTTCCGCTGAACGGCGCGAACCTGCGAATGTCGACAGCGGTGAGGTCGTTATCCGGCTGGCCCTCGGTAATCCACCGCGCGAGCGCGAGCCCGATCCCGCCGGCCGACGCGATGCCGACCGAGTTGAGCCCGGCTGCCACGAAGAAGCCGCCGAGCTCGGGAGCCTCGCCGAGGATGAACTGGTTGTCGGGCGTGAAGCTCTCCGGCCCGTTGTAGAACTTGCGAATCCCAGTGTCGGCCAGCGCCGGGATTCGGTGCAGCGCGCTGTCCATGAGGACACTGAAGTGCTCCCAGTCCTCCGCCAGCAGCTGGAACTCGAATGGGTAAGGAATCTCGTCGGGAGAAACCCACGGCTTGGCGACCGGCTCGAAACCGCCCACCACAAGGCCGCCCGTTTCCTCCTTGAAGTAGGTGTAACCGTCCGGGTCGCGCAGCACCGGCAGATCCGGGGTCACGCCGTCGAGCTGATCGGTCACCACGTAGAAGTGCTCGGCCGAGTGGAGCGGCACGGTCACCCCGGCCAGGGCGCCGACCTGCTTGGCCCACTGGCCGGCACAGTTAACGACGACCTCCGCCTCGACGTCACCGCTGTCGGTGCGCACCCCCGCGACCCGGCCGTCGCGGCGGAGGATACCGGTGACCCGCACCCGCTCGCGGATGAGCGCGCCGCCCAGTCGCGCGCCGCGCGCAAGCGCCGCCGTCAGGTCGACCGGATCCGCCCGGCCGTCGCCGGGCAGCCAGATCGCGCCGACCAGGTCGCCAGCCTCCATGATCGGGTAGCGCGCTGCCGCCTGCCCAGGGCTGAGCAGCTCGCACTCGATGTCGTAGGCCTGCGCGGTCGCGGCGGTCCGGCTCAACGCTGTCATCCGGTCGGGAGTGCGGGCGACGGTCAGCCCGCCGCACCGGCGAAACCAGGTCGCCTGCCCAGTCTCGGCGGCCAGCCGCTCGTAAAGCCGGGTCGAGTACTGGACCAGCCGGGTGCCGGCCTCGGATGCGCGCAGCTGACCCACCAGGCCCGCCGCGTGCCAGGTGGTCCCGCCTGACAGCTGACCCTGCTCCAGCAGCAGCACATCCCGCCAGCCCAGCTCTGCCAGGTGGTAGGCCACGCTCGTACCGACGACGCCGCCGCCGATGATCACCACCCGGGCCCGGCCCGGCAGCTCCTGCGCGGTCACTGCTCAGTCCTCATCCTGCACGTCCGCGAGCAGGCGGGCGAAGCTCGCGCTGGTGAAACCGCTTGCCGCGACGTCGAATCGCTCCATTGCCCAGGACCAGAAGTCGAAGTCGAGCGGGCTGGCGGCGTGCTGGAGCACCCCCCACAAGGTCCAGCCGTACCGGGATACCAGACGGAATAGTTCAGCGCGCGCGATCCGGCTCCGCCTGGCAGTGCCGTAGTAGGCAGTCACGAGCGCTGCCAGCGCATCGGCGGACAGACCGCACTCGCCGGCGATGTTGCCTAGCTCGAAGCAGGGATCGTTGTTGCCCGAGTACTCGTAGTCGATGAGCCAGACCCGTGCCCCGTCATCGATGAAGTTCGCGGCCAGCAGGTCGTTGTTGCACGGCGCCGTGCCTTCTGCGCGGACCGCCAGCGCGGCCCGGGCAGCCGCGAATGCAGGCGTCAGCGTGTCGTAGCCCGCCGGGATCGCGATACCTGCTCCGCTGGCTGCGGCGAGGTAGCGCGCTTGCACCTCGAACATGTCGAAGTCGCAAACGAACCGCCCGCCTTGATGCAGGGTGCGGCACGCTGCGGCGATCCGGTCCAGGGTCACCGGGTCGGCGACGTCGGCGTTGGTCAGCGTCCTGCCGTCCACGAAGCCGAGCACCAGCACCCGGTCGGCCGGCCGGTACTCGATGACCGGTGCGCCCACGCCGGCCGCGGCAGCGATCAGCGAGTTGCGGTACTCATGGTCGCGGTCGATGGCCAGCAGCCCCGCGTCCTCGCTGAACACCCTCGCGACAAACACGCCGTCCGGCGTCGTGACCTTGAAGTTCCGGTTCGTCAGCCCGCCCGGCAGCTCGCTGACCTGGCGCGGTGTCGTCCCGAGGCTCGGAACCCGGCCAAGAACGGCCAGCGGGTCCGTCAGCCTGCTCACCACCCTGGCCGCGTCCTCTCGGGTCTGCCTACTGGCCTCTCCACCGGCAGGCTACGAGCGAATCGCCCTAAGGTCTAGACGGAATTGACCGCGGTTTGGGTCACAGTAAGGTTAACTTTCCGGCTAATCCGGCATCTCGGTCGCCATTTCTGCCAAAGAGTCTGGACAGTTTTTCTCGGGCGTCCTACGCTCCTCCCACGTGTCCAAGAAGGACGTCGCTGTGCGGCGGGACAAGGAGCGGCCGTGAGCGCTAGCCCCGAGGTCAGCACCCATGACCGCGACACCGCCGACCTGGCCAGGTTCGGCTACCGGCAGGAACTCAAGAGGTCGCTCGGCACGTTCAGCTCGTTCGCGGTGGCGTTCAGCTACATCTCGCCGTCGACCGGCATCTTCACGCTGTTCGCTCTCGGCCTGACCACGCTGGGCGGAGCTTTCATCTGGACCTGGCCAGTGGTCGCCCTCGGCCAGTTCATCATCGCGCTGAACTTTGCCGAGGTGTCCAGTCACTTCCCGCTGGCCGGCTCGGTGTTCCAGTGGTCGAAGTACATGGCGAACCGCGCCTACTCATGGTTCACCGGGTGGATCTACCTGTTCGCCGGGATGCTCACGGTGACCGCGGTGGTGGCAACCCTGCCGATCGCGCTGATCCCGGCGCTGAACGGGCTCGGCTGGCACAGCCTGACCCCGACCCTGCACACCGACCTGGTGGTAGCGCTGATCACGCTCGCGGCGATCACCGTGCTGAACATCTACGGCGTCAGGCTGGTGGCGATCATCAACAACACCGGCGTGCTGTTCGAGATCCTCGGCATGTTCGTGTTCGCGATCGTCCTGATGGCATTCCATAACCACCAGGGCTTCCATGTCGTCAACAACAGCGGCGGGTTGCACGTCGGGGCCAACACCTTCCTCATCGCGATGTTCATGTCGCTGTTCGTCATCTACGGCTTCGACACCGCCTCGACGCTGTCCGAGGAGACGCGCGATCCCCGGCGGGCCGCCCCGAAGGCGGTCCTGTTCTCGATCGTCGGCGCGTTCATCATCGGCGGGGTGTTCCTGCTCGGCACCCTCATGGCCATCCCGAACCTGCACGCGGCGATCACCGGGAATAAGGGTCTCGGGTGGGGGCCGCAGAACATCATCGAGGCAAACTTCTCGGCTCCGTTCGCCACGATCTACCTGCTGGTCGTCTCGGCCGCCATCTTCGTCTGCTGCCTGTCGATCATGGCAGCGACCATCCGGCTCTGCTTCGGCATGTCGCGCGACAACCAGCTGCCATTCTCCAGCACGCTGTCCCGGGTGTCGCCGAAGCTGCACACACCGGTCTGGTGCTGCGTCGTCGTCGCCATCATCGCCGCCATCCCGTTCATCCAGTTCTCTGGCGCCGGGATCATCGCGATCGCCGCGACAGCGATGATCTACTTCAGCTACTTCATGGGCAACCTGGCGATCCTCCGCGACCGGCTCAGGGGCTGGCCGCGCACCAGCGCGCCGTTCCGGCTGCGCAGGTGGGGCCTGGTCGTCAACATCCTGGGCCTGGTCTACGGCGGCGCGATGCTGGTCAACTTCGCCTGGCCGCGGCTTGCGAGCAACATGACGCCTAAGCAAAGTGGCGTGCTCGACTTCCACATGGGGTGGCTAAACAGCATCCCGATCCTGTGGACGGTGTTCGTCTTCATCGTCCTCGTGGGGTCTCTGTACTACCTGATTGCTGGCCGGCGCAAGGAGTTCGCGCCGGTCACCCTGCCGGCCGACGAGCCCTCGCCGATAGGCGGCGAGGCATGAGCAAGCCCGCGCAGCGGGGCAAAGGGCCCGGGATGGGGCGCCGGGGCGCCCGGTCTGGTCTTCGATGACCTGGCCGGGCTGGGGAGGCGACGCCCCATCCCGTGACGGCGGGCCGCGGCTGCCGCGGCCCGCCGTCGGCTAACCGGTCGGCGCTGGCTGGGCAGTACTGCCGAGCCGTGCTGACCCAGCAACGGAGTACGACGGAGGGAACATAGAGGTCATGCAGCGACGGCAGCACTCCTGGCGCAACGCTGCCGTAGCCGGGCTCGCGGCCATGCCGCGACAGCCGCCGAGGATCGTCCGGCAGCCCGGCATGACCGCGCACGCCCAGATCGAGGACTGGCTCGCCGATGCGATCGCAGGCGGGCAGCTGAGTCCCGGCGACCGGCTCCCCGCGGAGAGCGACCTGGCCGCATGGCTCGGCGTGAGCCGGATGACACTGCGCCACGCGCTTGGTGAGCTGGCCCTCCGCGGCCTGGTGACCAAGGCGGTCGGCCGCGGCGGCGGCACCTTCGTCGCCGAGCCGAAGCTGGAGCAGGATCTGACTACCCTCGCCGGTTTCTCCGAGCAGCTGCGCCGGCACGGCAAGGTGGCGGGCGCGCGGGTACTCGCGGCGGCGCAGATCCCGGCTGGCCGCGCAGCCGCGGCCGCGCTCGGGCTGGCCGAGGGCGATGCGGTGCACGACGTGCGACGGATCCGCCTCGCCGACGAGCGGCCGATCGTCATCGAGCACTCGCAGTTCCCGGCCAAACTGTTTCCCGACCTGCTCGACTGCCGGCTTGACGGCTCGCTGTATGAGTTGCTCGCCGCCAGCTACGGGCTGCGGCCGCACCGCGCGCGTGAGTCACTCGAGCCGGTGGTCGCGGGCGTGCGAGAGGCCGAGGCCCTGGAGATTGACGAGGGCGCGCCGCTCATGCTGGTGGAGCGCACGGCGTACGCCGCGGACGGCCAGCCCGTCGAGTACGCCCGTGACCTGTTCCGCGGCGACCGTACGAGGGTGGTGCTCTGGACCTCTGAGCTCGGGGACCGGTAGCGTCACCAGCATGACAGTCAAGCTCGTGGTGCTCTACACGCAACCAGACGACCGCGCGGCCTTCGACGAGCACTACCTCGGCGTCCACGCGCCGCTGGTGGCGAAGCTGCCCGGCCTGCAGCGATTCGAGAGCGGGACAATCACGGATGCGCTCGACCGAGGCGAGCACACCTATCACCGCATCGCCGAGCTGTACTTCGCGGACCTCGCGGCGATGAATGCCGCCTTCGGATCGCCCGAGGGGGGTGCGACGGCCGCGGACTACGGCGCGATCGCCCCGCCCGGCTCGCGGATGTTCGTCGAGCAGATAGACGACTGATGCAGGCGTCGCACTAGCTGGCCCTGGCGGGTGCAGGCGTCGGGATGACTTCGATCGTCACTGGCTCGATGCCGGTGATCTCGAAACCGCCGCCCTGGCCGATCTCGACGGCCATCCGTGACTTGCCCACTCGCAGCCCGCTCACCCGCAACGGCAGGTACCGGTCGGGAACCTCGGGCGCGCACCACAGGCGGCCGGCATCCACGTCGGGCGTGAACCGCAGCAGGGTGTGCAGCAGCTGCAGCGGCGCCGCGGCTGCCCACGCCTGCGGCGAGCACGACGTCGGGTACGGCACGGGCAGCGGAAAGTCGTCACGGTCGAAGCCGCAGTACAGCTCGGGCAGCCGGTATCCGAACGACGCGGCCGCATCCACGATCGCGTGCGCGACGCGCTGGGCGTGCTCGGTGTACCCGTAGCGCATCAGCCCCGCCGCGCAGATGGCGTTATCGTGCGGCCAGACGGACCCGTTGTGATAGCTCATCGGGTTGTAAGCGCCCATGGAACTCGCCAGCGTGCGGATGCCCCATCCGCTGAACATCTCGGGCGACATGAGCTCACGGGCGATGGCGGGCGCCTTGTCCTTGTCTGCGATCCCGGTCCACAGGCAGTGGCCGATGTTCGAGGTGAGGGAGTCGATCGGCCGCTTCTGTCCATCGAGTCCTACGGCGTACCAGCCCTTGTCCGGCAGCCAGAACCGCTCGTTGAAATCACGCTTGAGCTGCTTGGCCTTCTTGCGCCAGCGCGCCGAGTCAGACTCGTCGCCGAGATGCCTGGCCAGCTGCGCGCGTGCCCGGTATGCCGCGTAAACGTATGCCTGCACCTCGGCCAGCGCGATCGGCGCCTCAGCGATGGTCCCATCCGCAAAGTTGATCCCGTCCCAGGAATCTTTCCAGCCCTGGTTCACCAGTCCATGGCTGGTCTTGCGGCAGTATTCGACGAATCCGTCGCCATCAGCGTCGCCATAGGTCTCGATCCACTCCAGCGCCCGGTCGGCGTGCGGCAATAGCGCGGCGATCGCGTTGTCCTTGCCGCCCCAGCGCTGCAGTTCGCCGAGGAGCATCACGAACAGCGCGGACGCATCCGCGCTGCCGTAGTACGCGGCGCGGCCGCCGAGGGCGAACGATGCGGCCGGCCCGAACCGCACCTCGTGCAGGATCTTGCCGGGCTCTTCCTCAGCCCCCGGGTCAAATCCTGAGCCCTGCCATGCTGCCAGCGTGCGCAGCGTGCCCATCGCGAGCCCTGGATCCCAGGGCAGCAGCATCCACGAGGTCAGCAGCGAGTCCCGGCCGAACAGCGCCATGAACCAGGGCGCGCCTGCAGCTACCACCGGCCAGCGCGGGTGCTCAGGATCGAAGATCCGCAGCGCGCCAAGATCCTCCGCGCTCCGGCTGAGGACCTCAGACAGGTTACGATCCGGCGTGCGTACCTGCGGGCCGCGCTGGCGCCACTTGCGCAGCCGCTTGGCCGGCCGGGTCCGCTCGATCGTCTTCCCGCGCGGATGCCGGAGCTGCAGGACGATACCGTCATCGACCGGAACCGCCTCGACGGTGACGGTCCGCTCGGAGTGGCCGGCCACCGACAGCCGCCACTCCAGGGTGCCGCTCTCGCTGACCGCGGGATTCTGATCACCGGTGATCCGCAGCTCCTGGCGGCGTTCCCGCCGGCCGCTGGTGATGATCAGACTCGCGTCGGCGGTCGCGATCGACGCGGCCGCCCGCGCCCGCGACCGGCCCTTGACCTCGAAGAGGTCGGCGAAGTCCGCCTCGGCCACCAGGGTGAGCCGGAACCGGCGAGTTCTCGCCGACGTATTGCGCAGCGTGATGTCCTCGCGCATCCCATCGCCGACATACCGCCGCCTGATCAGCAGCAGCGTGCTGTCCGCCTTGCCTGCCGGTGGCGGCATCCGGCCCAGGAACGCCGCGCCATACGGCTCGGATTGCTGGACCGACAGCGGCTGCGGCTCGATGCCGTCGACGGTCAGTTCCCACCGCGACAGCATCCGGGTGTCGCGCACGAACAGGCCGTGGGACCGGTCGGGCACGACATCGCCGCTCGACTCGCTGATGCAGAACGTGGAGCCCTCGATGAGGGTCACCGGGCTGCAGGCGCCCTGGCCAGGCGGCAGGTCGCCCGAGGACCACGGCTCGGTCATCGAGGAAGCCCGGCCGGGGCAGTGACCATGTCGCGCGCGCGGCTGCGCGCGGCCGAACGGCCGCGCGCAGTCCGCTGATGCGTACTAAGCGCTGACGAGCCGGCGATCGGCAGGCGGGACGCGGCGCAGGAAGCCGCCCTCGGTTTCCAGGACCCGCCGATACAGCCTGTCATGGTCACGCGCCATCCGCTGCAGCGAGAACCGCTGCTCGGCTGCCGCGCGGCACTTGTCACGGTCGATCCCCCCGGCCTGGTCGACTGCGCTGATCATGGCTGCCTCGTCGCGGCACAGATACCCCGTCGCGCCTGACTCAATGATCTCCGGCGCCGCGCCATTGGGGAAGGCAAGAACCGGCGTCGAGCACGCCAGCGCCTCGGCCATCACCAGGCCGAATGGCTCCTCCCAGGTGATGGGGTTGAGCAGGGCGTCGGCGTGCCGCAGCAGCTCAATCCGCTGGTGCTGCGGGATCTCGGACGGCACCTCGTCGCCGGCATCCAGGAGCGGCCGTACTTCCGCCTCGAAGTAGGCGATCTCCCTCTCCTCGCGCATCTTGGTCGACAGGACCAGCTGGCGGCCGGCCTCCTTCGCGACACGAATGGCGTGATGGACGCCCTTGTCCGCCGACATCCGCCCGATAAACATGACATAGCCGCCGCCGCCCGGACCCGGCTTGTAGAGGTCCAGGTCGATGCCGTGGTGAATCACCGCGGCTATCGGCAGCGTTGCTCCGTTCTTCCGCGCCTGGCGGGCCTGTGAGTGCGAGATCGCGATCGTCGACGCGTGCTTGGCGACCTCGTCGAGCACGGGCACCGTCTCACGGCTGAATGGACCGTGGTTGGTGGTGACCACCGGCGGCCTGCGCATTCCTCGCAGGCCGCAGACCAGAGGGCCGAGGAACGTGTGGTCATGGATGATGTCCATGTCCGCGAGCGACTCGTACGCCGCGAGCACGTGCGCCGTCTCCTGGATCACATTGCCGATAGGCGCCTGGGGCTGCGGGTAGACAAAGTCGATCGGAACCGGGCATTCTGACTCGCCCACTGTGAACAGCCGGACCTCGTGGCCGAGGTCCTGGAGACCCCGGGCGAGGTTGTCGATAACGACCTCGGTCCCGCCATACGCCGGTGGTGGCACTGGCACCCAGGGCGGGGCTATTAGGCCGATACGCATCTGCACTGCCTCCTCGCGTCGAGCCGCGTGACCATCACGCGCTCCGCCGGATCTGCTCATCGGCGCCGTCTGGTGGCAAGCACCGTCTGACGCCAGGCCGCAAATCCAGCGGCGGAGTGCGCTGCCGGGCCGTAACGCACCGGCTGCGCGGAAAGCCAGTTCTGACTCGCCACGCAGCGGCATCGGCACACGGCCGCACGGGAAACAGTGATGCGGTTGTCCCTATCTCCGGCTCCCGTACTCCTGCGCACCCGCGGGGAAGTGCCAGACGTATTTGCAACGCACTATATTACTATGCGTTTGGAGCCGATAACTGAATGCATTCTTCCCGGCGGAAAGGGCCGGCAAACTTCACCGGACTTTTACGCACCGACCCGATGCGCAGCCACTGGCCCGCCAGGCAGCAAACAGCCTTCCTGCAAGCGACATGATATCGGACCCGTGCCTGGCACATTTCACGTGTGCAAAGGTGGGTAAATCGCCTGGCTAACCGGCTCAAGTCGATGAAAAGGCGACATCGCCCTGAATCTGCTGGCCGGTGCTGATACGCCTCGGGCGAGGTTCGGGTGCGCCAGATCCGTCGGCCTGGTGTCATGACGGGTGCGTTCCGATAAATTTGTCCTGTGACCGAAGCCGCCCACGAGGCTGGTGATGACCAGCTCGCCACAACTGGCCATCCCGTTGCCATCACCCCCGGCCAGGCCGCACTGTCGGGACTGCGTCATCCACTGGTCGGCATCCTGCTACTCATCGGGTTGTGCAGCGCTATCTCCGGCAAGCCGCTAGACGGCGCTCTCATGGCAACCGTGGCACTGCTGCTCGCCTGGGATGCGGCCAGGGCCAGGCAGCGCTACTGGTCCGAGGACCAGACGGCGCATCCGACCCGTACCGGGCCGCGACGGCGACCAGCCCGGCTGGTCGCGGCAACCGCAGGTGTGGCGGCCGCCGCCGCGTACGCGACGATTGTGGGAGGGTTCAGTCGGTACTCCTGGCCCGTGACCGTCGGCGTCGTCGCACT
The DNA here is from genome assembly GCA_035631375.1 of Streptosporangiaceae bacterium. Classification (GTDB taxonomy): domain Bacteria; phylum Actinomycetota; class Actinomycetes; order Streptosporangiales; family Streptosporangiaceae; genus JAJYUU01. The sequence continues at coordinate 20,356 of DASQIW010000214.1, forward strand.
CGGCTGCCTGATGGTCGCCATCGGCTGGCAGGGACCGGTTCGGTCCCGGCCGGTCCTCACCGGCAGACCGCTGCGCCGCGTCTGGCTCTGGGCGCTGGTCCTGGTGGCCGGCGGCGGCTGGGAGCTCAGCTCCCTGCTCCAGCAGCCCCACCTGACAACCGACTCCTACGCCCACCCGACCATCAGCGCGCTCTCCGACCCGGTGCTGGCCAGCCACCCGGGTCGCACGGTTTTCCTGGGCGGCTGGCTGGCCCTCGGCTGGTTCCTGGCGGGCCGATGAGCAGCCGCGAGCTCACGATCGCGGGCTATCTGGCGGTCCTGGCTGCAGGCGTCGTCCTGCAGCTAGCGACTCTCCGCATGCCTGAGCGGCTGCCCTCGCTCGGGCGAGTCTTTACTCATGTCATGAGGACAAGAACCGGGCGAGTGGGCGTTCTAGTCGCCTGGGCATGGCTCGGGCTGCATTTCTTCGCTAAGTGACCCGGACTTCGGCATAGGCCCGGCAACACGCTGCCGGCGAGCCCATCTGAGTGCCGGAAGGCGGGGGTGACCGATCCATTGTCGGTGTCGATTCTGACCGGCAATTCTTTGATCCGGTAAACGCGCCCGACATAGCGGAACGCTCCTCCGGTTAAACTCGCGCTTCCGCGCCCTGAAAACAGTGGGAAAGCCCTCGCCGGGAGTTCTGTACCCGTACGATTTCGCTGCATCCGAACTGCCGGTCGAGCTGAAGGTGACGCAGTGGTCATACGGAGGGTGTACTCGGTCCCCGAGCACATCACGATGGCCGGTCTCTGCGCCGGAGCCATCGGGGCCGTGTCCCCCGTGATCACGGCGCACACGGGCGCGGTCGGCCTGCCGTGCCCGCTCCGTACCCTGACGGGCGTGCCGTGCCCGTTCTGCGGCCTGACCACCGCGACGGTAGCGCTGACCCACGGCCAGTGGGCAGCCGCGGCCAGCACCAGCCCGCTCGCTTACCTGGTCGCGGCCCTCGTGGTCGCGACCACGCCGGTGCTGCTCGCCAGGGCGGCCGGGCTGACGAAGCCGCCCCGCCCGTGGTCCGCGTACGCCCGGCGGCGCACGCGCTACACGGCGTGCATCGTGGTGGCGATGAGCTGGGCCTTCCAGCTGCATCGGTTCGGATTCGTGTAGTTCACCCCTTACCCCGCCCGAACAGGAAGGTCAGCCATGGCTGAACCGTATGCCGCCGTACCCACGGTGATCCCCTACGCCAACTGGGGCCAGCGCGTCGGCGCGTATCTCATCGACTGGATCCCGCAATTCGTTCTCATTGTCCTGGCCGTCGTCACGATCCGGGTCCCGATCTTGGCGGTCCTCTTCTGGCTGGCCTCCATTGGCTGGATCATCTACAACCGCTTCTATAAGGCCGGCACAACCGGCCAGTCGCTGGGCAAGAAGGCGCTGAACCTGAAGCTGGTCAGCGAGCAGACCGGCCGGCCGATCGGCGCGCTGATGGCGTTCGTGCGCGACATCTGCCACTTCGTCGACGGGGTTATCTGCTACGTCGGCTTCCTGTTTCCACTGTGGGACGCCAAGCGGCAGACAATCGCCGACAAGATCGTCGGCACGGTCGTGATCCCGGCCGACACGGGCTACTGACCTGCCGAAACAGTCGATATGGGCCCGCGACCGGCAAGGTCGCGGGCCCGTGTCATGCCGCCGCTGGGCAGCCCGGAATATCGCGGCGACTTCATTAGTTAACAACAAGCAAGTAACGATCACTGTCACGGGGCGCTGAGAGCTACCGGCCGGCCCACGACCGGGCGCGCCCGGTCGTGGAGGTTCATTCATGTCGCTCGGCTTGCTGCCGTCATCCGCCAGGCAACCAGAACAGGCCGGCCTGCACTACAAGTGGATCGCCCTGTCGAACACCACGCTGGGCATGCTGATGGCCACCATCAACAGCTCCGTGATGCTGATCGCCCTCCCCGACATCTTCCGCGGGATCGGCGTCAACCCGCTCCAGCCGGGAAATACGGGCCTGCTGCTCTGGATGCTGATGGGCTACCTGGTGGTCACTGCAGTGCTCGTGGTCAGCTTCGGCCGACTCGGTGATCTCTTTGGCCGGGTTCGGATGTATAACCTTGGTTTCGCGATGTTCGCGGTGTTCTCCATCCTGCTGTCCATCACGTGGATGCACGGCACCGCCGCCGCCTGGTGGCTGATCTGCATGCGGGTCATGCAGGGCGTCGGCGGCGCCATGCTCATGGCCAACTCCAGCGCGATCCTCACTGACGCGTTTCCGCCGGGCGAGCGAGGTCTTGCCCTCGGTCTCAACCAGGTCGCCGGCATCGCCGGATCGTTCATCGGCCTTGTCCTCGGCGGACTGCTCGGCCCGGTGGAGTGGCACCTGGTCTTTCTCGTCTCGGTGCCGTTCGGCGTCCTCGGCACCATCTGGTCGTACCTGAAGCTAGAGGAGCGGGGCATCCGCAGGCCGGCTCGGCTCGACTGGGCCGGCAACCTGACGTTCGCGATCGGCCTGATCGCTGTCCTCGTCGGCATCACCTACGGCATTCAGCCCTACGGCGGGCACACCATGGGCTGGACCAGCCCGCTCGTCCTCAGCCTGATCTTCGGCGGGATGGCCATCCTGCTGGCCTTCAGCTTCATCGAGACCCGGGTGGCCGAGCCGATGTTCCATCTCCGGCTTTTCCGGATCCGCGCATTCACCGCTGGCAACATGGCCAGTCTGCTGTCCGGGCTCGGCCGCGGCGGGCTGATGTTCACCCTCATCATCTGGCTGCAGGGCATCTACCTGCCGATCCACGGCTACGGCTTCAGCCAGACACCGCTGTGGGCGGGGATCGCCATGCTGCCGCTGACGGTCGGGTTCCTCGCTGCCGGTCCGGTATCAGGCTGGCTATCTGACCGGTTCGGGGCCAGGCCGTTCGCAACCGGTGGCATGGTGCTGGCGGCACTGTCCTTCGCCCTCCTCGAGCTCTTGCCCATCGACTTCGCTTACTGGCAGTTCGCGCTGATCCTGTTGCTGAACGGCATCGGGATGGGGCTGTTCGCCTCGCCGAACAGGGCCGGGATCATGAACAGCCTGCCGCCAGAGCGGCGCGGGGTCGGGGCTGGCATGAGCGCCACCTTCCAGAACTCGGCCATGGTGCTCTCCATCGGCATCTTTTTCACGCTGATCATCCTCGGCCTCGCGTCGGCGCTGCCGCCCGCGCTCAGCCACGGTCTCATGGCGCAGGGCCTGCCGCGGGCTGATGCCGCCCGGATCGCCGCGCTCCCGCCGGTGTCGATCATGTTCGCCGCCCTACTGGGCTACAACCCAGTGCAGACCCTGCTGGGGCCAGCGATCAGCAAGCTGCCGCCGAGTCACGCCGCCTACCTGACCGGGCACACGTTCTTCCCGTCATTGATCTCGGCGCCCTTCGAGCATGGCCTGTCGATCGCGTTCGACTTCGCGATCGTGGCCTGCCTCATCGCCGCGGCGGCGTCGCTGCTTCGGGGTGGCAGGTACGTGCATGGGGTGCAGGAGGCCCAGGCCGAGCCTGCCGCTGCCCGAGGACGTGGCACCAGAGCGGCCGAGCTCGAGCTTGAGACGGCCAAAGCCTGACGGGCTTTCAGGCTGCCGCCCGCAGCTCGCCCATCGGGGGCCGCTCCACGAGTTCCTCGGCGTACTCGGTCAGCCGGAAGCCGTCGGCGGTCATGACGGCGTGCGAGTACACGGCGTCCGCAATCATGTCGAACCCGGCGGAGCCGCCCAAGCGCGCGTCCTGATCAGCAACCCGGCGCAGGACCGTCCGGAGCACCGCGTAACTCATCCGGCCGAGATCGCCCAGGCTCTGGTGCCTGTTCACCCGCTCGCCGACATCGACCTGCGCCATCGCATACAGGCCGGCGAGCCGGAGGGTGTCGATCAACAGGCCAGTCTCGACTCCGTACCCGGTGAAGAACGGGATCGAGAACAGCAGCTCGCGCGTGGCCGCGAACTCCCCAGCCAGCGGCTGAGCAAAACCGGCTAGCTGCGGGAAGAAAACGTTGAACAGCGGCTTTGCGGTCAGCTCGGTCACCCGGCCGCCACCGTCAGCGGTGACATCCATGGCGTCGCCGGTAAACGGCCGCCGGAACGCCGCCTTCGACATCAGGATCTCCGGCTCGACGATGAGCGGCCCGAGCGTTGCCGCGACGAAGTCGCGGTGGAAGTTGCGAGTGTCGGTATCTGCGTAGACGATGATGTCGCCGTCAGCCCTGGCCAGAGCCCGCCACATCGCGTCTCCCTTGCCGAGCGCGGGACCGAAATCCGGAAGCAGGGCGTCCTGCAGGTAGACCTCGGCTCCGGCCGAGAGCGCGATCTCGGCGGTCGCATCGGTGGAGGCGCCGTCCACGACTATGACCTGGTCGACCAGTGCGATATTGCCGGCGCTGACGGCAGCAACCTCTGCCAGCACCTGCGGCAGCGTGTCAGCGACGTTCAGAGTCGGCAGGATGAGGCTCACGGTCAGCCCGAGCTGTCGCTTGCGGGTCGCAAGCGCTGGAAGATCGGCGAACGATTGCGCCGGAAAGGACCGCCGGGCGAACCATTCGCCAGGTACGTCCCGATAAAGGCTAGAATAAGGACGAACGTGTCCTGTTGCCTGCATTACTGCCTCCTGGACATCACCAGCGCCGGCTGGGGGAAGCTGGCGCTGGAAAAGCGGGGGGTGCCACGTCGAAGGGACAGATCAGAGGTCAGTGAAGGCCGGCACCGCGTGACTGGCACCGGTCTTCGAGATCAGCAATGCGAGCCCCTCGGCACCGCTGGCGACTAAGCCCGGACACGCGGCCCCCGCGATCCGTGGTGTCGAGGTTCGTGACATCGATCGCCGCTCCCCGCCGATGCCACGCTTGGCCCTTTTGATGATAACGGCCAGCCAGCGGCCTACAGTTCCGTTCGCAGCAGTGTCAACCTGACTCTGTCGGGACCAACGGCATGCACGCGCGGCCCTCCGACCCTAGTGCGCCGCGGTAGCCGGGACGAACGCTCGAGCCAGCAAGAGAGCGGGGCGCGAAGCGCCACGGGAAGAGGCGAGTGAGATGCCGGCACCGCTGGTCCTGTCGGTTGTCATGTCCTCCTGGGTATTACTGACGGCAGGCGCTGTGGCAGTGATCGTCGCAGGTGTGCTGTTCGCCCCAGCTGGCACAGCCTCGCGACGCTGCGGACAATCGTTCCGCACCGCGCCGCTACCGCGCTGGGAAACCCTTCGCACCATGCGCTCGCGCACCGGCGAAACTCCAGCGGGCCGGTTGCCGGCGGCCCGGAAAGAGAGGCTCGAATGTCAGGCATCGTCGTTGGGATTGACGGCTCGCACCATGCCAGTCATGCCCTGGACTGGGCGATGGCGGAGGCTGGTCTGCGCAAAACGGACCTGACTGTCATCGCGGTCAACTCGGTCCCCGCGGGCTACTGGACCGGCAGACCGAGCCCGGTGGGCCCCGACGCGGAGAGGGTCGAGGAGGTTAGGACGTCCGCTCAGGATGCCGTCGACAAGGCGGCCGCCGCGCTCGGCGGCCAGCAGCCCAAGTCAGTCTCCGTGGTCGCGCTCAGCGGCTTTCCTGCCCAGACCCTGATCGAGGCGTCGGAGAGCTCCGACCTAGTCGTCGTCGGAGGCCGCGGCGTTGGCGGGTTCGGCGCGCTGTTCCTCGGCTCGGTGAGCAACCAGGTCGTGCACCACGCCAAGTGTCCGGTCGTCGTCGTGCCTGCGGGCAGGTAACCGGATCGATGCGCGCGAACGCTGTGGGCTCGGGCTGACCGCGCGACGCATCGGCCCGAGCCCAGGCCACCACTACCAGGGGGAAGGAACAGCATGACTGTCCGAATCGGCATCAACGGCTTCGGCCGGGTCGGCCGCACGTTCGTCCGGCGCGCTCTTGATCACGATGATCTGGACGTCGTCGCTGTCAACGACATCACCGACGCGCGTACGCTCGGGCACCTGCTGGAGTTCGACTCCACGTATGGCCGGCTCATGGCGCCGATCGAGCATTCGGACGACGCGATCACCGTCAACGGCAAGGCCATCCGTGTTCTAGCGACTCCGGACCCGGCCGCCATCGACTGGGGTGGCCTTGGCGTGGACATCGTCGTGGAGTCCACCGGCAAGTTCCGCGCCCGCGACGACGCAGCGCTCCATCTCAAGGGCGGTGCCCACAAGGTCCTCATCTCCGCGCCGGGCAAGAACTCCGACGTGACCATCGTGATCGGGGTCAATGACTCCAGCTACGACCCGCATCAGCACGACGTGATCTCGTGCGCCTCCTGCACCACCAACTGCGTCGCGCCGATGGCGAAGGTGCTTGATGATGCCTTCGGGCTCGAGCAGGGCCTGATGACGACCGTGCACGCCTACACCGGTGACCAGATGCTGCTCGACGGGCCGCACAAGGATCTGCGGCGCGCGCGGAGCGCGGCGGTCAGCATCGTGCCAACGTCCACCGGCGCGGCCAGGACTACGGGCGTCGTCATTCCGGAACTGGCCGGGCGCCTCGACGGAGTCGCCGTGCGGGTCCCCGTGGCGGACGGCTCGCTGACTGACCTGACCGCCGTCGTCCGCCAGGAGGTCACCGCTAAGGAGGTCAACGACGCCTTCCGGAACGCGGCCGACGACGGCCTCGCTGGCGTGCTCCGGTACAGCACTGACCCGCTGGTGTCCCGTGACATCGTCGGCGACCCGGCGTCGTGCATCTTCGACGCACCCCTCACGCAGGCTGCGGGGCGCCTGGTGAAGATCTTCGGCTGGTACGACAACGAGTGGGGTTACACATGCCGGCTGGCCGACCTGGCTGCGCTGGTCGGCGCCCGGCTGTAGGAGCTGCGCGAGTACCGCGCCCGATGGCCGCCGGGAGGTGATCCTGGCGGCCATCGTCGCGCTCACGACGGCCAGTCTGAGCGCGAAAACAGCCAGTGACACCATAGAGACGCTTAGCGCCCGCCAGGACGACAGCGAATGCGAGGTATGTTCATGACCGCTCCGGACGGCACGTCACCGCCGCACGTCATCGTCGGCGTGGACGGCTCCCCGGAATCAGTCGAGGCGCTGAGATGGGCGGCCAGGTACGCGGCCGCCACCGGCGCAAAGATCACCGCGGTGCACGCCTGGCACTATCCCGCCGGCGGGCCGGTCCCGGCCGGCCAGCAGCCGCAGGTGATCACCGAGCAGGTCCGGGTGACAATGCAGGAAACGCTGGACAAGGCGCTGACCGAAGTTTTCGGTACGGGCACACCGGGCAACGCGGACTCCAAGGTCGCGTACGGGCACCCGGCAATGGTCCTGGTCAGTGAGTCAGAAGGCACCGACCTGCTCGTCGTAGGCAACCGCGGCCACGGCGCGTTCCATGGCATGCTGCTCGGCTCGGTCAGCATCCACTGCGTCACGAACGCCACGTGCCCCGTCGTGGTTGTCCGGGGTGCCTCATGACGGCCGTCACCGGGCGCGGCAGGCTGACCAGCGAGCAGGCAGCGGTACTCGACAGATACTGGCGCGCGGCGAACTACCTGTCGGCGGGCCAGATCTACCTTATGGACAATCCCTTGCTGACCGACCCGTTGCGAGTCACGCACATCAAGCCGCGGCTGCTCGGGCACTGGGGCACGACGCCCGGGCTGAACTTTGTCTGGGCGCACCTCAATCGCGCCATCGGCGTGCACGGCACGCCGATGATGATCGTGGTCGGCCCAGGTCACGGCGGTCCTGCGGCTCTTGCGAATAGCTGGCTGGAGGGCAGCTACAGCGAGGTCTACCCGAGCATCGCCCGCGACGCGACGGGCATGCGGCAGCTGTTCAAGCAGTTCTCCTTCCCCGGCGGAGTGCCGAGCCACGTCGCGCCGGAGACTCCCGGTTCAATCCACGAGGGCGGCGAACTCGGCTACTCCCTGTCGCACGCGCACGGCGCCGCGTTCGATAACCCCGATCTCATCGTGGCGTGCGTGATCGGGGATGGCGAGGCCGAGACGGGTCCCCTCGCGACGAGCTGGCACTCGCACCGGTTCCTGAATCCGGCGGCTGATGGTGCCGTGCTTCCCATCCTGCACCTGAACGGCTACAAGATCGCCAACCCGGCCGTGCTCGCCCGGCTGCCGGAGGATGAGCTGGACGCCCTGCTCCGCGGGTACGGCTACGAGCCCGCTTACGTGACCGGCACACGCGACTTCGTTCCCCACGAGGAGATGGCGGCGACGCTCGACAGCGTCATCGCGCGGATCCGGAGCATCCAGCAGGACGCGCGCGCGGGCCTCGGCCACGCGAGCGTGCGCTGGCCCATGATCGTCATGCGGACTCCCAAGGGCTGGACTGGCCCGGTAGAGGTCGACGGCGTGCCCGTCGAAGGAACATGGCGGGCGCATCAGGTGCCGCTGACAGAAGTGCGGACCAACCCCGGCCACCTGCGGGAACTCGAAAGCTGGCTGCGCTCCTACCGGCCGGAGGAACTGTTCGGGTCAGAGGGCAGCCCGCACTCCGACCTGCTCGCCTTTGTGCCGCCGGGTGACCTCCGCCTCGGCGCGACTCCGCACGCAAACGGCGGCGTGTTGCTCAGGGATCTGGTCATGCCCGACTTCCGTGACTACGCCATGCCGGTCGGAGCGCCGGGCGGGAGCATGTCCGAGCCCACCAAGGTGCTCGGATCGATGCTCCGCGACGTGATGCGGCTGAACTCCGACCACCAGAACTTCCGCCTGTTCGGTCCCGATGAGACCGAGTCGAACCGGCTGACCGCCGTGCTGGAGGCGACCGGGAAGACCTGGCAGGAGGCGATCCTGCCGGTCGACGTCAACCTGGCCGCCGACGGACGCGTGATGGAGATCCTGTCCGAGACCACCTGCCAGGGCTGGCTCGAGGGCTATCTGCTGACGGGCCGGCACGGCCTGTTCTCCTGCTACGAGGCGTTCATCCACATCGTGGACTCCATGTTCAACCAGCACGCCAAGTGGCTGAAGGTGACCAGGCAGCTGCCTTGGCGGCGGCCCATCGCCTCGCTGAATTACCTGCTCACCTCGCACGTATGGCGACAGGACCACAACGGGTTCAGCCACCAGGACCCGGGCTTCATCGATCACGTGGTGAACAAGAAGGCCGAGGTGATCCGCGTCTACCTGCCGCCGGATACAAACACGCTGCTGTCGGTCGGGGATCACTGCCTGCGCAGCCGGGACTACGTCAACGTCATCGTGGCAGGCAAGCAGCCCGTTCCTGACTGGCTCGACATGGAGTCGGCCATCCTGCACTGCACCCGCGGCGCCGGCATCTGGGAATGGGCCAGCAGCGACGCCGGTTTCGAGCCAGATGTCGTGCTCGCGTGCGCGGGCGACGTGCCGACGGTTGAGGTGCTCGCAGCCACCGACATCCTCCGGCGAGCGCTGCCCGACCTGCGCGTCCGGGTCGTCAACGTGGTCGACCTGATGCGACTGCAGGACAGCTCCGAGCACCCGCACGGGATGAGCGACCCGGAGTTCGACGCCCTGTTCCCGCCGGGCCGACCGGTCATCTTCGCCTACCACGGCTACCCCTCACTGATCCACCGGCTCACCTACCGGCGAGCGGCGCATCACGACATCCACGTCCGTGGGTACAAGGAGGAGGGCACCACGACCACCCCGTTCGACATGGTGGTTATGAACGACATGGACCGGTTCCACCTCGTCATGGACGTGCTCGACAGAGTGCCGGGCCTGGTCGGCAGGGGCGCACAGTTGCGGCAGCAGATGGTGGACACTAGGGCGAGGCACCACGCCTGGGTCAGGCAGCACGGGGAGGACATGCCCGAGGTCAGCAACTGGCGCTGGCCGCAGCCGGGTCAGCCCGCGGCCATGGTGCCGCAGCCCGCAGCGCCGCCGCCGCAGCCAGGCGATGTCGCGAGCTGAGGTTACCGGCACCGGGGCGGCAGTCGTCGTCAACGCCGGGTCGAGCACGCTGAAGGTCAGGGTGCTCGGCCCGGCCGGCACCACTCATGGGTCCTTCGACCTGGACCCGTGGGATGGCGACGCCAACCATCCGGCGCTGGCGGACTTCCTTGCCAGCGTGGCCGACCCGGAAGTGGTCGGCCACCGCGTCGTGCACGGCGGCAGCAGATTCAGGCAGGCCGTGGTGATCGACGACGACGTCGTCGCCGCGATTGCCAGCCTCGCCGACCTGGCCCCGCTGCACCAGCCAGGAGCGGTGGCGGGCATCGAGGCCGCGCGCCGATTGCTGCCCGGCGTGCCGCACGTTGCCTGCTTCGACACCGCGTTTCACGCCGGTATGCCAGCCGCCGCCAGCCAGTACGCGCTGCCCGAGACCTGGATACGGCAGTTCGGGCTGCGCCGGTATGGCTTTCACGGGCTCTCCCACGCTTACGCGGCCCGCCGGGCCGCAGACCTTCTCGGCCGCGACCTGGCTGCGCTGCGCATCGTTACCTGCCACCTCGGCGCGGGCGCATCCCTGGCCGCGGTCGCCGGCGGAGATAGCGTCGACACCACGATGGGCTTCACCCCACTCGAGGGCCTGGTCATGGCCACCAGGAGCGGCAGCGTCGACCCGGGCCTGATCACCTGGCTGCTGCAGCGCGGCAAGCTCGGCGTCGACGAGCTCGCCACCGGGCTTGAGAGGTCGGCCGGGCTCGCCGGGCTCACCGGCATCCCCTCCGGCGATATGCGCGAGGTCCTGCGCGCGGCCGATGCGGGCAGCGAGCCAGCCCGGCTCGCGCTGGCTGTCTACGTGCACCGGCTGCGGCGCGAGATCGCGGCGATGGCAGCGGCCATGAACGGACTGGACGTGCTCGTCTTCACCGGCGGTGTCGGCGAGCACAGCTCGCGGGTGCGCGCGGCCGCGGCGGACGGCCTGAAGTTCCTCGGCGTCAGCCTCGACCCGACGCAGGGCGGCGTCAGCTCGGACGCCGACATCAGCGGACCGGACCGGGTCCGGGTACTGGTGATCACGGCCAGGGAAGACATCGAGATCGCCCGGCAGGCCCGAGCCGTGGTGACCCGCGCGTCGTAGTTCCTGCCACCGGTCTCAGGCTCGCGGGATAACGGGAACCAGAAGGCGGGCGCCACGCTCCGGGCCCCAGTGCACCGTGCATCTGCCGTGGGAGCCCCGCTGATAGGCGGCGGGGAACTGCCCGGTGAGCAGGTTCACCGGCCACAGCCAGCGCCCGGCTACCACCAGCCGGAGTGTTTCCCCGGCCCGGAGCAGCGTGGCCGACGGCCCGAGCGCAATGTCTGCCTGGACGACCTGGCCCCGCGAGAGCGGCTCCCGGCGGGTGCAGGCAGGCACCGGGTCGAACGGCCGGGAGGCCCGCTCATCAAGAGCGCGCAGCGAGACTTTCAGCCAGCCAGTGGTCATGCGGTCACGGCCAAACCCGTAGGAGCCCTCGAACGGGACGTAGCCGGGCCCGCGCCACTTCTCCAGGCCGGCGAACAAGTCGACGTCGTCGATGCCGTGGGCTTCTACCCACAGCCGCAGCGCCATCGGGCCAGTCAGCTCGGTGTCCGCGGGCACCTTCCAGTCCCAGCGAGCGCCGCGAGATCGCATGTCGAAGCCAATCTGGCCGGCCTCGGCAGGCGGCGTGGCCGAAAGCCCGCCGCCGGACAGATACAGCGGCGTCCACTGCGTTCGCTCGAGCGGCCAGCTTTCCTCGTCCCGGACGCTGGCAATGACGTCTCGGCTCTCGCGGACTTCCAAACGCACCCGCGGCAGTGCGCCAGCCTCGCCGCCGCGCAGGTACCGGTCGAAGAACTGCAGTTGCGCGGCCCGGGGGCCGGCCGAGTAGAAGGTGGCCCACTTCCCGTCACGGTGGGTGTAGAGGAACTTCTCCGAGCTCGAGATGTGCTCGAACGCGCGGAAGGAGCCGCGGCTGTGCAGGTTGTTGTCAGAGAAGCTGCCGCAGATCAGCGCTGGCACGGCGATGTCTTCCAGGTTCGGCGCCAGGGACTGCCAGAACTCATCCCGCAGCGGGCGGTTCCGCGCCTGCTCGCGCAGCCGGTAGCGCTGCCGCGTCCGCCGAAGTGAGACGTTCCACATCCGGGTGAACCCGGTCTCACGGATCCCGCCTGGCCGGAACAGATCACGGTACGCGTCGGTGAAACCCTCCCAGGGGCAGATGGCCTTCAGACCGGGCGGCCGCAGCGCAGCTGCCTTCCACTGCGAGATCGCCAGGTACGACACCCCAATCATGCCGACCGCGCCGGTACTCCACGGCTGCGCGGCGGCCCACTGGATCAGGTCGTAGACATCCTCACCCTCGGAGTCAGAAAGCAGGCTGGCCGAGCCTTCCGAACTGCCAGCCCCACGCAGATCGCAGCTCATCACCGCGTAACCCTGCGTCGTCCACCAGGCAGGGTCTGGTGCCTCCCAGGCGGTCAGCGAGGAGAAGCGCACCACGCGTGTCTGGCGAAGCATCCGGTACTGGATCGACACCCGGTATCCGCGGCCACGGCGCCGGGGCAGGTCGTCCTTGCCGTACGGCTGAGCGGACATCAGCACGGGGAACCGCCCGCCTCCGGCCGGCAAGAACACATTCACCCGTAGCGTCGTGCCGTCGCGAACGACGACAGGCAGATCCCGCAGGACCGACACCAAATCTGCGGCTGGTTCATACACGCTCACCGGCGGGCGCAGCAGACCGGGAAGCCGGCGCAGGCCGTACTGCACGGCGCCAGGCCGGCGCCACGGACGGTCCAGGCTCGCCATTACCATCAACGACCAGGCAGGGAACGGGGTAGCTTGCCTCCGCGGCAGCTTCCTGGTGATAGACACATGCCGTGAGCGAACTGAGCGTCCCAGACCTGTCCGACGTCCTGGCAGCGCGGCAGCGCATTGCACCGTACCTCCGCCCGACTCCGCTGTACCGGTACCCCGCTCTGGACGCGCTGACCGGTGCGCGCCTCTGGGTCAAGCAGGAGAACCACCAGCCGATCGGCGCGTTCAAGGTGCGCGGCGGGGTCAACCTGATCAGTCAGCTCAGCGCGAACGACCGGCGCCGTGGGGTTATCTCGGCATCGACCGGCAACCACGGTCAGTCGGTCGCTTACGCCTCGAACCTGTTCGGCGTGCACGCGGTGATCTGCGTGCCCGAGCAGGCTAACCCGGTGAAAGTCGAGTCCATGCGGGCGCTGGGCGCCGAGGTGATCTTTCACGGCAGCGACTTCGACGAGGCCCGCGTGCACTGCGAAAAGCTCGCCGCAGAGCGCGGCTACCGCTACATCCATTCGGCGAACGAGCCCGCGCTGATCGCCGGCGTGGCGACCTACACGCTCGAGATCCTGGAAGAGCGGCCGGATACCGACGTGATCGTCGTCCCGGTCGGCGGTGGCAGCGGGCTCGCGGGCGCAAGCATCGTCGCCAGAGCGGTGCGCCCGTCGATCGAGGTCGTCGGCGTGCAGTCCGAGGCTGCACCCGCAGCCCACCGCTCGTGGCGCGCCCGGGCCCTCGTCGAGGACACCACCGCCACCATCGCTGAGGGCCTGGCGACGCGCACCGCCTTTGAGCTGACCCAGCGCATCCTGTGGGATCTGGTCGACGACTTCATGCTGGTCCCGGAGAGCCGGCTGGTGGAGGCGACGCGGCTGATGATCGAGAAGACCCGCAACCTCGTCGAGCCGGCCGGCGCCGCGTCTCTGGCCGCCGTCTTGCACGCACCGGACCGGTTCGCCGGTCGCACCGTCGCGATCGTCTGCAGCGGCGGCAACATCAGCCCGGAACAGCTGGTCAGCCTCTGGCCAGCTTGAAGGGCCACGTCGTGACCGGGCGGCGCGCGCGGTCATGCGATCGTGAGGTCCCATGGTTCCGACGCTAGTGCACGCACCGTGTTCCATTCGCGGGACGCAGAAGAGACGTTGGTCCCTAGCCGCGGCCCGGCTAGCCCTCGTTGACTGGATGGTGAGAGACAGGGGTTGTCGCGGCGGGAGAGCGAGAGAGCGAGGCGACGACGATGACCCGCCAGGAGATACATCTGGACGCGATGCTGCGTCATCTTGGCGCGGCGTACTACGACTCGCTCCACGGCCGGGCGGCCGGCGGCGAGGTCCGCCGCGCGCTGGCGGGGGTCGACCGCCAGCTCGGCGACGAGCCCGCGGAGCAGCGGCCCGGACCGCCGGATTCCGGCCGGCAGGTGCATAAGCATCACGGCAAGCTGCACTGCAGAGTGCGGGACGTGATGGCGACGAACGTGATCACGATCGACCTGGCGACGCCCTTCAAGGAAGTCGCCAGCGTCCTGGTCGAGCGCCGCATCAGCGGCGTACCCGTGCTGATGAGCAGCGGGCGCCTGGCGGGGATGGTGACGGAAGGCGACCTGCTGCGCGCACGGGACCGGCACGTGGACACCCGGCGGCGGTGGACCGGAGTGCTCCGATACGGCACCGACCGGGATCGCTACGCCAGACTCACTGCCGAGCAGCTGATGACGTCGCCGCCGGTGACGATCCACCCGGATGCCTCCATCGGCGCCGCTTCCGACGTCATGAGCCTGCACCGCGTCAGGCGGCTGCCGGTCGCAGGCGCGGATGGCCAGCTGCTGGGCGTCGTGAGCCGGCGGGATCTGCTCAAAGTCTTCCTCGTCCCTGACGAGGAGATCGAGCGGCAAGCTACCGAGCTTCTCGCCGAGATCATGCCTGAAGACCAACCGCCGATCACCGCTTCTGTCCGTGGCGGCATCCTGACGCTGACCGGGCAGCTCGACGCTGCCACGCCGCGAGCTCGAGTCGGCGAGGCTATCGACCTGGCATGGGACATTGATGGCGTCGTCGACATCATCGACCACACCGGCGGCGAGCCAGCACCAGCACCGTGACGGGGGGCGCAGCGGATGACCGCGTCAGTCGGTCACCAGCATCTCGGCCAGTGGTCGGCGTGGTGTCGCCGCGGCGGTGTTCGCTCGGCCGAACTGCAGCAGCAGCTGCGGAAACCCGTTCCCGCCGGCCAGCACGCGGACCGCCCGCCGGTGCCGCGGCGACTCGATCGGCTGGGACTGCAGGCTCGCGAACACCCACCTGGCCGCGGCGCGGAGAAGCAAGCGGTCCAGCGCCTGGCCCGCCCGAAGCCAGTCGGCCGGAGTGTCGCCGGACGTCATCAGCACCGCCGTCGCCAGCGCTGACTCGCCGCCGGGCTGCTCCGTGCCGGGCAGACCGAAGTCCCGCTGCGCCAGCCGGCCCGTGACTTGCGGCGCAGCCAGGTGCGGGCGCGATCGCGCGTCAGCTAGCCGGGCGGTAGCAGGCACGCCATCGCGCGCCTGGCTGCCCAGCGGCCGCACCCAGCGCGCCTGCTCCGCGGACATCTCCGGGTTCGCGCGCTGCTCGGCGCCCGCCCGGCGGACCAGACGGCCTAGCCGAGCGACAGCCTGCAAATCGGTGATGAACACGAGCTCGCATCCCTCCGCCGCGGCGTCGGTCACGAGCGACTCGAGCAGCCGGGCCGGGACCTCGCCAGGCGAGAACGGGCCCCGGTGCGTGTGCCGGTGGGGCACCGCCGCGATCAAGTCAGCTTCCGCTGGGGTCCGGGCCGCATGGCCGGCGGGCCAGACCCGGGCGAGCAGCAACGGCTGGGCCGGGTCGGGCTGCAGGGCGACACAGGGCAGACGACCGACCCGCCGCAGCCCGAGCCGCAAGCCGAACACCGCCGCACCGCAGCTGATCATGAGCTCGCGGCCAGCCGGGTCGATCTCGGTCAGGTTCCGGTCCAGGTCGGCGAACACCTCGACGCACTCCGGTCGCTGGCGGAACCTCCACGGCTGGGTGTTGTGCAGTGACGGCGCGCGCGCCGCCAGCGAGATCACGCTAACGACTTCGTCGGGCGTAAGACCGGGCTGCCGGTCGCGCTCGCATTGCCCGCCGACGCCCTGATCGGCGATGGAACGTGTGGTCATCGCTGCTGTCCCTCCCGGCTGCGCGGCGGTGCCTTCGGGCTCAGTCGATCGGCGTGCCGCAGGTGAGCCGGTCCCGCACTGCCACCACACCCTCGATGTGCCGGATGCGCGCTGCCAGCTCGAGCTCAATCTCCTGCTGGGCGACCAGGCCGGACAGCGTCACCACACCCGACGACACCGTCGCCTGGAAGTACGCCAT
>DASQIW010000215.1:0-46399 GCA_035631375.1 Streptosporangiaceae bacterium
ACTGGGCGCCGCAGCTGGGCAAGCGATTCGCCAGGCAGGCCGAGGCACTCTGGCGGACGGCTGCGACCGAGGCGGAGGAGCAGGCGGGCGCGGTCATCTTGTCCGCAGGCGGGTTCATCTTCAACCGGGAGATGAAGGCGACGTACGCGGGCGGCTTTGCCGGCATCGTTCCGCTGGGCACAGTGGGCGACGACGGAACCGGCATCCGCCTCGGCGTGTCCGTCGGCGGCAGCACCGACCACCTCGAGCGCATGACGGCATGGCGCTTCCTGTCGCCTCCGTCGGCGCTGCTGGAGGGCGTGACCGTCGGGCCCGAGGGGGATCGCATTGCCAACGAAGATCTCTACGGCGCCACCCACTCGCAGATCATGGTCGACAAGCACTCCGGTCGCGGCTACCTGGTGGTCGACTCCCTCATCTGGAAGAAGGCGCGCATGCAGCTCCTCACGCAGACACAGTCGTTCCAGAAGATCCAGGGCGCCTACCTGTTCACCGCTGGCCACAAGAAGGCCGGGACCATGGGTGAGCTGGCCGCCCGCGTCGGCGTGCCGGAGCACGCCCTGCTGGCGACCGTGGCTGCCTACAACGACGGCATCGCGAGCGAGGCCGGCGACCCCGCGCACAAGGCGCCGGACCTCTGCACGCCCATCCAAGTCGGGCCGTTCTATGCGATCGACATCTCCATCAGGAACTCGCCTGCCTATCCCGCGCCAGGCCTCACGCTGGGTGGCCTGCGCGTAGACGAGGAGACCGGCCAGGTGCTGACGGCCGACGACGCCCACGTGCCCGGCCTGTACGCCGCGGGCCGGACCGCGGTCGGGATCTGCTCCAGCAGCTACGTCAGCGGGCTGTCCCTCGCTGACGGGGTGTTCTCCGGCCGCCGCGCCGGCGCCCACGCGGCCGGGTCGCGGCAGGGAGCATGACCACCCGAACAGCCGCGCCAGGCCGCTGCCCTCGCACGCGGCGCAGCCGACTCACTGGTCGCCTCTGCGGGATTGCCGGGGGCTGGGCCGCGGTATCGTACTGGCGTGGCTTACTGGCGGAGCCTCCTTCTCGCAGAGCCGCGCTGACTCGCTCAATCAGCGCGGCTGCCCCTCATCGCCTGAGGGGCTTTTTCTTTTCCTGGTGACGGCACGACTGGGGCGAGGATTTTGTGGACGAGGACATGGCGGGCGGATCCGAGGCAGCTGCCGAGATGCCGCCGTTCCGGTACAACGCGGAACTGGCCAGGCAGATCGAGCTGAAATGGCAGCGGCGCTGGGAGCAGGCCGGAGCATTTCACTCGCCGAACCCCGCCGGGCCCCTGTCCAGTGGGTTCGACGCGATGCACGGCAGGCCGAAGTTCTATGTCCTGGACATGTTCCCCTATCCCAGCGGGGCGGGCCTGCATGTGGGGCATCCGCTGGGATACATCGGCAGCGACGTGTTCGGCAGGTTCCTGCGGATGTCGGGCCATCACGTGCTGCACACATTCGGTTATGACGCCTTCGGCCTTCCGGCCGAGCAGTATGCGATCAGCACTGGCCAGCATCCATCGGTCACGACGAACCTCAATGTGGCTGCGATGCGCCGCCAGTTGCGCCGGCTTGGCCTGGCGCACGACGACCGCCGCGAGGTGGCCACGACGGACGCGTCGTTCTACCGGTGGACGCAGTGGATCTTCCTGCAGATCTTCAATAGCTGGTATGACACGCAGGCAGACCGGGCCAGACCGGTCAAGGACCTGATCGCGCAGTTCGAAAGCGGAGAGCGCCCGGTTCCCGATGACCGGAGCTGGGCGGACCTATCTCCGGGCGAGCGCAGCGACATTATCGATTCGCACCGGCTCGCATACATCTCCGAGGAGATGGTCAACTGGTGCCCGGGTCTGGGGACGGTCCTCGCCAACGAGGAGATCACCGCCGACGGCCGGAGCGATGTGGGCAACTTCCCGGTCTTCCGCCGCCCGTTGCGGCAGTGGATGATGCGCATCACCGCTTACGCGGAGCGGCTACTCGGGGATCTGGACCTGGTTGACTGGCCGGAGCCGATCAAGAGAATGCAGCGCAACTGGATCGGGGCCAGTGATGGTGCGGTCATCGACTTCGCCGTCAGTGACGACCCGCGGCTGACGGTGAGCGCCTTCACCACGCGCCCTGACACGCTGGCCGGCGCGACCTTCCTGGTGCTCTCCCCTGAGCATCCGCTGGCCGGCGAACTGGCCAGGGATCAGTTCCCGCCGCGGACCCCGTCGTCCTGGCGAGGTGACGCGGGATCAGAGGGATCGGCTTCAGGGCCAGCACAGGCGCTAGCGGCATACCGGGCAGAGGCGGCCGGTGCCGGTGATCGGCAGCGCGGCCGGGCCAGGGTGGGCCAGCACGGGGCCGGCAAGGATGGAGTCTTCACCGGCTCGTACGTGCTGAATCCCGCTACAGGCCAGCCGATTCCGGTGTTTGTCGCCAGTTACGTCCTGATGGGATACGGCACGGGCGCCATCATGGCGGTCCCGGCCCACGACCAGCGCGACTTCGAGTTCGCTCGCGAACTCGGCCTGCCAGTCGAAGAGGCCGTGCGGCCGCCTGACGCCTGGCTCGCTGGGCATGCCCTGGATCCCGGCGCGCCGGCTGCCACCTGGCCGGAGGCATACCCCGGCGACGGCGAAAGCGCTGGCGGCGGGCGGATGGGACTCGCCGGGCTGCAGACGGAAGCCGCGATCAGCCGCGCGATCACCTGGCTCGCTAGCAGCGGGCATGGCCGGCCGTCGCGGTCCTACCGCCTGCGCGACTGGCTGTTCTCGCGCCAGCGCTACTGGGGCGAGCCGTTCCCGATCGTCTATGACGGGGGCGGTCGGCCTATCGCACTGCCAGAGAGCAGCCTTCCGGTACGCCTGCCCGAGATCGCGGACTACCGGCCCGAGGCGACCGAGGACGAGCATGGCGCTCCCGTCCCGCCCCTGGCCCGCGCTACGGACTGGGCGACAGTGGAGCTAGACCTCGGAGACGGTCCGAGGCAGTACCGGCGTGAGCTGAACACGATGCCGCAGTGGGCGGGATCGTGCTGGTACTACCTGCGTTACCTGGACCCGGCTAACGAAGACGCCTTTGTCAGCCGCGAGGTCGAGCGGTACTGGATGGTTCCTGAAGGCGCTGGGCGCGGCGAGGGCGGCGTCGACTTGTATGTGGGGGGCGTCGAGCACGCAGTACTTCACCTGCTCTACGCGCGGTTCTGGCACAAGGTGCTCTACGACCTGGGGCACGTCTCGACTGCTGAGCCGTTCCGGCGGCTGTTCAACCAGGGCTACATCCTGGCCGACGCGTTCACCGACGACCGCGGCATGTACGTGCCTGCCGCCGACGTCATCGAGGAGACCGACGGGTCCTGCACGTACCAGGGTCAGGCCGTGACGCGGCGGGCCGGGAAGATGGGCAAGAGCCTGAAGAACAGCATCAGCCCTGATGACCTGTACGCCGCGTATGGTGCAGACACGCTCCGGCTGTACGAGATGGCGATGGGTCCGCTTGATGTCAGCCGCCCGTGGCGGACGAACGACGTCGTCGGCGTTCATCGCTTCGTGCAGCGACTGTGGCGCAGCATCGTGAGCGAGGAAACCGGTCAGCTGGCCGTCACGGACACGCCGCTCGGCGAGGAGACAGCGCGCAGGCTGCACCGGACGATCACGTCGGTCCGCGAGGACTTCGGGAAGCTGCGCTTCAACATCGCGATCGCCGAGCTGATCGGGCTCACCAGCTACGCCGCGAGGATCGCGGCCGACGCGGGCGGGCTGCCGAGGCAGCTCGCCGAGCCACTGGTCCTGATGGTTGCCCCGCTCGCGCCCCATGTGGCCGAGGAACTCTGGAGCCGTCTCGGCCACTCGGAGTCCCTGACGTACGCTGCCTTTCCCGAAGCTGACGAGGCCCTCGCCGCCAATCCGACGGTGAGCCTGCCCGTCCAGGTCAACGGCAAGGTGCGATTCACGATCGAGGTGCCGGCCAGCGCGACCGAGGAAGACGTCGAGCGCGAGCTGCGGAACGCCCCGGCCCTGGCGACAGCGATCGACGGCAGGGAAGTCGCCCGGCTCGTCATCGTGCCCGGCAAGATTGTCAGCGTCGTCGCCCGCTAAGCCCGGCCCTGCCGCGAGTGGCTCCGCTGTCGCTTGGTCCCTGTCCGTTCTTGGAAATTACTGGAAAAAGCTGGATTCGGATCCGGTACAGTACGAGCGTGAGCACGCCGGAGATCCTGGAGCGCCAGATCGATGAGCTGCGCGTCGAGATCCGGCGCGCGCTCACGGCAGGCGACCGGCGGCGTGCTTCTGAGCTGCGGACCCGGCTGCGCGCAGCGGAGCAGGCCTGGGACGACGCCATCACGCGCCTCGAGCGCGAATCGGCGGCCGCGGGCGAGCCGGGCGAGGCATCGGAGGACATGGCCGAGATGGCGCGAGTCCGCACCGTTTCGGCAGGCGGCGCGCTGCTGCCGATCCGCGAGCAGGTCCATCAGGCGCTGACGCTTATCGGCGTCCCCGCGGCGCCTCGCCTCATCGTCGCCGTGCACGACGCGTTCGCCTCAGGCCCGCTGGTCGCTGCGCGCCTGACCAGCCTTCGCCGGGACGAGGAGCGCTCGTTCCGGGCCGGGCCGCACACCCGGGCTTACTACCTGTGCGCAGCGCTCACAGCCGACCTGCTCGCACCTGCCCGGGGCCTGCTAGGGGTGTCGACGTGGCCGCTGGAGCGCCGTGTTATCGGGCCGCTCAGCCCGCGCGTCGACTACCTGACGGCTGCCATCGCTGTCGCCGGCGCCATCACTCGCATCGCCGACCCAGGACCGGAGGCCAGGGCGCTGCTGAGACGCTTCGCCGTCAATATTCCCGGTGCCCTGCCGAGCCGCGGTGGCGCGGCGCCGGTCCGGGTGGCGGAAGCGGCACGGGCCGAGCTCGAGGTGCACGCCGAGCGCGACCTGGCAGACCGGCGTGCGGCGGCGCAGCGCGCTGCCGCGCAGCTGGACGACGCCGGGCAGCTGTTCGGCGGCGGGCGGCGCTCAGCCGGGTCGGCGTCCGGCCAGGCTTCCGGTTCCTGACGATCTGGTTGGCGAGTTCCGACGGGGACGGGACGTCAGCCCTCATTGCTCACCCGATCCTGCGATGGGTGCAGGCGTGACAAAGTCGCTATCGACCAGCGGGCATCCCATAATGAGCATGCACTCTTTACGGCCCAGGCGGTCATCTGATGTGGCGAGCACGAGCAGCGCGGCTCACTAGCTGGTTAAGCCTGGTGATCGGCGTGGCCTTCCTGGCTGCGACCGGAGTGCAGTTCGTCCGGGCCGTCCAGGAGAGCAATGAGATATCGGCGTATCAGCACGCCCGCGCCTGCCCGGCTGGCGCACCGCCGGCAGCCGACTGCCTGCAACGCGTCCGGGGCTTCGTCGTCGGCGTGACGGAGGCCCCTACCTCATTGGGCAGCCGGATACCAGCGGAGTTTGCGCTGGACGTGCGGACCGGGTCGACAACGCTGCACCTGGATTTCGGGTCTGACAGCTCGATGCTGCGGGACGCGCTGGACGGCGACCCGGCCGTCGTGACCATGTGGCGCGGCGTGCCGGTCCATCTCGTGACCGAAGGGCGCTCGGATGACACCACGTCAGTACCGCGGACGGCTTCCTGGGGCGAACTCCGCGGCAGCGGGGAAACCCTCTGCGGGACCGTGATCTTCGTCGGGGCGGCCTGGGGTATTCGACGGAGGCAGCAGACATACGGTGCGCGGCCGGTGACGACACCGGTGCTCACGGCCCCGGCGGGCTGGGCTCGCCTGCTGGACGGTCGTTTCGCCGGCGTCTACATCCCGATGCTGCTCACAGCCGCGGTCGTATTCGGTGGCGCCGTCACCACCGTCGACGGTACTGCGGCTCGGGCTCTCCGGCACGCGCCCGCGTGCGCTGGCGAGACAAATCTGGCCACCTGCGTCGGTGACTTCACGGCCGTCATCAACGGGGTGCGCGGCCCGACGAACGGCGGCAACGCTGGCGACGGCGCCGATGTGTCGTTCGCCACCGCGGACGGCGCCATCAATACCTGGGCGAGGATCGCCGGGAAGAAGGCCCCGATCGCAGAGCTGGCCAGCGCGGATGAGAACGCCTTCACTCAGCTGCGGATCAGGGTCTGGCGCCGGTCTGTCATCGGCGCGGAAATCGGCGGCAGCTGGTACTGGGCCAATGGAGATCCGCCCGGCTACGTGATCCCGGCTACCCTCCTCGCGGTCAGCTTCACGTTGCTCCTGCTCCTGGTGCGGCTGCGCATTCACCGCCGCGCCGGGCCGGGGGCGGACAGGCAGGACCTGCTGTACGGCGATCTCGGTCAGGTGGCAGGCGCGGCCGGCTCGGTCGTGCTGCTCGTGTACGGATTCTGGATTGGCGCCATCCTGGGCCTGGCAGTGCTGGCGTGGCTGGGCCTGTCGGTCAGGCAGAGCTCGCTGATCAGGCAGGTCACCCTGGGTACCCTGCACGCACCCTGACGCGGCGCGAGGCGGCCTGGATGGCGGCTGCCAGCCACCAGCGGCCACGTTCCCGCGCTTATAGGGTTGAAGTCGCGGCGGGCGAGCGGAGAGGCTTTGCAATCGTGGCAGATGAACTGACCCTGGAGCGTGTTCTGGCGGCTGCGGACCGGCTGGCGGGGGTTGCCCACCGGACGCCGTTGCTGAGCTCGGCGACGCTGGATCAGCGCTGCGGGGCCCAGGTGCTGCTGAAGGCCGAGCCGTTCCAGCGCACTGGGTCGTTCAAGTTCCGCGGCGCCTACAACCGGCTCAGTGTGCTCGGGCCGGCGGAGCGTCGCGCGGGCGTGGTCGCATTCTCCTCCGGCAACCACGGTGCCGCGGTGGCGCTGGCCGCGAAGCTGCTGGGCATCAGCGCCGTCGTGGTCGTCCCGGCCACCGGGTCGCAGGCGAAACTCGCCGCGATCGAGGGCTACGGCGCCGAGCTGCGCCGCTACGACCCGGCAACCGAGAGTCGCGAGGACGTCGCTGCCGCGATCGCCGCCGACCGCGGCCTGACGCTCATCCGGCCCTTTGACGACTACGACGTGATGGCCGGTCAGGGCACCATCGGCGCTGAGCTGGCCGCACAGGCATCTGACACCGAGCTTGTGCTGCTCCCGGTGGGCGGCGGCGGGCTGGCCGCCGGCGTATCGACCGCCGTCACCGGCCTGCTGCCGGGCGCCGCGGTCATCGGCGTCGAGCCGGTGACGGCAGGGGACACCGCGCAGTCGATGCGGGCCGGGCACCGGGTCGCCATTCCCGAGCCAGACACGCTCGCCGACGGGCTGCGCGCGAGCACGCCGGGGGAGCTGACGTTCGCCGTCAACTCGCGGTTGCTGAAGGATGTCGTGACCGTCAGCGAGGACGCCATCGTCGAGGCGATGCGGTTCTGCTTCGAGCGGCTGAAGATCGTGGTGGAGCCGAGCGGGGCGGTGCCGCTGGCCGGGCTGCTGTCCGGTGCAGTCGGCGCGGCCGGCCGGACAGTGGTCGTGCTGTCAGGCGGAAACATCACTCCGGCGGATTTTGCGGCGATGGTGGCCTGACGGCGTCGCGGCCGGTCAGCTAGCGGAGGATGAGCACGCTGTCCTCTCGCGGGATCAGCTCTCCGATGACCGGCGCGCCAGGTAGCTCCCCGGCCACGAGCAGGCCGCCGGAGGTCTGCGCGTCGGCGAGCAGGAGCAGCTCGTCCTCATCGAGCGGCCCTGGGTCGGTGTGCGGGCGCACCCAGTCGAGGTTGCGGCGGCTCCCGCCCGGCATGTAACCGGCAGCTACCGCCGCCCGCGCCCCCTCCACGTAGGGGATAGCGGTGTGGTCGATCACGGCTGATACGCCGCTGGCGCGGGCCAGCTTGTACAGGTGGCCGAGCAGCCCGAATCCGGTCACGTCGGTAGCGCACGTGATCCCTGCCGCCAGTGCCTGCCTGCTGGCGGCCGCGTTCAGCGTCGTCATGACCTCGATTGCCGCGTCGCTGACCTCGCCCGTCGCCTTGTGCCAGGCGTTGAGCACACCGAGACCGAGCGGCTTGGTCAGGCTCAGCGGAAGGCCGGGCTTCCCCGCATCGATCCGCAGCAGCCGGTCCGGGTCGGCGACGCCGGTGACTGCCATGCCGTACTTCGGCTCAGGGTCATCGATGCTGTGGCCGCCGGCGACGTGGCAGTTCGCCAGGCGCCCGACGTCCAGGCCACCGCGAAGCACCTCGCCCGCCAGCTCAGTCGGCAGCGTATCCCGTGGCCACCCGAGCAGGTTCAGCGCGACCAGCGGCTCGCCGCCCATCGCGTAGATGTCTGAGAGTGCGTTGGTCGCCGCGATCCGCCCGAACGTGTAGGCGTCGTCGACGACCGGGGTGAAGAAGTCGGCCGTCACGATCACGGCCATGGTCGGGCTGACCCGAACCACCGCGCCGTCGTCGCCGTGCTCGACGCCGACGAGCAGGTCGGTGGCCGGACCGTCCGGCATCAGCCTGCTGACCGTCTCCTCCAGCTCGCCGGGCGGGATCTTGCACGCACAGCCACCGCCGTGCGCGTACTGGGTAAGCCGGACGCCGGCCGATGTAGTCACACGGCCAATCTAACGCCGGGCATACGGCGCACGCCGCGCATGGCCGTCAGCCCTCGCTGCCGGGTAACCTCAGCCCCGGAGGCGTCCGGGTGCCTGGTGGCCCCCCCGGTCTTCAAAATCGGTGGGCGGCGTTCTGCGTCGCCGGCGGGTTCGATTCCCGTCCGCCTCCGCCAGCGCTGATGAGCGTTTTTCGGTCGGAAACGGGGTCGCCGGGCGTGAATCCCGCAGGCTCCTGGCGCGTATCGTCACACCATGGCTCAGCGACACTGCCTGCTCACCAACCTGGCCCGGCGCTAGCCATGCACGTGGTGGCCACCGCCGGTCACGTCGATCACGGGAAGTCGGCGCTGGTGCGCGCTCTCACCGGCATGGAGCCAGACCGCTGGGAAGAGGAACAGCGCCGGGGCATGACCCTGGATCTTGGTTTCGCCTGGACCACGCTGCCCTCCGGCGAGCAGATCGCGTTTGTCGACGTCCCCGGCCACGAGCGTTTCGTGTCGAACATGCTGGCCGGAGCTGGGCCGACGCCAGCGGTGATGTTCGTGGTGGCGGCCGACGGGGGCTGGATGCCCCAGTCCGCAGAGCACCTGGGAGCGATCGACGCGCTGGGCGTCCGCAGCGGGATCCTGGCGGTTACCAGGGCTGACCTCGCTGATCCAGGTCCAGCGCTGCGCGAGGCCGCAGACAAGATCGCGATGACGAGCCTGGGGCGGGAAGGCGGGCTCGAATCCGTCGCAGTCAGCGCGGTGACCGGTCAGGGCATTCCGGATCTGATCGCGGCCCTGGGCAGGCTCGCGGCCCGGCTGCCCGCCCCGGATCCGCAGGACAGTATCCGGCTGTGGCTGGACCGCGTTTTCGCCGTGAAGGGTAGCGGCACAGTGGTGACCGGCACGCTGCAGGCGGGGACGGTGGGAGCTGGTGATGAGTTGCTGCTGACGCCCGCCATGCGGCCGGTGCGGATCAGGAGCGTGCAGTCCCTCGGCGCTCCAGCCGCCCGGGTGGCCGGTGTCGCCCGGGTCGCGCTGAACCTTCGGGGGGTCAGCACCAGCGAGCTGAGCCGCGGCATGGCACTCGTCCAGCCCGGCAGCTGGACAATGACGAGCACCATCGATGTGCGGCTCGCGCCGTCCGCAGTGCCGGGCAGGCCGGGCGGACCCCGGCGGCTGCCGCTCCGGCTCACCCTTCATATCGGCGCTGCCCGGGCCGTGACCGGAGTCCGAATGCTCGGTGCCAGCATTGCGCGGCTCAGTCTGGATCACTCGCTGCCTTTGCATGTGGGCGACCGGGTACTGCTGCGCGATCCCGGCGCGGCCGCGGACCGAGAGGCGGGCCGACCGGTGTTCGGGGCGACCGTGCTGGATGTCGCACCGCCGCGGTTGCGCGGCACCGGTGCCGCCGCGGCCGCCCAGCGGGAACTCGAATCGTGGCCGGACCTGCCTCAGGCGTCGGACCTGCTGCGCCGGCACCGGCTGCTGAGGTCGCCAGCAGCATCAGCCATGGGCCTGCGCGACCTCCCGCCGCCAGTCCGCGATGACTGGCTCGCCGATCCTGGGTACTGGCAGCAGCTTCGGCAGCGGCTGGCGGCGGTCGTCGCAGCGCATGCGACGCGCGATCCGCTCGCGCTTGGCCTGCCCGTCGATGCGGCGAGGGCGGAGCTAGGCCTGCCCGATCGCGGCCTGGTCGATGCCCTGGCCGCCGGGCAGGAAGGCGTCGAGCAAGCCGGCGTCGTGCCGGCGGGCGTCGTGCCGGCGGGCGTCGTGCAGCTGCGGGGCGGATACCTGCAGCTAGGGAGCGTGCCGGAGCGGAGGGAACCCGGCGTCGCGAAGGGAGCCAGCCAATCGCAGCAGCAGCCCGCCACCCGCAGCCCGGATGAGGCGAGGGTCGCCGGACTGCCCGCTCAGGTGGCCAGGGCGGTTCAAGCGCTGCTGGCTGACATGGCTGACGCACCGTTCAATGCGCCCGACAGCGACCGGCTGCGTGAACTCGGGCTTGACCCGCGTGCTGCTGCGGCCGCTGAGCGTGCCGGGCTGCTGCATCGGCTGCCAGGCAACGTGATCCTGCCCGCCGACGCATCCATGCAAGCGGCACGGATCCTGGCCGGACTGCCGCAGCCGTTCACGGCATCGGAGGCGCGGCAGGCGTTGCGGTCGAGCAGGCGCGTCGTCATTCCGCTGCTGGAGTGGCTCGATCGGCAGGGGGTAACCCGACGGCTGGCAGACGACCGTAGGACGATGAAAGAGCCGCCGCGCCCGGCACTGTCGAACGGAGATCCATGAGCACGCTGGACGACTGGACACACGCGCTCTGCGCTGACCTCGGCCTGGCCCTCGACGATGCCGCCACGAGGGTGGTGCTCGACCTTGCCAGGGTGGTTGCTCATCAGGTCGACCGGCCAGCTGCGCCGCTGACCGCATACATCCTCGGCGCTGCCGTCGGCGGCGGCCAGCCGCTAGCCGACACCGCTGCGCGGATAAGGCAGCTGGCCGAGAACTGGGAGCCGCGCGCCTGACACGGCGATGAGATCAGGAACGCAGGCCCGCGTGACTGCCGCGTCCAGGGCTGGCCGGTACCCCCGCAATCAGCTGGACATCGATGTAATCGCCGCGGGTGAACTTGGCCTGCCCGATGGGGATCTGCCACCACGCGTCCGCGTACAGCAGCCGGCTGATCGCTCCCGCGCCGTGGCCGCTCGGTGTAGCGACGGTGGCCTCGGCGTCACCGGCCAAGTCCGGGTCAGCCGACGGCCCCAGTACGACCGGCACCCAGTCCTCCACGTCGGGCGACGAGGTCCAATCGCAGGCTAGCTGGACCCGGCGTCTCGGCCGGCCGGGCTGCTGCACTCCCTGAAGCGCGGCGAGCAGCGGGGCAGCGAACAGCTCGAAGATCACTGCCGCGGCCAGCGGATAGCCGGGAACCCCGATGACCGGAACAGCCGCCAGGCGTGGTGCGTCGCCGGGCAGCCTGGTGCTTGCGTGACCGAGCAGGACCGGATGACCGGGTCGCACCGCCACGCCCCGGATGGTCAGCCCGCCGACCTCGGCCAGCACTCGCGCGCTGTGATCGCGCTGACCTGCGCTGGAGCCGGCGATGACCAGCACAAGGTCCGCTGTGGCGGTGGCCTGGCGGACCTGCGCGACGATCGCGTGCGGATCGTCCGGCTGCACGTCGAAGGTGAGTGAGAGGCCGCCGGCTGCCAGGGTCTGCGCAGTCAGCATGATCGAGTTGCTGTCGGTGATATCGGCTGGACCGAGCGCCGAGCCGGCCGGCCGGACCTCGTCCCCGGTCGGGATGATCGCCACCACTGGTCGGCGGATGACGTCCAGCGCGGCGTGCCCGCCGGCGGCCGCTGCCGCGAGGTCGATCGGGCGGAGCCGGTGACCAGCGGGCACCAGCGTCTGACCGGCCAGGAAGTCCTCACCCTGGGTTCGCACGTTCAGCCCTCGCGGCGCCGGGCCGGTGATCCAAGCGCTGCCGTCAGGGCCGTATTGGACCCGCTCACGTTCAACAACTGTGTCGGTGCCAGGCGGCATTGGCTCGCCGGTGTCAACCGGTGTAAAGGACGCGACCGCGAGCGGCCAGCGGTCGACGAGCTCACTGGATACGGGTGAGGGGGCCACCTCTGCCCGGATCGCGATACCGTCCATGGCCGCGCAGTCGAACCGGGGTGCCGGCCAGCGAGCCCGGATCGGGCCTGACGTGACCCGGCCGAGCCCATCGGTCGTGGCTACCTGCTCGGCGACGGGTTCCTGGCGCCAGCCGGCGCTCATGCACGCGGCGATCCAGCGCGCATAAGCGATCTCCGGGCCCGGCCTTTCGCTGATATCCGCAGGATGGGCACCATCAGCCACTCTGGCCCGCCATCTCTGGCTCGGTCGCGATCCGGTGTGCACCGGTGTACACGTTCATCGACTGACCGCGCAGGAATCCCACCAGCGTGAGGCCGGCTTCCTCGGCTAGGTCGGCCGCGAGCGAGGACGGCGCGGAGACAGCGGCGAGCACCGGGATGCCCGCCAGGGCCGCCTTCTGCACGAGCTCGAACGACGCCCGCCCGCTGACGAGCAGAATGTGCCCGGCCAGCGGTAGCCGACCGGCGAGCAGCGCCCAGCCCACGATCTTGTCGACCGCGTTATGCCTGCCCACGTCCTCACGGACGGCAACTAGCTCACCATCGGTGGTAAACAGCCCGGCGGCGTGCAGACCGCCCGTGCGGGAGAACACCCGCTGCGCCTCGCGCAGCCGATCGGGCAGAACGGCCAGCACGTCAGGAGCAATCTGCGCGGGGTCTTCCGACACGGCTGCCCGGGGAAGCGCACAAATGTCGCGGATACTCGTCTTACCGCAGACGCCGCAGGCGCTGGTCGTCAAAAAGCTGCGCTTCGCTCCGGGCGCGATAGTGACCCCTGGGGCCAGCCGCACGTCGACGATGTTGCCCAGGCCGTCGTGGTCCACATGACCGCAGGCTGTACCGTCGCACACCGTCATGGTCACGATATCGGCGGGGGAGCGGACGATGTTCTCGCTGGCCAGGAAGCCGGCCGCGAGCTCGATGTCGTCGCCGGGCGTGCGCATCGTCATCGTCAGCGCGATGCCATCGACCCTGATCCCGAGTGGCTCCTCGACGGCAAGCAGATCGGCCCGGAATCCTGCCGCAGCTGACCGGATTCCGTCACGGAGAGCAATCCGCATTACTCGCCGTCGCGCCGTCCGCTCGGACACCCTCCCGCCCTTCCCTGAGGCGTCTTACCGGACAGCGTACGCGAGGCTCCTGCCCCGCAGCCTGGCTGCTTTCAGTGCCCGGAAGGTGATGTCGAGATCGCCAGTCCGCCGGCTCAGGCGCTGTGACCGCCAACCATAGCCTCGGACGACAGCCGATAGTAAAGTTTATGTCGTGGTCCGTATTTCCATGTTTGTCCGGAAGGTGCACACATGAGCAAGCAAGTGCGGCTGACCCAGCCCCTCGTCCGGGAGGATGGCGAGCTGCGCCCGGCGTCCTGGGATGAGGCACTGGACCGTGCTGCAGCCGGTTTCGCCGTCGCCCGGCAGCGTGGCGGGACGACGTCGTTCGGCATGTTCAGCTGCTCCAAGGCCACGAACGAGATGAACTACGCCGCGCAGAAGTTCACCCGCTCGGTCATGGGCAGTAACAACATCGACAGCTGCAACCGAACTTGACACGCTCCTAGCGTCGTCGGTCTGGCGGCTGTATTCGGAGCTGGTGGTGGCACCAGCTCGTACCGGGAGGCGGAAGACGCCGACCTGCTGGTCATGTGGGGCTCGAACGCGCGCGAAGCGCACCCGATCTTCTTCCACCATGTCCTGCGGGGCATCAGGAACGGTGCCCGGCTCTACGCGGTCGATCCACGGCGCACATCCTCGGCCCAGTGGGCTGACGCGTGGCTCGGCATCCACGTGGGCTCAGACATCTCCCTGGCCAACGCCATCGGCCGGGAAATCATCCACGCGGGCCTGGTTAACGACGAGTTCGTGCGCCGCGCCACGACCGGCTTCGACGCCTACGCGGCCGCGGTGGAGTCCTACACCCTGGAGCGCGCCGAGCGGGACAGCGGCGTGCCCGCTCACCTCATCCGGCAGCTCGCGCACGACTACGCCCGAGCCGACCGGGCCCAGATCTGCTGGACGCTCGGCATCACCGAGCACCACAACGCCGCCGACAACGTGTTCGCGCTCATTAATCTGGCCCTGCTCACCGGCCACGTGGGCCGGTACGGCTCCGGGCTGGTACCGCTGCGCGGTCAGAACAACGTGCAGGGCGGCGGCGACATGGGGGCGATCCCCAACAAGCTGACGGGCTTCCAGGACATCGAGACAGACATGCCCGCCAGGGCCAGGTTCGAGGCCGCCTATGGTGCCGTGCTGCCGCCGCAGAAGGGCTGGCACCTGTCGCAGATGTTCGAGGCCATGGAGGACGGCAAGCTCACCAGCTGCTACATCATCGGCGAGAACCCGCTGCGCTCGGAGGCCGATACCGGGCGTGCCCGCAAGCTGCTCAGCGGCCTGGAGCATTTCGTGGTGCAGGACATGTTCCTCACCGACACCGCCAAGCTCGCGCACGTGGTCCTGCCGGCGACTGCTACCTGGTGTGAGGCAGAGGGCACGGTGACCAGTAGCGAGCGCCGGGTGCAGCGGGTGCGCAAGGCGCTAGAGCCGCCGGCGGGCGCCCGCGACGACATCGAGATCATCGGTGAGATCGCCAGACGGCTCGGTACCGACTGGGGCAACCCGACCGCGGAGGACCTCTGGAACGAGCTGCGGACGCTCTCGCCGATGCATGCGGGGATGAGCTACCGGCGGCTGGAGGAACTAGGCGGCATCCAGTGGCCGTGCTACGACGAGCAGCATCCGGGCGAGCAGTTCCTGCATGCGCGGCTGTGGGAGACCGATCCGGACAAGCGCGGCGCTCCGGCTCCGTTCACCCCCGTACAGCAGGAAGATCCGCTGGACGAGCTGTCCGCCGAGTTCCCGATCAGGCTCACGACCGGGCGCCGTCTGGACTCCTTCAACACAGGCGTGCAGACCAGCCACTACGAGACGCCGATCCGGCGGCCGGAGACGCTGAACCTGTCGCCAGAGGACGCGCAGAGCCTCGGCCTGGCCGAGGGCGAGATGGCGCGGGTATCGTCGCGTCGCGGGTCGATCGAAGCGCCTGTGCACGTTGACGAATCGCTCCGGGCTGGCCTGGCGTTCATGACGTTGCACTTCCCTGAGCAGGTGGAGACCAACATCTTGACTCTCGACGCGTGGGATCCGAAATCTGGCACCGCGGAGTTCAAGGCTACGGCGATCCGGGTGGACAAGCTGGACGTCGATGCGTCGGCTGGCGGCCAGCCAGAGGCAGCGGGGGTGGTCGGCTAGTGGACCTGCGGCTCGGAGTCGCGCCGGCGGCGACAGACGACGAGAGGGCCGCCGTTGACTCAGTGCTCGGACCACCGCAGAGCGGCTGGGAGGGCGGACCGCGCGACGCAGCTGACGCGCACATAGCGCTGGGCGGCCACGCGGCGCGGGCACGGCGGCACCTGCTGCTGCCTGTGCTGCACGCTGTGCAGGACCGGATCGGCTGGATCAGCCCCGGCGCGCTCGATTACCTGTGCACGAGGCTGACCGTTCCGCCTGCTGAGGCGTACGGGGTGGCGTCGTTCTACGCGTTGTTCCGCACCACCGCTGCGCCCAGCACCGTCGTTCATGTCTGCGACGACATTGCCTGCCGCATTGACGGCGCCGAACAGCTGTGCTCGGAGCTAGAGCGCAGGTTCGGGCCCGAGGGCAGCCAGAGCGGCTCCAACGGAACGGGCGTGACCTGGCAGCGAAGCCCGTGCCTCGGGCAGTGTGACCGAGGGTCGGCGGCCATGATTCAGCGGGCCGGGCCGCATCCCGCTCGGCACGTGCTGGCTCCGGTGGGTCCGGGCGAGATTCGGCCTGCCCTCGCAGCCGCGCCGCCCGGCGACGCCGCCCCTGCCGCTGACGTGCTGGTACCGCAGGCCGACGCCAACCGCGCCGCCCTGCGTCTGCTCCGGCGGGTCGGGCAGGTCGACCCAGCATCCCTGGACTCCTACCGCGCCACCGGCGGATACGAAATGCTCCGCAGGGCCGTCGCTATCGGGCCGCAGGCTGTGATCAGGGAACTGCGCGATGCCAACCTGCTCGGCCGCGGCGGCGCGGCGTTCCCCGCCGCAGTGAAGTGGGAGGCGGTGGCCACCAACCCGGTGCGTCCGCACTACGTGGTCTGTAACGCCGACGAATCCGAACCGGGCACATTTAAGGACCGGGTCCTGATGGAACATGACCCGTACGCCCTGCTCGAGGCGCTCACCATCATGGGCTTCACCTGCGGTGCGGAGCAGGGCTACATCTACATCCGCGGCGAGTACCCGGCAGCAGAGGCCCGGCTGCGGCACGCCGTCACGCAAGCCCGGTCCCGCGGGTTCCTCGGCCCTGACGTGATGGGCGAGGGCTTTGCCTTTGACATTGAGGTCCGTCGCGGTGCTGGCGCTTACATCGCCGGTGAGGAAACCGCCCTCATTAATTCGATCGAGGGGAAGCGGGCTGAGCCACGCAACAAGCCGCCGTTCCCCGCCCAGGTGGGTCTGTTCGGCAAGCCGACGGCGATCAACAATGTGGAGACTCTGCTGTGCGTGCCGGAGATCCTGCGGATCGGCGGGCCGGCCTTCGCGCAGATCGGCACCGAATCGTCCACGGGCACACGGCTGTTCTGCCTGTCCGGCTGCATCGAGCGGCCAGGGCTCTATGAGTTCGACTTCGGGATCACGCTCCGCCAGGTGATCGATGCCGCAGGTGGTGTCCGCGCCGGCCGGCCGCTGCGGGCTGTTCTGCTCGGCGGCGCTGCGGGCTCGTTCGTCGGCCCGGACGCACTGGATGAGCCGCTCACTTTCGAGCGAATGCGAGCCATCGGCGCCACCCTCGGGTCAGGCGTCATCATGGTGCTGGACGACACCGTGGACATCGTGGGTCTGCTGCAGCGCATGGCCAGGTTCTTCCGCGACGAGTCCTGCGGTCAGTGCGTGCCGTGCCGGCTCGGGACAGTCCGCCAGGAGGAATTGCTTGGCCGGCTGGCCCGCGGAGAACCGCGGGGCTCGGTCGACGCAGAGCTCGCGCTGCTCGACGACATCGGCTCGGTTGCGAGGGACGCCTCCATCTGCGGCCTCGGGCAGACTGCCGTGAGCGCGGCGGCCTCGGCGGTCAGGCTAGGCCTGATCGACACGGCAGCCGGGAGCGGAAACGGCATCGGGAAGGAGCCGGCATGACCGTCTTCCTGGAAGCGCCCCGTCGGCTGGTCGACGTGACGATCGACGGGCAGACCGTCCGGGTGCCGGAGGGCACAACCCTGCTGGACGCCTGCCGTCAGCAGGGCATCGACACGCCCACGCTGTGCTACCTGGAGAACCTCGATCCAGTCAACGTCTGCCGGGTGTGCGTGGTCGAGGTCGAGGGCTCGCGCACGCTCGTGCCCGCCTGCTCACGCAAGGCCGAACCCGGGATGGCCGTGCACACCGACTCCGAGCGCGTCCGCACGAGCCGGCGCATGGTGCTCGAGTTCCTCGCGTCCTCGGTGGACCTTGAATATGCCGCGCCTGAGGTTCGCGGCTGGATGGAACGCTACGGAGCCGATCCGGCCCGGTACGGCGACGCAGCCCCGGCGCACGCGGCAGGCGAGCGGGACGCAGCCCGGCCCGGTGAGCACCATGCCACCGACGGCTCGCTGGCCGAGACTGTCGCCCAGCCGGTCAAGTACGACAATGACAGTTACGTCCGGGACTATTCACGCTGCATCCTGTGCTACAAGTGCGTCGAGGCCTGCGGTGAGGTGGCTCAGAACACGTTCGCGATCGCGGTGGCGGGCCGGGGGTTCGACGCTCGCATCTCAACCGAGTTCGACGTCGGCCTGCCGGACTCCGCGTGCGTGTACTGCGGGAACTGCATCGGCGTCTGCCCGACCGGCGCGCTCATGTTCGCCAGCGAGTACACGATGCGACAGGCCGGCGAGTGGGATGAGGACCGGCAGACCGTTACCACGACTATCTGCCCTTACTGCGGAGTCGGCTGCAACCTCGACCTGCACGTGCAGGACAACCGGATCGTGAAGGTGACGTCGCCGCTCGATCACGATGTCGGGCACGGGCACTTGTGCGTCAAGGGCCGGTTCGGCTTTGAGTTCGTTCAGCGCCGGGCCGGGGAGGACTGAGGCACACCGCCTGGCGCGGAAGGTGCCATACGCTGGACGTATGCCCGAATCCGCAGGCGTCGTGCTGGCTGGCGGGCGGTCGTCGCGGATGGGAACGGCCAAGGCTGGCCTGGAGTGGCACGGGTCCACCCTGTTGTGGCGAACGGTCCGCATTATTGGGCGTGCCACCGGAGGGCCGGTGGTCGTGGCACGCGCCACCGGCCAGGCGCTGCCCGAGCTGCCGCCGGACACCGACGTCGTCGATGATCCGCGGCCGGGCCTAGGTCCGGTCCAGGGGATCGCGGCCGGCCTCCGGGCACTCACCGGCCGCGCAGAGGTCGCCTTCATTGCTTCGACTGACCTGCCCTTCCTGCATCCGGCATTCGTCCGCCGGGTGCTGCAGGCCACGCAGGAGGGTGCGGACGTGGGGCTGCCGGTCGCGCGGGGCTTCCGGCAGCCGCTCGCGGCGGCGTACCGGATATCGCTGGCCCCGCGGGCGGAGCGCCTGGTCGCGGCCGGACTGCTGAAGCCGGCGTTCCTGTTTCGCGAGTGCGACGTGGCCGAGCTTGATGAGGCCGCCCTTCGCGCCGACCCGAACGTGGCTGCGCTCGACCCCTACCTGGACTCCGTCATCAACGTCAACGAACCAGCCGAGTACGAGGCGGCCAGGGTCAGGCCGGGCCCGGAGGTGACCATCATCGGCGAGCGGCACCCGCTGCGGGTGCGGGCAGCGACCGTTGCTGAAGCCGCGGCCGCCGCGGGCCTGGCCGCACACTCAGAGGTGACGGCAGTGCTCAACGGCGAGCTGACCACGGCCGACGGCCAGATGCCCCTGGTTGCCGGCGATGTCGTCGCGTTTCCCGGGTAGCTCAAGGTCACCGTTCCGGGTCAGGCCGTGGACCGGGCGGTGAGCATCCGGAGCGCGAGCTCGGCATACCGATCCTGCAGAGCGAGGACGCTGAGCCCAGTGTTCTCCAGCGTCCACTCGCTGATGCGGACGCACATCGTCGTGATCGTGGCGGCGTGCATCGTGGCAGCCGCGATATCGTCCCCGCCGATCAGGCTGAAGATTCCCTGCTGTGCTCCGGCGAGAATGATCGCGGCGAAACGGTCGCGCATCTGCCGGCGGATCGCGGTGATCTGCTGCCGGCGTGACCCCGTCAGCAGCGTGAACTCGCGGTTGGCCACCCGGGAGCGCTTCTTGAAGCCTGCCGTGTGGGAGACGAGGAACCTGACCGCGGCAGTCAGCTGCGTGACCGGGTGTTCGCCTGCCGCGGCGATCAGGACGGCCAGCTGATCGTCCACCTGCCGGTGGATATCCCTCACCACCAGGTACAGCAGGTGATCCTTGGACTCGAAGTGGTTATAGAGCGCGCCGGGCGTCAGCCCGCACGCACCGGTGATGTCCCTGACCGTGGTGGCCAGGGCGCCTCGCTCATAGAACAACTCAATGGCGGCCTCGGCCAGCCGGGCCTGAACAGCCGTGGCGCCTGCGGGCAGCGGATCGCCGAGGTCCGGGAGGGGTTCGGCGACGATCATCTTCAGCTACCTACCGGTGCTATGCATCCCTGGCATGTAACAGACGCGCTGTGCACGCTCTTGGTTGTCAGCGAATGCCTTGACAAGACATTGCCCACGGGCGTACGAAAGTGTTGCTGTTATGAACGGTCGTTTATTACGGCAGCAACTACCGCGCGCGTCTGCTGTGACGGCCGCGGATGCGTGCCAGTGACCCGGGCCGTCTCCCCCCTCCTCCCGGCCCGGGTCGGGCAGCGCAGTCCTGGCGAGACGGCCAGGCGGCTTACCCCGGCAGGCCCGCGAGCGCCGCTTCGACGGCCTGGTCGCTGAGCTGGAGGTCGCGCAGCTCCCCGGACAGGTAGTCGCCGTAGGCAGCGAGGTCGAGCAGGCCGTGACCGCACAGCGCGGTCAGGATGACCTTTTCTTCACCCGTCTCCTTGCATCGCAGCGCCTCCTCGATGCAGGCCGCCACGGCGTGGGTCGGCTCCGGGGCCGGCACGATGCCCTCGGTCCGGGCGAACCGCAGCCCCGCCGCGAAACACTCCGACTGAGGCTTGGCGACGGCCTCGATAAGGCCGAGCTCATAGATGTGCGACAGCAGCGGCGACATGCCGTGATAACGCAGCCCGCCGGCGTGGATCGGGTCGGGGATGAACTCATGGCCGAGCGTGTGCATCTTCAGCAGCGGCGTCATCCCTGCCGTGTCGCCGAAGTCGTAGGCGTACACCCCGCGGGTAAACGACGGGCAGGCGGCCGGCTCTACCGCCCGGATCACCGGGTTCATCCGGCCCGCGAGCTTCTCGCGGAGGAACGGGAACGTCAGGCCGCCGAAATTCGAGCCGCCGCCGGTGCAGCCGACGATGACGTCCGGGGTGTCACCGGCCGCCGCGAGCTGCTTGAGCGCCTCCTCACCGATGATCGTCTGGTGCATCAGCACGTGGTTGAGCACGCTGCCGAGCGCGTACCGTGCGTCCGGGTCGCCTGCGGCCACCTCGACCGCCTCGCTGATGGCGATGCCGAGGCTGCCGGTGGAGCCGGGGTGGTCGGCCAGGATCGCGCGGCCAGCATTGGTGCGGTCGGACGGGCTGGCATGCACGGTCGCGCCGTAGGTCTCCATCAGCATCTTGCGGTAGGGCTTCTGGTCGTACGACGCGCGCACCATCCACACCTCGAGCTGAAGGCCAAACAGGGCGGATGCGAACGCCAGGGCGCTGCCCCACTGGCCAGCGCCGGTCTCGGTAGTGAGCTTCTTCACGCCCTCGGCCGCGTTGTAGTAGGCCTGGGGCACGGCCGTGTTGGGCTTGTGCGAGCCTGCCGGGCTGCCGCCCTCGTACTTGTAGTAGATGCGAGCGGGCGTGCCGAGGTCTCGCTCGAGCCGCCGGGCGCGAAACAAGGGGGTGGGCCGCCACAGCCGGTACACGTCCAGGACGTCGTCGGGAATGGCGATGTGCCGTTCCCCCGACACCTCCTGCGCGATGAGCGCGGCCGGGAACAGCGGGGCCAGATCGTCCGGGCCGACGGGCTGACGGGTGCCCGGGTGCAGCGGGGGCGGTGGCGGCGACGGCAGGTCGGTGATCACGTTGTACCAGTGCCGCGGCAGCTCGGATTCCGGCAGAAGGTATTTGACCTGTCGATCCATCGATGCCTCCGCTCATTCGTGCAATACCGGCAGGCGTAACGCTAGCGGACAGTGCCGCAGCCAGAAAGCTTTCTGTGTGCCGGGGATATCGGTACAGATGGGAACGCGCCCGCGCGGTACGCGGCCGCCCGCACCGACGCGGCCGCCTATCAAAGGCCGGTTGCGGCACCCGGGTCTGCATGGGACCCTTGACCGACAGGGGTGGGGGCCGGGCGCGGCCTGAGGGGCGGGATGTGGTGCGCCCGGGGCTCGCGGGTGCTGGGTCGTGGAGGTAGCGGTGCGCTGGAGGCGGGATGATCGCCCGGCACCTGATAACCGGGGCGAGCATGGGGACGACGCCGAGAGCTGGCTCAGTGAGTTCCGAGGTCAGAGCATCCGCCCGGAGGCGCTGACCGCGGCCGACCGCGACGCTGCCGGGCGGCAGGCCACACAGGTCGGCAGCCGCCAGCAGCCCGCCGGGCGCCCAGACCACCAGCCTGGCCGCGAGGGGCGTCGTACCCGGTCGGCTGACAGCACGAAGCAGGTGGCCGACCAGAATGTCCGGCAGCCGGGGCCCGAGCCAGGTCCGCCGCGCGCCGATCTGGAGCGGGATGTCGGCCCGTGGCCTGGAGTGCAGCGGGGACCGGAGCCGGACGCGGACCGCCGCGACCGCCGGGACCGCCGGACTGCGCGGCGCCGTGAGCCGACCGCATGGCCCGCTCCGTCCGAGCCGAGCCGCCGACGGGACCCGCGGGCGGCCGACGACCCCGACACGGACGAGTTCGCGCGGCTGGAACGCAGACTCGACCCGCCTGCGGCTGACCGCAGGCGACGCGACCCGCACGGAACGGACCCAGGCGGCGCGACGGGAGACCGCCGCGCTAGCCTTCCCGCGCGACCTGACCGCTCTGGTCGGTCGGCCGCGCCAGACGGGACGCGATCCGGCGACGTTCGTGGCGCGCCCGACGGCGGGCTGACCCCGCGTCGGCCCGGCTCCGATGCACGTGGCTACCAGGCCCATGACGGCCAGCGGCCCGGCTTCCGGAATCAGCCCGGCCGGGACGAGGACCGCGGCAGGCCGCCGGGTTACGGGACAGATGGCCAGGGCAGGCCGCCTGGTTCCCTGTCCCCGGGTGCCAGGCCAGCGGATCTTGCGCCGCGGCGAGAGCTTCCGCCAGCGTGGTCCAGCGTCAGGCGCCCAAGTCTCGGCCGGCCGCAGCGCGGTAGCGGGCAGGCCGGTGAGCCGCGGCCAGACCCGCACCCTCGGCCGGTCGTGCTGCCCGGTCGCAATGATGCTGGTGCGCGGCGCGACGATAACGGGCGTCAGGGGCTACGGCCA
This sequence comes from Streptosporangiaceae bacterium, assembly GCA_035631375.1. Classification (GTDB taxonomy): domain Bacteria; phylum Actinomycetota; class Actinomycetes; order Streptosporangiales; family Streptosporangiaceae; genus JAJYUU01. The sequence continues at coordinate 22,728 of DASQIW010000215.1, forward strand.
CGGCCGGATGAGCCGTCCCCATCCGTGCGCGGTGCCGGGCCGCAGCGGCCCCGCGAACCTGACCAGCGACGTGATGCCGGCTTCTCCTGGCTGGCGCCACCCGACGGCGCGCCGCGCCGCGGCCCTGCGCTCCCCGCGGAGCGGGCTCTGCCTCCGGTAGCCGGGCGGGCTTTGGACGCGGGCAGGCCCCGGCAGGCCGGCCCCGAGCGGCACGCCCTGTCTCGTTTCGAGCCCGCACGACCCGGGCTAGCACAGCCGTCCGAAGCAGAATCGGCGGATCCCGCGGCTGTCGTCCGGCCGGAAATCGCGGCGAATCTATCGCTCGCGGATCTGCACCGGGTGCGCCAGGCGCTTGTGCAGCTGTCCGATGAGCCAGCGGTGCCGTCGGAGCAGACGTCCGCGCCGGGTCTCGGCCCCGTATCCGCGAGCGTGACCGCAACCGCGCCCAGTCAGCAGGGGAGCGACGACGACGAGGAGGGGGACACGACTCCGCTGCCGGTGATCTTGCCTGGCGCCACCGCGGTTCCGCGCCCCGACCTGCAGGAGTCGGCGCGGGGACCGTTCGAGCCTGCGCGCCTGGCGCCAGCAGACGCCGCCGCGCTGGCGCCAGCAGGCAGCGCCGCTGCGGTGTCGGCAGCCACCGCCGCACCGGTGTCGGCAGACACCGTTCCGGCGCCAGCAGATACCGCTCAGCCCGCTGCTCCCGAGTCCGCTGAGAAGTTGCCGGCGGCCGCTGCGGAGAAGCTCGATGAGATCAAGGACCTGCTGATCACGGCCGAGGCAATCGGTGAGGTCAACCTCGACAGGCACTTCGATCGGGTGAGCCAGCGGCAGCGAGAGCTGATCCGCGAGTTCTTCGAGCGGGCTATTCCCGGCGATGAACCGGACGCTTGACCAGCCTCAGCGCGTCCCGCGCCACCGGGCGCGGAAGGCCTGAGTCAGGTTCTCGGCCTCGGACTCGCTGATCGGCACGAGCTCGGCGGCCAGATCGCCGTACTCCCATTCGACGATGGCCGAGTCGGGGTGCCAGCTCAGGTCCCCCCGCAGGGTCTCATCGATGGGGCCAGCCTGGTCATCGGTCCGGCGTGCGAGCCCAGCGGCGGCGCGGCTGCGCTGGTCCGCCACGATCACGAAATACTGCACCCGGTCGCTCATCGGGCGCCGGCCCGGAAGTCAGCGATGTCCCGGCAGCCCGGCGGTGGGCTGACCGTCGCCGCGGCTGCCGCCTGCCGCGCTCTCAGCCGGGCGCGCTCGGCGGGAGGCGTGACCGGGTCGGTTATCCGCAGGTAAGCGTCATGGGTCTGCCTGATCACCGCCCAGCTATCAGCGGTATGGAACTGAACCTCGAATGCCAGGTGGTGAGCCGGATCACGCCACCGGGTGAAGACGCCCTTGTACTCGTGGCTGTCCCACTGGTTGCGCCTGGCCTCGAGGTCAAACCCCTGAGCTTTGAGCTTGCGGTGCACGAGCAAGGTGCCCTCGGTGTATTCGGCGGCGGGGAAGCTGAAGGCGTACCTGATGCCGTCGCAGATGGTGGCGGCGAGCTCTGCGGGTGGTCTTCCCGGCTGACGATCGATCAGCCTGGCGAGCCGGGCGGCGAAACGGTCGGCAGGCTTCAGCGTGTCCGTCTGGCTGCCAGGTGCCAGGCCGCCAGCCGGGAGCTGAGCCGCAATCCGCCGCAGGACCGGGGTGAGCCCGCTACTGCCGTAGCCGCCGCGGTCGTTCCGTCCCTCGGCCGCACGGCAGGCGGCCATGATCCGGTCAACCAGGTCGCGCTGCTCAAGAGCAAGCAGCGGGCGGTCTGAAGCCGCTGCGTCGCCGCGCCGCGGAAGGTCGCCGCGGCCCGGATCCGCCCGGTGGCGCTCAGGTTCCGAGACGGCCGGCTCAGCCCGGCTGGCTGCCGGGAGTTTCGCGGCCGGGCGGTGACCGTTGCGGTCCTCGGCAGGCCCGGATCGGCCATGAGCAGCCGCCCCGCTCGCGGGCGCGCGGCTGACCGCGACGTCGTCGGTGCGGGAGCTGCTGCCGGCCCCGTCGTGTTCACCGGAAGGCGCGTACGGGTGCTGCAGCTGAAGAGCGTGGTTCCCGGGCGTTGTTCCCCCGCTTGACAGCAGCCGGCCGTCACCGTTGCCGGGTTCGTTGTGGCCGTTCGACGCCATGTCGGCTGCGGGGAATGGACTCTCCGTCGGCATCGTGACCAGGCCTTCGGGAGTTTCCGCAGGTGCCGGGGGCTCGCTCGGCTTGCGGCGAGACGACACGTCAGCAGGCGCGGTGCCCAGGGACCGCACCGGCAGGCCGAGTTCAAGCTGCCGGAGCCTGGTGGGCGATGGCCTCAGCCAGCCGCCATCGTCGTACGGAGACGACGGGTGACCGTCGGGCAGCCCTTCCAGCCGTCCGCGAAGCTCGGCGAGTGATCCCACCGGGGGCTTGCCGGCCTCGACGCGTTCAGACCGCCGAACGGCCCGCCGCGGCGGCCGCTCGGTCCCGCCCTGATTCGCCGCGCCCGGATGACCGGGCACCTCGGACGCCTCAATGTCTTCGGGCGGCGCCGCAACCTCCGGTGCCGCGGGCAAGGCCCGCGTCTCCGGCTCAGACAGGCGGCCTGTGGCCTGCTCCTGCGGTGCGCGTACCGGCAGGGCGTACGGATCCCCGAATCCGGGCAGTTCCATCCGGGTCCCGCCGCCAGAAGCTGCTGACGCGGAGTCGCTAGTCTGGCCGGCCAGCAAGGATGGGTTGATGCGCGGCATGCTGACGGTGCTGTCCCGCGGATCGGGTGGCTGGTCCCCTGGCTGCATCGGCCCCTGCATGGCTGAATTCTCCCGCCCTTCTAGCGATCGCCATCGTAGTGTCGGCGCGAGTGCTCTCGCGCCCGCGAGATCGACGGGAAACACGATGGAGCCAGTAATGGTCCTCGTTCCGGATCCGGGGACGATCACAATCGGCACGGGTGAGGTGCACGCCTGGCTCCTCGAGCTGGATGGCTGGCCTTCGGGCCGGGAGCTGCTCGATTCGGCCGAGCGCGACCGGTCGGCTAGCTACCTGCGACCGCAGGACGGGGCGCGGTACGCCGCGAGCCGCGACGCGGTCCGGGTGATCTTGGCTGGCTATATCGGCGGCGAGCCCGGCCACCTCCGGTTTGCGGCTGATCGCCACGGGCGGCCGCAGCTAGCTGGTCACGGCCTGCAGTTCAGCCTCAGCCGCAGTCGCGGCGTCGCGCTCATGGCCGTGTCAGCGCATCCGGTGGGATGCGACCTGGAATTCGTCCGCCACCGTAGCGGGCTGGCGGACCTTGCCGGCGCGCGGTTCGCGGCGGCGGAGGCGGCGTGCATCGCGGGTGGATGCGCAGGGACGCCCACCCGAAGCTTCTACCGGCACTGGGTTGCGAAGGAGGCCTACCTGAAAGCGACGGGCCGCGGTCTGGCCGCCCTGCGCGACACCGAGTTCGCCTGCGATCCAGCGCCGGCCATCCGGTTTCGTGGCACGCCCGAGCCTGGCTGGCTGGTCACGCTGACCGATGTCTCACCCGGCATGCTGGCCGCGATCGCGGCCACCCACCCCGTGACGGCGTGGCGGCGCCTCGCGGCTCCTGACCAGTCAGCGGGCGTCGGCCGGCGAGCCAGGCACCGCGGGCAGGATCGCTCCGGTCGCATTGCCGAGCCCGATCCTGGTGCCGTCCGGGCCGGGCGCGCTGGCCGTGATGGTGACCTCGTCACCGTCCTGCAGCCACGCTCGTGACGTTCCGTCGGGAAGGGGAACGGGCTCGGTTCCGTTCCAGCCGAGCTCGAGGAGCGAGCCGCGCTGGGCGGGCTGAGGGCCGCTCACGGTGCCGGACGCGTACAGGTCGCCGCTGCGTACGGGTGCCCCGCTGACGGTCAGGTGCGCGAGCATCTGCGCCGGACTCCAGTACATGGTGGCGTACGGCGGGCGGGAGACGATATGGCCGTTCAGCCGGATCTCGAAGTCGATGTCGAGGCCCCAGTCCGCCCCCTCCGTCAGGTAGCCCGGCAGGCTCGCGTCCCTGGACGGCGGCCGCACACGGGCGTGCCGGAGCGCGGCGAGCGGCAGCACCCATGGCGACACGGTTGTCGCGAACGACTTGCCGGTGAACGGACCAAGCGGCACCGTCTCCCACGACTGGATGTCCCGGGCTGACCAGTCATTGACCAGGCAGACCCCGAAGACATGCTCGGCGAATCGCCCGGCAGGAACGGGCTCGCCGAGATGGCTGTGCGCGCCGACGACGAAGCCCAGTTCGGCCTCGAAGTCAAGCCGGGCGGTCGGGCCGAAGGATGGCGTCTGCGCGCCGGGCGGGCGTGACTGGCCGCACGGCCGGCGGACCGCCGTGCCGGACACGACGACGGAACCTGCCCGGCCGTGGTAGCCGGCGGGCAAGTGCCGCCAGTTCGCCGGCAGCGGCTCCGCTCCCGGCCGGAAGATCCGGCCGGCGTTGGCCGCGTGATTCTCCGAGGCATAGAAGTCGACATAGTCCGCCACGGTGAAGGGCAACTGCAGGGTGACCCGCTCAGCGGGTACGAGGAGGTCCTCGATGGCGGTGCGGAACTGGTCCTGGGAGAGCCAGGCGGTGAGACTGTCGCGCACCTGGGTCCAGGCGAGATCGCCGGCGGCGAGGAAGTCGTCCAGGGCGCCGCTGCGGAACAGGTGTGCCCGCGCGGGCAGCAGCCGCTCCGCGGCGCTGGTCAGGTCGAGGACGTGATCGCCGATGGCCACCCCGACGCGGTGCTCGTCAGCGAGGTGCGCCACTGTATAGGAGCCATACGGCAGGGCCGCCACGCCGAACAGATGACCGGGCGGGATCCCGAGCCACGCTGCTGCCTGTGCCATCGCGCTCCTCGCTGATCCGTCGGCACTGACCGGGCAAGCGTAACGACCGGCCGGCAAGGGCGCGATGCGACGCAGGCGGCTAGGTACCTTGACGTCGAGATAATCGTGCGACTAGGCTCACAAGTAACTTGACGTCGAGATATTTCTGCAGCACGATCCGCCGGGGCCCCTAGGTGCCATGGGCGCGGTTAGCGGCAAGATGCATCCAGGGTTTCAACGCAGGGCAGCGTGGCAGGCACTGCGGATAAAAGACACCGCGGCCGCCGGGCCCGGATTGCAGGAGGCCAGATCATGACCGGGAACAGCTTCGGCAGTGCCGCCGATCTTGCCGTCGGCGGCACCCGCTTTCAGATACACCGGCTCGACAGCGTTGACGGCGCGGCCGATCTGCCCTACAGCCTCAAGATCCTGCTGGAGAACCTGCTCAGGACCGAGGACGGGCTCAACGTCACCACGGACCACGTCCGTGCGCTGGCGCGATGGGACCCGGCCGCCGAGCCAGACACAGAGATCCAGTTCACCCCTGCCCGGGTCATCATGCAGGACCTCACCGGCGTCCCCGCGGTCGTCGACCTGGCGGCCATGCGCGAGGCTATGCGCGCGCTAGGCGGAGACGCGGCCAGGATCAACCCGCTGGTCCCGGCGGAGCTGGTCATCGATCACTCCGTCATCGCCGATGTCTTCGGCCGCCCGGATGCCTTCGAGCGGAATGTGGAGCTAGAGTTCCACCGCAACCGGGAGCGGTTCGCCTTCCTGCGCTGGGGTCAGGAGGCGCTGCGCCAGTTCAGGGTCGTCCCGCCCGGCACGGGCATCGTGCACCAGGTCAACATTGAGCACCTGGCGCGGGTTGTCATGACCGCGGCTGCCGATGGAGACGGGCACCAGGCTGCGTACCCGGACACCTGCGTGGGCACCGACTCGCACACCACAATGCAGAACGGCCTTGGCGTCCTTGGCTGGGGCGTTGGCGGCATTGAGGCCGAGGCCGCCATGCTCGGCCAGCCCGTCTCGATGCTGATCCCGAGGGTCGTCGGCTTCCGGCTGAGCGGCGAGCTGCCAGCGGGCGCGACCGCAACCGACCTCGTGCTGACGATCACCGAGTTGCTGCGCCGGCACGGCGTGGTCGGCAAGTTCGTCGAGTTCTACGGCGAGGGAGTGGCGGCGGTGCCGGTCGCGAACCGAGCCACGATCGGCAATATGAGCCCGGAGTTCGGCTCGACCTGCGCGATCTTCCCGATCGACGCGGAGACGCTCGCCTACCTGCGGCTGACGGGCCGGCCGGCCGAGCAAGTCGCTTTGGTCGAGGCCTACGCCAGGGAACAGGGGCTGTGGCATGACCCGGCGGCTCACGCCCGCTACTCCGAGGAACTCGAGCTTGACCTGTCCACCGTGGTGCCGTCGCTGGCCGGCCCGAAGCGGCCGCAGGACCGGGTGGCGCTGGCGAACGCCAAGTCCGCGTTCCGCGAGTCGCTCGGCTCCTACGTAGAGCTCGACAAGCTGGACGACGATATCGCCGGCACGTTCCCCGCCTCCGATCCGTTCGTTGCCGATAGCGAGAACGGCGGGAGCAGCGGGCACCGGCCGAGCAGCGGCGGCCGGACGTCGCGCCCCGCGCAGGTGACCCTGGACGACGGCACCACCACGTCAATCGACCACGGCTCGGTCGTCATCGCTGCGATCACGTCGTGCACGAACACGTCGAACCCGTCGGTGATGATCGGCGCCGCCCTGCTGGCGAAGAAGGCGGTCGAGGCCGGTCTCGAGCGCAAGCCGTGGGTCAAGACCACGCTGGCGCCCGGCTCAAAGGTCGTCATGGACTACTACGAGCGGGCTGGCCTGACCCCGTACCTGGAGAAGCTCGGGTTCAGCCTGGTGGGCTATGGCTGCACGACCTGCATCGGCAACTCGGGCCCGCTTCCGGAGGCGATTAGCGCGGCGGTGGCGGAGAACGACCTGGCGGTCGTGTCGGTGCTGTCCGGCAACCGCAACTTCGAGGGCCGGATCAACCCCGACGTCAAGATGAACTACCTCGCGTCGCCGCCGCTCGTTGTCGCCTACGCGCTTGCCGGAACGATGGACATCGACCTGGTGAACGAGCCGATCGGAACGGGGTCGTCCGGGCAGGCCGTTTATCTACGCGATCTGTGGCCCTCCCCGGCCGAGATCGAGCAGATCGTCGAGACTGCCGTCGCCGCGGAGATGTTCACCAGGGACTACGCGGATGTGTTCACCGGCGACGAGCGCTGGCAGGATCTGGACGTGCCGCCTGGTGACACGTTCGCCTGGGATCCCCGGTCCACGTATGTCAGGCACCCGCCGTACTTCGAGGGCATGGACTCCGCGCCCGCTCCGGTCACCGACATCCACGGCGCTCGGGTACTCGCAGTGCTGGGCGACTCGGTCACCACCGATCACATCTCGCCGGCGGGTGCGATCAAGACCGACAGCCCGGCTGGCCAGTACCTGACGTCGCACGGCGTCCAGCGGGCCGACTTCAACAGCTATGGCTCGCGACGCGGAAACCACGAGGTGATGATTCGCGGCACGTTCGCCAACATCCGCCTGCGGAACCAGCTGGCGCCGGGCACTGAGGGCGGCGTGACGGTGAAGCTGCCCTCCGGCGAGCAGATGTCGATCTACGAGGCGTCCAGGCAGTACCTGGCGGAAGGCACGCCACTCGTCGTGCTGGGAGGTAAGGAGTACGGCTCAGGCTCCTCGCGCGACTGGGCGGCGAAGGGCACTGCGCTGCTCGGCGCGCGGGCAGTGCTGGTGGAGTCGTTCGAGCGGATCCACCGGTCCAACCTGATCGGGATGGGCGTACTGCCGCTGCAGTTCGTGCCGGGGGAGAGCGTGGCGTCGCTGGGTCTCACTGGGCACGAGATCTTCGACATCACCGGCATCGAGGAGATGAACAGCGGCACGACGCCACGCGAGGTGACGGTGCACGCGGACGATAAGGAGTTCGCCGCGATCGTGCGGATCGACACGCCCGGCGAGGCGGAGTACTACCGGCACGGCGGCATCATGCAGTACGTGCTCCGGTCGCTGCTCAGACGGCAGTAGCCGCCCCAACCTGAGGATCTGCTGCACGAGCGGTATCGGCTGAGTAAAGATCCCGGCATATCCGTCATAGCTGGCGCTACTGTCGGGCGGTGCACCGTAGGCCACCCAGCGACAGCCGTCGAGACTCCGATGACCGGGGTTAGCGCGGCCGCTCCCCTGTCCGTGCCTGCACTATGGCTGACGGGGCTTGAGCGCGGGCTCCTTCTTGCAGGCCTGGTGGTCGCGCTCGGCGGCCTGGCTGGCCGCGGCCTGGCGCGCCAGTACAAGGGCGAGCGGCCCGGGCCGCTGCCGGGACCCTGGGCGGTGCGCGGCTCGCTCGTCGGTGTTAGCGCGAGTGCGGCGCTGCTGGTGACTTCCCTCGTCGGCCCGGGCCTTGCGGCCCAGCTGGCCTCGCCGCCAGCGGCAGGCCTGCGCTCGGGGGGCACGGCGCAGATCGCGTTGCTCGAGATGGCGCTGTTCGGGCTGGCAGCGCTGAATGCTCGGCTGCACCGGCCCGGCTGGGCAGCGGTGATGCTCTGCGGCGTGATCGTCGCCGAGGGGATCAGGTCGCACCCGGAGGGCATCGTCCCGATCGGGGGCGCCCTACTGGCCTGGTGTCACGTGACGCCAGCGGTGCTGTGGGCAGGCCTGCTCGCCTATGCGCTGCGGACCGGCATCGCATGGCGTCACCATCCGGTCGCGGTGCAGGGCATCATCCGGCTGTACGCAACGGCGGCAGCGTGGCTGTTCGCATTGGTGCTCGTCACCGGGATCATCTCCGCTCTGGTTCTGGTTCCGCTCGGGTCGGTGCTGACGACCGCTTACGGCCTGTTCCTCGTGGCCAAGGTGGTGGTCGTGGCCGCGGCAGCAGGCTTTGCCGTGGCCGGGCGGCGCTGGCTGCAGCGCGCGCCGGTGCCCGGTGCCGGCCCCTCGCTGGTGACGCGCCTCGAGCTGACGGGACTGGCGCTCGTCCTCGCCATCACCGGCATCCTCACGGTGCTGACACCGCCCGCGAAGCCGATCTCCGCATCGCCCGCGGCCGGCGCGGCAGGCCTGGTGCACACCGGCCCCACCGCCCGGCAACGTTCCGGCTAGGCGTTCACATCGTGGCCGACGATCGCCGACCATTCCGCCAGCTCGGTGCTGAGCCGCGCATCAGCGGGCCGCGCGTGCCGCCAATGCTTGCTTCGGCCATTGCGACCTGGACGGCGAGCGGTCTCCTCCGGCGCTGCCGTCGGGCCTAGCGCCAGCGTGATGGCGGCGCCGCCGCGAGGTGATCGGCCGATAGTGAGTGACCCGCCGGATGCCTCGGCGATGCGCCGGGCTATGTCGAGGCCTAGCCCGGTAGACCCGCCGGCGGAGCTGCCCCGGCTGACGAGGTCGGCATTGTCGAAGCCCGGGCCGTCGTCAGCGACGGTCAGCCAGCCGCCGCCCGCCGCCCGTCGCGCCAGCCGCACGCCCAGCGCGACACCTTCCGGCGTGTGCGCGAAGACGTTCTCGAGCAGGATGTCGACGCAGGCAGCAAGGTCCTCGGCGGGCACGCCGACCGGCAGCCAGTCCGTTTCGATCTCGATCGCCATGAATCTGTCCTGGTCCTCGGCGAGGGGCTGCCAGAAGGCCGCCCGGTCCCTGACGACCTGGGCAGCATCGCACGCGATGCGGCCGCCGGATGCGGACGGCCGCCGGGCGGCGCGGATGAGCTCGTTGACCCTCCTGGTCAGGGCGTCGACGTCGCTGGTCAGCTGGCTCATCTCAGCCTCATCACGCAGCGATTCCGCATCGATGCGCAGCGCCGTCAGCGGCGTCCGCAGCTGGTGCGAGAGGTCGGCGAGGGTTTCACGTTCGTGGGCGAGCAGCTCGCCGATCCGGGCCGCGAGCCGATTCAGCCCGCGGCTCACCTGCCGGACCTCTGGCGGCCCGGTGTCCGAGGCGCGAGCGGTGAGGTCGCCGTCGGCGAGAAGCTCGGAAGCCCGGGCCACGGCCGCCAGTGGTATCAGCAGCGAGCGCGCCAGCTGCGCGGAAACGAGGACGCTGAGCGCGATGAGTCCAATTCCGATCAGGCAGAGGACCAGCCACGCCCTGGCGACTCCCTGGCGGAGCTTGGAATCCGGGACGAACGTCTCGATCACGGCCGTGCCCTTGGCCAGCCCCTGTACGGAGACGAGGATCTGCTCTCCGCCAGCCACCCGCCGGGTCACGCTGCTTCCGGTCCGCGCGACGCCGGTGGCATCCGACGCCGGGGCCGGGACACCGAGCCGTTGCCCGCCGGGCAGGAAGACTGTCGTGGTCTCCTGCGAGTCCTGAGCGTTCACGCGCGCGATGGCGAGACTCAGGTCCGCCGGCTTCAGCGTCGCAACGAGGGGGGCAAGCCACTGGGCCTGTGCGGTGGCCGCGCTGGTGGCCCGGTCCGCGGCGAAGGTCTGCAGCAGCAGGGCCAAAGGCACCAGGAACGACACCAGGATCAGCGAGCTGATCGCCAGTACGAGCAGGATGATCCGCAGTCTCATACTGGCGCGGCGAGCTTGATGCCCACCCCGCGGACCGTGTACAGGTACCTCGGCTCCTGCGCGGTCTCGCCCAGCTTCCTCCGCAGCCATGACACGTGCACGTCGACCGTCTTGTCGGCTCCGCCGTACGGCATCCGCCAGACGTGGGCGAGCAGATCGCGCTTCGGGACGACCTGACCGGCGTGCCGGGCGAGATAATGCAGCAAATCAAATTCACGCCTGCTGAGCTCGAGCGGGACTCCGTCGAGCGCCGCCTCGTACGCCTCGCCATCCAGCCACAGGCCGCCGACCTGGATCGGCTCCGACCGTGGGTTGCTGCTGCTCGCCACCCGGCGGAGCACGGCCCGTACTCGTGCGTCGATCTGCCCTGGCCCGAACGGCTTGACCAGGTAATCATCGGCCCCTGCGTTGAGGGCACGGACAATATCGGCCTCGTCGTCACGCGCTGTCGCCACCACGATCGGGACATCGCTGACCGCGCGCACCATCCGCAGCGCTTCGTAGCCATCGAGACCGGGCAGCCCCAGATCGAGGATGACCAGATCCGGAGGCGCGTTGACGATGTGCTGGAGCGCATCGAGCGCCGTTGTCGTGCTCGTCATGACGTGGCCACGCTCCGTGAGTGCCCGGATAAGGGCCTGGCGGATCGGTGGGTCATCTTCGACCAGCAGAAGCTGTGCCACATCGCTGACGGTAGTCGGCGAGCTAGAACGATGCGTCGCTTTTCTGGGGGTTGGCTTGCGTGCTGCGGGGGCGAGTCCGACGGCTTGTCGGTATCTTTACCGGCGCTTAACGCCCTGGCCACCAGCATGGCATGGTGAGCTCGAGGTATCTCGCCGCCGCGGCGGCGTGGGTGCTGGGCGCGGCGATCGCGACTGCCGGAAGCATCGTCGCCGTCAATGAACTCGCCCATGGCCTGCTTAGTCAGCCGGCCCAGCAGCTCGTAGGGACAAAGGTCAGCGAGAGACACACCACGGCAAGACCGTCGTCCTCGCCAGTACCGTCGTTGACCCCGGTGCCTACTCGCCGGGCGGCTACCCGCGGGCCAGTTACTCCGGCCGTGACCGCGGCCCCGCCCGCCCCGGCCGGGACGTTTCTCAGTTCTCCTGACGGCAGCGTCGTGGCCAGCTGCCAGCCCGGCGGAGCCTACTTGCAGTACTGGAGCCCAGACCCGGGTTTCGAGTCCGATGACGTTGCCCGCGGCCCGGCGGCAGTGGCGACGGTCACCTTCGAGAGTTCAGGCGGCGGCGTCGTCATGCGGGTGTCCTGCCCGTCAGGCACCCCGGTCGCGCACCTGTCCTCGATATCGCCGGAACCCTCCCCCAGTCGCTCCGATGAATAGGCGTCTCGGTTAGCGCTTCTGCAGCGTCAGGGCAAGGACCGGACAGGCTGCTACGGCCTTGCGCGCGAGCTTGAGCAGGTCATCATCGAGTTCGGCAGGGGGCATGATCGGGTATCCCCACGGGTCCAGCCTGATGAGCTCGGGCAGGAGCTCGGCGCACACCCCGTGGCCGGTGCACGCGATCGGGTTGACCCGCAGGGTCTCGCTCACCACTCCGCCATATCGCCGGGTAGTGGCAGCATCGGCTGCCTGTGGATGCCGTAGCAGGGTCCGCGCTGCTCGTGCCGGGCGACGTCCAGGTAGAACGTGTCGAGCGCGCTGCGCGCCAGGTGCGCTACGCCATCAGGGTGCTTGCATGCGCCACGTCCATCGACCAGGTCGGTCAGTAGCTCCACTTGCCTGGCCGCTCCTGCCCGGCCCTGGTAGGCGAGATCCGCCAGCGCGTCGGCGAGCGCAGGCAGCCCGAAGACGCAGGGACCGCACTGACCAGCCCCCTCGGCTGCCAGGTAGCGCACCACCCGCGCCGTCTCTGCAAGGCCGCACGACATCTCCGGCAGGGCGACGATCACGCCAGCGCCGAGTGCGCCGCCGACGGAACGGGTGTCACGATGCGTCAGCGGAAGATCCCAGGCAACGTCAGCCGGCAGCCAGGCACCGAAATACCCGCCGGTGAGAATGGCCTGCGACCGCTCGACCAGGCCGCCAGCGGACATCAGCACTGCCCCGATCGGCGCGCCTGCTTCGATCTCGTACACGCCGGGGCGGGCCACGACGCCTCGCACCGTGACGAGCATGGTTCCCGGTGCGTCCGGCACGCCGGCCGACCTGAACCAGCGGTCGCCGTGCCGGGCGATGAGCGCCACATGGGCGAGTGTCTCGACGTTGTTGACCAGCGTCGGCCTGTTGTCGAAGCCGCGCTCGTGCGTGCGTGGCGGGGAGAAGGTGGGCAGGGCGATGCCCTCGTTGAGGAAGTGCACGACCGCGGACTGCTCGCTCGAGACGTACAACGACGGAATGGCGACGACCTCGATCGGGATCGGGTCGGTCCCCGCGGAATTCCGGTTCTTAATAGCTGCCTTCAGGCTCCGGCGTAGCCGGGTCTCCTGATCATGAACGGCGAGGAAGGCGCGGTCGGCGCCGACTGCATAGGCCGCGAGACTGATGCCGTCGAGGACGAGATGCGGAGACTTGGCCAGCAGGAGCTTGTCCTTCGCGCTGGCCGGCTCGCCCTCTGCCCCGTTCGCGACGACAACAGACCGGCCTTTGGCCGCTGCCACCGAGCGCAGCTTCCGCCCGGTGGGAAAGCCAGCCCCGCCCCGTCCGGTCAGCCCCGACCGTTCGATGAGATCCACGAGCCTGGCTGCGCTCACTCGGCTGACGCGGTTCCGGCCAGCGGGCAGCGGGAGCGGGCCGTGCAAGCGCTCGTGCTCGAGCAGGCCCATGGCTCGCATCCCGGCGGGTCCGGCAAGCAGTCGCGGCAGCCTCGCCGTCTGCACAGCCGGCCGTGTGGTTGTCACTACTGTCATCGTGCTAGTTACGCAGTGGGAGCAGGCTGACGCCGCGGACGACGGCACTGATGGCAACCGTGCACCCGCACGCAATGGCCAGCAAGAAGACCCAGCCCTCGCTACGGTCCGTGCCGATCCCGAGGCCATGGGCCATGGCTACGGGCCAGCACAGGTAGCCACACCAGTGCACGAGCCGCCAGAGCCGGTGGCCGATGCGGTAGCGCAGCGCGCTGGTCACCGACAAGGCAATGAGCAGGTCCGACGCGATGGCCCCCAGGCCGAGCCACAGCCGGTGATAGCCGGATAGGAAGGGGATGACGGCATCCTGAATGCCGATCGAGGTGTAGGTGTCGATCACTGTCGTGACGATGTGCAGGCCCAGGAAGGCCAGAGCCAGCAGGGAGATGTTCCTGTGCAGCTCGATGACGACGAACCTCGGCCAGCGCTGTGCGGAGACACGGCCGCCCGTCAGCAGGCCCAGCGCCGTCGTCCCGGTCAGTAGCACGAGAGTGACGATGCCCGCTGCCCTGGTGGCATACCACAGCCCCGGTCCGCTAAGGCTCATCTGGCCACTCCCCAGTGGTGACCACGGCACCGGTCGTGCTGACTAGTCGGGCAGGTAGTCCGAGCGACGTCAGCCAGGCGGGCGCTGCGGCCGACATGACGATCGCCGCGGTGCTAGCTGCGTTGGCATCGACGCAGCTCGCCGCCGCTACACTCACTGCCGACCAGCAGCTGTCCGCTGAGGCCCCGGTGCGCGGATCAACGATGTGGTGGACGGGGTGGTGCCCGCGCAACCAGACGCGGGACACCGGGCTCGATGTTGCCAGCCCTCCATCGTGGATCGTGATGACCGGTCGCGCCACGACGGGAACGCCGGCGCCGGCGGGCACTGCATCGATTTCGATGCGCCAGCCGGCCCCCGGTGGCGGGCCGGCGATGGCGATGTCGCCGCCGATGTTGACCAGCACGCCAGTGTCAGCTCCGGCGGCGATAGCGAGCGCCGCGCGGTCCGCCGCCAGCGCCTTTGCGGTCGCTCCGAGGTCGATCAGCACGCCGTCAGGGACCTTGACCGTCCGGGCCTTTTGGTCGAGCTCAACGCGCGCCCAGCCTCCGGCGGGTCGAGCCGGGGCGGCGTCACCGGGTGCCCGCCGCACGACCTCGGCGAAGTCAGCGTCGTAGCCGAGCTGGACGAGCGACTGCCCGCACGTCGGATCCACGGCGCCTCCGGTCGCGGCAGCCGCGCGGAGCGCGACGTCGAGCGCTTCAGCCAGCAGGCGGCTCACCGGCTGGCGGGTGCCGCTAGCGGAGTTCAGCCGGGTGAGCTCAGAGTCGGACCGGAAACGCGAGCAGGTCAGGTCGATCGCTCGCAGTTCGCGGTCCAGGATTTCGCGCGCCTCGCGCACTGCGGCCTGCCGCGTCACGAGCAGTGTGCCGACAGTACCGAAGGCGGCGAAGCTCGTGCGCACGATGGCGTGCTCGGGCCAGCCGGCGGTGATGGCGGCACGGTCCGATTCAGCGGGTGCGGTCACCGGCTACGCGCTGTGCGGAGTCGGGGTCGACGTAGTATGCGCCGGCGCCGGGCTGGGGGCTGGAGCTGGCGGCTTCGTCGACGGCGCTAGCGCGGGCGTTGGCGCCGGGGTAGCGGCGGCATGTGCCGGAGCCGGGCTAGGCGCGGCAGCAGCAGGCTTTGTCGCGGCTGCCGCGGAGGCAGACGACGACGGCGCTGCACTCGAAACAGATGCGGACGCCGATGCCGAGGTGCCCGGCGTGCTGGGTGAAGGCTGCGACTGGGTATGCGCCGAAGTGGCAGCGAGCGTCTGCGCTGCCGTCCTGGCGAACATCATCACCAGGCCGGCGGCGGCGACCAGGCTCAGTAGTACTGCCTGCCAGGTCAGCCGGGAGACGCGCAACACGCCACGATCACGCCGCGCACGCGGGTTGCGGTGCTTCATGGACCTCACTACAGCAGCAGCCGGGTTAAGGGATTACCAAGATCTTGCTAGCGCTCTGTTACTGAGGGCCCGGTGTGTCCGGTGCGGCGTGGTCAGGTTCCGCCGGTCGCGAGCACGAGGGGCAGCACCGCCGGCGCTCCGGTCTCTCGCAGCGCCTTGGCAGCGACGGTCATGGTCCAGCCAGTGCGGACCTGGTCATCGATCAGCAGCACCGGCCCGCCGAGCCGGGCAAGCTCAGCCCGCATCGGCGTTGGCACGGCGTGCCGCTGCCACACCGCGCGCAGCCGCTGTGCGCTGTTGTGCTGCCGTCGACAGGCACCCTGACTGGCCCCACCGCGGCCATCCTGGCAGGTCAGCGGGCCGAGATCCGGCAGCCGCCCGATCGTGGCTACCCGGCCCGCGAGGCTGGCGATAAGACGCGGGCGGCTAGCTGACGGGACGGTGACGATGCCGGTCGGCCGCTCTGCCCAGGACCAGCTGGTCAGCATGGCGACGACCGCCGCCACCACGTCCTCGGGGACCGTTGCATCGGGTGCGTCGTCAGCGAGCAGGGCACGCAGGCGTGGCCCCCAGCCGAGGTCTGCCAGCCGGCCGAGCGCCCGGCCCGGCTCAGCGGCGAGCTCGGCCCCGATCTTGCCGGCCACATCGACCCCGAGCTCAGCCATGCCGGCTGGCCACATCTTCCGGGGCTCGAGCTCGACCCCCGGCCGCAGCAGCCGGTCGCGGGCGGCGGCTGCCGCGGGCTCGGGCACGTTCGGTGCCCAGCGCCGCCCGGTGCAGTTGTCGCACCGGCCGCACGGCGAGGCGGCGGGGTCGTCGAGCTCCCTGCGCAGGTACTCCATCCGGCACTCGCCGGTGGCGATGTAGCCGAGCATGGCCTGCTGCTCGCGAGCGCGCTCGGCGGCCACGCGGCGGTATCGATCGCCGTCGTAGGACCAGTCCTGGCCGGTGGCGACCCACCCGCCAGCCACCCGGCGGACCGCGCCGTCCACGTCGAGAACCTTGAGCATCATCTCGAGCCGGCCCCGGGACAGGTCCACCCTGGCCTCGAGCGCGGCCGTGGACAGGGGGCGCCCGGCGGCTCCCAGTGCAGCGAGGGTGCTGCGCACCACCGGCTCGGCCGGGAAGGCCAGTGAGCCGAAGTAAGCCCAGATATCGGCGTCCTCGCGACCCGGCAGCAGGATGACGTCCGCGTGATCTACGGCTCGCCCGGCCCGGCCGATCTGCTGGTAGTAGGCGATGGGAGACTGCGGCGCCCCGAGATGCACCACGAAACCCAGGTCGGGCTTGTCGAAGCCCATGCCGAGTGCGCTTGTGGCCACGAGCGCCTTGAGCTGGTTGGCGAGCAGCGCCTGCTCCGCGGCAGCGCGCTCGGCCGGGTCATCCTGGCCGGTGTACGGCTGCACGGTGTGGCCGCGGTCCCTGAGGAAGGCCGCGGTCTCGTGGGCCGCTGCCACCGTCAGCGTGTAGATGATCCCGGAGCCGGGCAGCTGGCTCAGGTACTCCGACAGCCAGCCCAGCCGCAGCTGAGCGGTCGGCTGGGCGACCACGGCCAGGCGCAGGCTGTCGCGGTCGAGCGGGCCGCGTAGCACCACGGTCTCGGAATCGGCGCCGGCTGTCAGCTGCTCGGCGACGTCAGCAGTGACCCGCGCGTTGGCGCTGGCCGTCGTGGCCAGCACCGGCACGCCGGGCGGCAGCCCTGCCAGCAGGGTCCGCAGCCGGCGGTAGTCCGGCCGGAAGTCGTGACCCCAGTCAGAGATGCAGTGCGCCTCGTCCACCACCAGGAGGCCGGTCGCCTCGACAAGCCTCGGTAGCACCTGGTCGCGGAATCCCGGGTTATTGAGCCGCTCCGGACTGACCAGGAGCACGTCGACCTGGTGCGCCCCGACTTCCGCGTAGACCTCGTCCCATTCGCCAGGGTTCGCCGAGTTGATGGTGCGGGCCCGGATACCAGCCCGGCTGGCCGCCTCGATCTGGTTGCGCATGAGCGCGAGCAGCGGCGACACGATCACCGCCGGGCCTGCGCCGCGAGCCCGCAGCAGGGCGGTGGCGACGAAGTAGACGGCTGACTTGCCCCACCCGGTGCGCTGGACCACGAGCGCGCGGGCGCGATCGGAGACCAGTGCCCGTACCGCGGCCCACTGATCGTCTCGCAGCCGGGCGTCTGGCCCGGCAAGGGCGCGCAGGTAGCGCTCGGCCTCCTGCCGCAGCGGCTCCGGCGGCTCGGGGGCCGGCCGCATAGACTCCCGCGGAGTGCCGGCGCTCGTCACGATTTCCTTGGTATCAGGCGGCGCTGACATGCGGGCCGCAGAACAGGGAGGACGCGCGTGAGAGTTCGGGACGCCGTGCCGCAGGCCGGCCTTCGGGCTGGTGTTCCGCTGCTGGTCACCGGCGT
Organism: Streptosporangiaceae bacterium; assembly: GCA_035631375.1. Lineage (GTDB taxonomy): Bacteria > Actinomycetota > Actinomycetes > Streptosporangiales > Streptosporangiaceae > JAJYUU01. The sequence goes on from DASQIW010000215.1 coordinate 40,316, forward strand.
TGTCGTGCTCGCCGTCAACCTCCGGGCCTCGATCACCGCCCTGCCGCCACTCTTTCCAGAGCTCCAGTCGGCGCTGCACGTCTCGGCGTCGACACTGGCACTGCTCGCGGCGATGCCGGTGCTGTGCTTCGGCGTATTCTCCGGAGCCGGCGCACCGCTGAGCCGCCGGTTCGGGGAGGAACGGGTCCTCGGCCTGGCGCTGGTGCTGCTCGCTGTCGGCCTCCTGCTGCGCAGCGTCAGCCCGTCGCTGTTGCTATTCCCCGGAACTATCGTGGCCGGGCTCGCGATCGCCCTCATGAACGTGCTCCTGCCCAGCCTCGTCAAGCGGCGGACCCCTGAGCGTGCTGGCCTGCTGATCGGGCTCTACCTGCTGATGCTGACCGCAGGGGCCGTGGTGGCCTCGCTGATCGCGGTGCCCATCTTCAATGCGGGAGGTGCAGGGCAGAGCGCGGGCAGCGCTGCGGTTCGCATCTCGCTCGGCCTGTGGGCCGGGCCCGCGCTGCTGGCGGCGGTGGTGTGGCTGCCGCAGCTGCGGTATCGCACTCCGCCTCCGCAGTCATCGCTAGCCGGGGTACAGCCGCCCGTAGCGAAGTCCCGCGGAGGCGCCCTGTCCATGGGTCGCTCGCCACTGGCCTGGCACGTGACACTGTTCATGGGCCTGCAGAGCCTGTCGTACTACGCGACCCTGTCGTGGTTCCCGACCATGTTCAGGGAACGGGGCGTCAGCGCTGTGCACGCGGGCGAGCTGCTCGCGCTGATGAACCTGGGCAACGCGGTAACGGCGCTGCTGATCCCCGTGATCGCCGACCGCTCGGCCGACCAGCGATGGCTGGCGGGCGTGGCTAACATCGCCTCGATCGCCGGCCTGGCAGGCGCCTTCTTCAGCCCGCTGGCCGCGGTGATCCCCCTCATGGTGCTGCTCGGCCTCGGCCAGGGAGCCACCTTGGGCCTGGGAATCTTCTACACGATGGCGCGGGCGCCCGATCCCGTCACGGCCGCTTCGCTGTCCGCGTTTGCCCAGGGGATCGGTTACCTGATCGCGGCTGTGGGTCCGCTGCTGGTCGGCTACCTGCATGACACCAGCGGGGCCTGGACCGTACCCGGCCTGGTGCTGCTGGTTGTCGCGGCGCTCCAGCTGGTCATGGGCTGGCTCGGCGGCCGGGCCATGACCGTGCCCGGCCTGGCCACCTGATCCGGCCAGGACGCAGGCGTCAGGCGTACGGCTTCGGCTGGCGGGTGAGCCACTGCCTGAAGGTACGGCGCGGCAGCCGCACGACCACGCTGCCGCCGCGGATTTGCCCGGAAACCTGCACCTCGAGCGTGACGGGGGCCGGCTTATCCGTGCCGGCGCGGAACTTCACGCTGCCGCCCGCGATGGCCACGTCATTGGTGTCGACGCTGATGCCGGGCCTGATCACCAGGGTCAGGCTGCCGCCGCGCACGTCGACGTCGATCGGCAGCGTCGGATAGCTGACGACCGCCTCGGTGAGGTCCAGCTTCACGCTTCCGCCCCTGACGTCTGCCTCGATCCGGGCGGGCACGACCCACTGGCCGGACTGCCGGACGCCGCCACCGCGCCGTTCGAACCGCAGCAGATCCCTGACCTGCCGCGGCGCGACGGCAGCAGACTGGCGCGCGGCGGGAAGATCAGCCGTGAGAGCGGCCAGCTCGGCGTAGGTCCTCGCGGTCAGCGCCACTTCAAGGCGCTCATCGAGCTCCTCGGCAGTGAGCCGGCCGTCCCCGGCTGCGACCCGCAGCTGCTCCACGACGCTATCCCGGTCTGCGTGAGACGCTCGGAGCTCGCCGGAGCGCGGCCCGCCCGCCGGGGAGACTTCGCCTGCCATGGACGCAACTGTAGGGGGCCTTGCCGGTGCTGACAGCCGTGTCACCTTCGCCAACCGCATGACTGCGAGGATCGGGTGCGTTGTCGGCGGGGCGCCTGAGCCGCCGGCAGGCGAGAACGGCCAGGTCAGAGTGCGTGGCGCAGGATCGCGCCGGGGTGAGGCATTCGTCACGCTCTCCTTGATCGGCGGGCGAGCCGCCCGCGCCAGGAGGCTGCGCGCGCCGCGCAGATCTAGCGAAATACACTCGGGCTTGTATGCTCTCGCAGTACGTCTGAATGCCAGGTTCGTGCCGAGGTCCGGTGTCGGGCCAGCCGTCAGGGGTACAGACCGCCGGGTGCGGCGATCCAAGCACGGCTCGGAGAACAATTACAGCGCCTCGGTGCAGGCGGTGCGAGCGTGCGCGCCGGCCCAGACGCGTACGACACGAGGAGCAGGTCAGTGACGTTGCTGGAGCGCATCCGCAGTCCGCGCGACCTCAAGGACCTCAGCGCGGAGGACCTGCCCCAGCTCGCCGCCGAGATCCGGGACGCACTTATCGGGGTCGTGAGCAAGAACGGCGGTCACCTCGGGCCGAACCTTGGTGTCGTGGAGCTCACGATTGCCCTGCACCGCGTCTTCGACTCCCCGGTGGACCGGATCTTGTTCGATACGGGGCACCAGTCCTACGTCCATAAGCTGCTGACCGGCAGGTACCCGCAGTTCGAGACGATCCGGCAGGGCGGCGGCCTGTCTGGCTACCCGAACCGGGCGGAGTCCGAGCACGACCTGGTCGAGAACTCCCACGCATCAACCAGCCTGGCCTACGCCGACGGGCTCGCGAAGGCCTACCAGCTCCGCGGCGAGGGGCACCGCAGCGTCGTGGCGGTGATCGGTGATGGCGCGCTGACCGGCGGGATGGCCTGGGAGGCGCTGAACAATATCGCCAGCGCGAAGAACCGGCGGGTCGTCATTGTGGTGAACGACAACGGCCGGTCCTACCAGCCCACGATCGGGGGCCTGGCGGAGCACCTGGCGTCGGTCCGGGTGTCGCAGCGCTATGAGCACGTGCTCGACTACATCAAGTTCTCCCTCTCGCGCACCCCCATCGTGGGCGGGCCGCTCTTTGACACGCTGCACGGGATCAAGAAAGGCATCAAGGACGTCCTGCAGCCCCAGGTGCTGTTCGAGGACCTCGGCCTCAAATACCTCGGGCCCGTCGACGGCCACGACGAGCACGTCGTCGAGCAGGCGCTGCGGCTGGCGCGCGACTTCGGCGGGCCGGTGCTCGTGCACGTGATCACGCGCAAGGGCTTCGGCTATCAGCTGGCTGAGGAGAACGAGGAGGACTGCCTCCACCAGGTGTCACCCGCCCCGGCAGCGCCGGCTGCGGCTGCGCCCGCGCGGGCAGCAAAGCCCCGTCCCTGGACCCAGATCTTCGGGGACGAGCTGGTTGCGGTCGGCGCCGAGCGACCGGATGTCGTCGCCATCACGGCGGCGATGCTGCACCCCACCGGCCTGGCGAAGTTTGCGGCCGCCTATCCGGACCGGGTGTTCGACGTCGGCATCGCCGAGCAGCACGCGGTCACCAGCGCAGCGGGCCTCGCGATGGGCGGCATGCACCCGGTGGTCGCGATCTACGCGACCTTCCTGAACCGTGCGTTCGACCAGGTTCTGATGGACGTCGCCATGCATCGGCTGCCGGTGACCTTCGTCCTCGACCGGGCGGGCGTGACCGGACCCGACGGCGCCAGCCACCACGGGATGTGGGATGGCTCGATCCTGCAGCTCGTGCCCGGCCTGCGCATCGCCGTGCCGCGGGACGGCACCAGGATCGCCGAGCTGCTGCGGGAGGCGGTCGGCATCAGCGATGGCCCGACAGCGCTGCGCTTCCCTGGCCGGCTCGCCGGCCCCGACATCCCGGCAGTGGGCCGGCTCGGCGGCATGGACGTGCTACGGCAGCCGGTCGGCCCGGCACGGCCCGATGTGCTGCTGCTCGGCGCGGGCTCGATGGCGGCGGTATGCGCCGAGGCGGCGGACCGGCTGGCGGATCACGGGATAGGGGTTACCGTCGTCGACCCGCGCTGGGTCAAGCCGCTCGATCCGGCGCTGGCCGCCGCCGCGCGCCAGCACGGGCTCGTGGCGACCGTGGAGGACAACGGCCGCGTCGGCGGGTTCGGGGACGCCGTTGCGAGGCTGCTCAGGGATCACGACATTGACACGCCCGTCCGCACGTTCGGCCTGGAGCAGCGGTTCCTTGAGCACGGCGAGCGCGGGAAACTGCTGGACGCTCAGGGTCTCACGCCGCAGCACCTAGCGCGGCAGATCACCGAGCTGGTCGCCCGGCTCACGCCGGAGCTCGCCGTCACCGGTGATGGCCACCGTGCCGCGGACGAGGACCAGCCGGCCTAGGGACTGCGAGCGCAGGCTCAGTCCTCGGCAGCGTCCCCGGACCCTGGCGGAAGTACGGGGAGCCCCGGGGTACGGCGGCGAACTGGCCGACTGGCGTGCCGAGGTCAGCGGTTTCGAAGGTCGCCTGCCAGATCTGCCCGGCATTGGCACCGAACACCGAGCCCGGGCAGGCCGCGCCGCCCCCTGCTGCGCGGTAGCAGGAGGCATAGCCGACCATGGGGTGCGTGATCGGGCCGACCGGGTTGAACATCGACACATATCCCGCGAGCTTCGGTGTGTACCCGCCGAACGCCGCGAAGTCGAAGCTGTTGGCGGTTCCGGTCTTGCCGGCTTGCGCCACGTAAACGCCGCCACGCGTCACGCCGTCGCCTTTGGCTGTTCCGCTCGTCAGCACGCCCCGGAGGATGTAGGTGGCCGCCGCAGCGACGGAACCTGACAGTACGCGGTGGCAGCCAGGCTGCGGAGCCGGCAGCTGGTGGCCGCCGGGAGAGGTGATCCGGTCGATCGCAACCGGCCGGCAGTACACGCCGCCGGACGCCACCGTGGCATAGGCGGCGGCCATCGTCATCGGTGAGACATTCACCGAGCCCAGCGTGAAGGACGGCAGCTCGTCCGCGGGCGGCTGGTAGGTCGCCGTGCCCAGCTTGCCGACGCCGTCGAGCAGCGACCTGCCGTCAGCCCGGTGGACTCCCATGCTGACCGCGGTCCGGACGACGTTGCAGAGCCCGACTTTCTGCTCGAGCTCGGCGTAGAACACGTTGATCGACTGCGTCGTGCCGGTGTACAGCGTGTACGTGCCCCTGCCCGCACCTTCAGCATTACTGACATGGAATGGGCCGGTGGGCTGTCCGCGGCAGTCATAGTAGGGACCGACATTGCTGGGAGACTTGATCGGCAGCTTCCATCCAAACGGATAGTTCTGCTCCAGGGCGGTGATCAGGGTGAACAGCTTCGACGACGAGCCGGTCTGCACACCCGCTGAGCCCCCGGCCGACGAATCGACCGCGTAGTTGATACTGTCCTGGCCCGGCAGCGTGCCGTACCTGCGATCCACCGCGATTGCCTGCACGCGGCCGGTGCCGGGCTGGATCAGCACCTCGGCGGCGGCGTTGCCGCCCGGGTTGAAGCCAGACGGAGGCGAGGGCACCATGAAGCTCACGGCGTTCTGCGCGGCCGCCTGGTCCTGACTGCTCATGGTCGTGCTGATCGTCAGCCCGCCGCTGGTGTTGAGTTGGTGCCAGGCCCGGCCGAGGGCAGGATCGGTGCGCATCTCCGCAACGACGTAGTCGCAGAACCACGCCGCCGTCGGCGCGGCGCCCGCACAGCCATCGTGCAGTGACTGCGCCGAGTAGTGCAGCCCGAGCGGCGCTCGCTCGGCGGCGGCGGCGGCAGAGTGGCTGATGTAGCGCAGCTGCGCCATCCGCGTCAGCACCAGGTTGCGGCGCTGGAGCGCGGCAGCCGGATTGGTCAGCGGGTCGTACAGCGACGGGTTCTCGACGATCCCGGCCAGCAGCGCCGACTGATCGAGGGTGAGCTGGGCCGCGGTCGTCCCGAAGTAGCGCTGCGCGGCCACTTCGACGCCGTAGGTCTCGTTGTCGAAAAATGCGGCGTTCAGGTAGGCAGCGAGCAACTGGTCAGGCGTCATCTGGTGCTCGACATTGGCGGCGATCCGGAGCTCCCGGATCTTGCGCGCGAGGGTGTCGGCCGCTGCGGCGCGCTGCTCCGCGCTGTCAGCGGCGGTCAGCAGGAGCGCGTTCTTCACATACTGCTGCGCGATCGTCGACCCGCCTTGAATCCGCCCGCCGGTCAGGTCCGTCACGACCGCGCGCATGGTGCCCTGCGGGTCGATGGC
>DASQIW010000216.1:0-6080 GCA_035631375.1 Streptosporangiaceae bacterium
GGGTGTCTTTGCGGGTGGAGGTGGCCATGGATGCTGCGGCTGACGCCGAGTTCAGTGACTTCATGACCGGCCGCTGGTCCGGGCTGGTGCGGCTCGGTTACGGCCTGACCGGTGACCTGCAGCATGCCGAGGATCTGGCGCAGACCGCATTCGCCCTGGCCTACGCATCCTGGGGCCGGGTGCGGCGGGCCGATGACCCGGATGCCTACCTACGCCGGATCGTGGTGAACGCCAACCGCAACAGGTTCCGCAAGCTGCGCGTGCCGGAGGTGCTGACGGCGTCGGTGCCTGAGCTTGCCTCCGCCATGGACAGCGCGGACGAGCAGCACCGGCGGGACGCGCTGGTCAAGGCGCTGCTGCAGCTGCCGTATGGCCAGCGCGCCGCCGTCGTGCTGCGGTACTGGCTCGACCTCACCGAAACCGAGACTGCCGCGGTGCTGGGCTGCTCGGTCGGCAATGTCAAGAGCCAGTCCTCGCGCGCGCTGGCCAAGCTCCGGGGCAACACCGCGCTGCTGGAAGGGGGACTGCTGTGAGCATCGAGGACGAGCGCGACCTCCGGGTGCAGCTGTCGGGCCTGCTGGATGGTGCGGATGTGCGCCCGGCACCCGTCGCTGTCGTGATCCGGCGGGGCAGGAGGATCCGGGTGACCAGGCGCATCTCGGTGGCGGCTGGACTGGCGGCGGCCGCGACGCTCGCAGCAGTACTCCCGGGCGTGCTTGCCGGGAGACCGAGCTCGTCCGGCCCGATTACGCCGCAGCACTACTCCGTCAACGTACAGGCGCTTGGCCCGGTCGCCAGCAGCGGCGTGATTGCCCAGGGTGTGACCGACGGCAAGCGGTGGAAGGTCGTCGTATCCGGGTCGGCTACTGCGCCCTCCGTCGAGGCAGTCGGTGCTATCGGGGCTAGCGGTGGCATGTCCGGCCCGGTCGTGCTGGACGGCCCGGTCAGTGTGGAGAGTATGAACGACTCCCGTTACACGACCATTGCGGGCAACGTCAGCGCGGCCGTCACGAGCCTGGTGCTCCAGCTTCCCGACGGTGAGCGGCCGACCCTGACCCCGGTCTCGTGGGGGGGAGCCCGCTGGGTAGCGGTGGTCCTGCCGACGCGCGTGCCTGTTGTCCGGGCGGTCGCGTACTCCGGCACCCGTGAACTCGCCTACTCCGTGCCATTCCGGGGGAGCATATTCGCTGCCTGGTGGGATCCGGGCCAGGTCGGGCCGGCCCGGATAACCCGGTCGATCGGCTCCGGAGTCATCGACGGCAAGCCCTGGCACGCAACGGCGCAGATAGGCCCGTGGGGCTGGTGCTTCACCGAAGGCAGCGGCTCCGCGTGCTACGGCGTCAACCCGAAGGCGGACCTAGCGGGCCAGCGGCTCGCTATGACGACGTGCTCGCCGGCTGCGGGCAATGCGCCGGCGACCGGCATCGTCTCCGTCGCTTCGGATGTCACGCGAGTAGTGCTGCGGCTGAGCGACGGGACGTCGGCCTCCTTCCGGGCAGTGGAGGTCGCCGGGAGCCGGATGCTCGGGTACGTGGTTCCCGCGCACGTGCGGGTGACGAGCTCGACCGAGTACGGCTCACAAGGGCAGGTCGTCGGCTCGGCTTCGGGAAAGGCTGTTGGCGCCAGCCGCACGCCGGGGTGGACCTGCTAGCTGGTTTGCGGTGTGCTTGGCTGTCTGGGTGACAAAGACTCATTTTTCCGAGCGCGTGCGCGGTGGCGATGTGGTGTTCGGCGGCTGGCTGGCGGCACCGGGGCCGGCAACCGCCGGGCTGGTCGCGGGCGCCGGCCTTGACTACGTCGTCATCGACCTGCAGCACGGCACCGCGACTGAGCACGACCTGCCTGGGCTGACGACGGCCATCCGGCTCGCTGGCGCGGCCCCGCTCGGCCGGGTCCGGCATGCGCATCCCGCCGACATCGGCCGTGCACTGGACCTCGGCTGCGACGGCGTGATCGTGCCGAACGTGGAAAGCACTGATCAGGCTGCGGCAGTCGTCGGCGCGTGCCGATTCCCGCCCGAGGGCTACCGGTCCGGTGGCGGCGTGCTGGCACCATCGGCGCTGCCCTTGTGCATCGTGATGGTGGAGTCCCGTCACGCCATGGACGAGCTGCCGGGCACCCTTGCACTGCCCGGCGTGGACGGGATCTACGTCGGGCCGCGCGATCTTTCCTACTCCCTCGGCTGCCCCCTCGATCCGAACGACCCCGTGCTCCGGCCCGCATTCGAGCGGATCTGGGCGGACTGCGCCGCAGCGGGCAAGCCAGTCGGCGTGCACGCATCCGATGGCACGACCGCTCGCCTGTATCGCGACAACGGGTGCCGCCTCGTGACGGTAGTCTCCGACGCCCTCGCCGTATCGCGTGCGTCGGTCGCCGAGCTGGCGGTGGCAAAGGGCTAGCAGCGCCGGGCTGGCGACGCGCCGGCAGGCCCGCTCACCTGCACGCTGGGGATGGCTCGCCCTGGCTACGATGGGTTACCGGAGCTTCGCGGATGGGGGCGGCGACGCCCGAGGCCCGAGCCTTGGAGGGGCACATGGGACTGATGGACAAGGTCAAGGCGCAGGCGAACCAGCTCGCGCAGAAGACCCAGGAAGCAGCTCAGGAAGGCAAGGCCAGGCTCGACCAGGCGCAGGCGAACCGGCGGGCCGATATGCTGCTGCGCCAGCTCGGCGCGGCGGTGTTCGCCGACCGCACCGGCCGGGGCACGGCTGACACGCAGGCCACCATCGATCAGCTGGTCAGCGCGATTTCGGCACACGAGAGCGAGAACGGCCTGAACCTGAACCAGGCCACCGTTCCGCCGCCCGGCTCGCCCCCTGACCAGCCAGGAGCGACACCAGGCCAGGGCACGTGGTCCGCGCCGCCGGGGGGCGGCCCTTCCTCCGGCTCTCAGGAGACGCCAGGCGGCTTCCCGCAGTCGGGTCAGACGTTCTTCCCGCCGCCTGAGGACTGATACCGGCCAACGGCCGGAAACGCGGGCTGCGTCCTAAGCGGCACGCGGCCCCTGCGGCGGTGTGCTGAGCAGCTGCATGCTGGGCAGTGGTGTGCTGGGCCGCGGTCGATGGCGGCCTCCCGGCGGCACTCCGGCCAGGCCGATGCGGAGGCGCCAGTCCGGCATCGGTGTTCAGCCGCTGGAACAGTGTCACCGCCTCGGCCTGATCCCAGAGAACGGCTGACTCGCCGGTCGGCGTCTGGTAGTCGGCACTGGCGATCGGCACGGTGGTGAACGCCACGCGGCCCGGCTTGACCTCACGGAGCTCGTTCGCCAGCTCGGTCACGTTGAGGCCCTGGTCGACCGTGACCGCGGCGGTTATCGAGGACACCACCTGCCGCAGCCTTACCGGGTCCGCGAGCACTCCTGACGCGGTCGCCTGCGCGTACAGCGACGCCAGGATCTGTTGCTGGTCGGCGATCCGTGCCAGGTCAGAGGTGGCGAACGAATGCCGGTCGCGGGCGAACTTCAGGGCCGTCACGCCGTTGACGTGATGGGGGCCTGCTGACAGGTGCAGGCCGCTCTCGCTGTCATCGACCGCGAACGGGAGGCAGACGTTGACCCCGCCGAGCGTGTTGATAACGCGCACGAAGCCTTCGAAGCTGACCTCGACATAGTCGTTGATGTCCAGGCCAGTCGCCTGCTCGACGGTGCTCACCATCAGCCGGGGCCCGCCCAGCCCGTACGCGGCGTTGATCTTGTTCATGCCGTAGCCGGGAATGCTCACCCACGAGTCGCGCGGCAGGCTCACCACCTGCATGCTCTGCCGGTCAGCCGGAATGTGGATGACCATCATCGTGTCCGAGTTCGCGCCGGTCACGCTTCCGACGTGCAGCCCCAGCTGCTGCTGGCGGGTCAGACCGCCGCGCGAGTCCACGCCTGCGAGCAGGATGTTGACGGGCCCGCTGACGGGCGTTCCCGACGTGCCAGCATCAAGCCTGCGCAGGCTCGAGCTGAGGTAGCCGGTCGCCATCCATGCGATGCCCGACACCAGGAGGGTGACGACGGACATCGCGCCCAGGGCCGTCAGCAGCAGGCGCTGCCGCCGGGCGATCCGATTGTTGGTGACGTGCTCGAGGAACCGGCGCTGGGCGGCGCTGTAGTTGGGCGCGGACGGATCTGCGGCACCGGATATGCCGTCCTGCCCAGTCTGGTTCTTGTCCGCCGCCATCAGCCTGCTGTCAGCCTTCGCTCTCACCCTCGCCTGGATAAGGCTTTCCCGCGCGGTTCGCCATAACCGCCGCGACGCGACCCTCCGCTATGCGTTTTACCTGCTGTTATCCGGGTCGATGCCAGCGGATGACCGGCGTGCACGGCGACCTAGGGCAGTGACAGCGGGCGATCAGCGGGGTATCATGAAGTAAGTTACTGGCGAGTAGCACTGGTCAGTAGCTTGTGCGCGGCAGCGGACAAAACCGCTAGGGAGGGGCCCCATGGGACACTTCAGGAGCAACCTCAGGGACATCGAGTTCAATCTCTTCGAGGTGCTGAAGCGGCAGGACCTGATGGGCGCCGAGCCGTTCGGCGAGGTCGATGAGGAGACAGCGCGCGGCATCCTCGACGAGGTCAACCGGCTCGCCCTCGGCCCCGTGGCCGAGTCGTACGCGGCAGCAGACCGCAACCCTCCCGTCTTCGATCCGGCGACGCACTCAGTCCAGATGCCGGAGGAGTTCAAGAAGTCCTACCAGGCATTCGTCGACGCCGAGTGGTTCCGCCTCGAGCTTCCGCCCGAGCTCGGCGGCACGAGCGTGCCCCGCTCGCTGGCGTGGTCGGTCGCCGAGCTGATCCTCGGCGCGAACCCGGCTATCTGGATGTACTCCACCGTCGGCTCGTTCTCGAAGGCGCTGTGGCTGCTGGGCACCCCGGCTCAGAAGAAGATGGCCGAATTCGCGGTCGAGCACCGCTGGGGCTACACGATGGTGCTGACCGAGCCCGACGCCGGGTCGGACGTCGGCGCGGGCCGGACGAAGGCCGTCCAGCAGAGCGATGGCACCTGGCACCTCGAGGGCGTCAAGCGCTTCATCACCAGCGCAGAGCACGACCTGACCGAGAACATCCTGCACGTCGTGCTGGCCCGGCCTGAGGGGGCGGGACCCGGCACCAAGGGCCTGTCTATGTTCCTGGTACCGAAGTACCTGGTCAACCCCGATGGGAGCCTGGGCGAGCGTAACGGTGTCTCGGTGACCAACGTCGAGCACAAGATGGGCCTGAAGGCCTCGACCACGTGCGAGCTGACGTTCGGCGCCGAGCAGCCGGCGGTCGGCACGCTGATCGGCGACGTGCACGACGGCATCCGCCAGATGTTCATGATCATCGAGTTCGCCCGGATGATGGTCGGGACGAAGGCCATCGCAGCGCTGTCCACCGGTTACCTCAACGCTCTCGACTACGCCAAGACCCGGGTTCAGGGCGCTGACCTGACCCAGATGACGGACAAGACCGCACCGCGGGTCACGATCATGAAGCATCCGGACGTCCGGCGCGGCCTCCTGCTGCAGAAGGCGTACGCCGAGGGCATGCGCGCGCTCGTCATGTACACGGCGAGCCAGCAGGACTCCATCCAGATCGCCGAGGCACGCGGCGAGGACCACACGCTGGCATCGGCGCTGAACGACCTGCTGCTCCCGGTCGTCAAGGGCGTGGGCTCCGAGCGCGGGTATGAGCTGCTGGCCCAGTCGCTGCAGACTCTCGGCGGCTCCGGCTACCTGCAGGATTACCCCATCGAGCAGTACATCAGGGACGCCAAGATCGACAGCCTGTATGAGGGCACGACCGCGATCCAGGGCATGGACCTGTACTTCCGCAAGATCGTCCGCAATCAGGGCGCCGCGTTCAGCTACCTGCTGGAGCAGGTGCGCGAGTTCGCAGCCGCGGAGGCAGGAAACGGCCGGCTCAAGACGACTCGGGCAGCCGTGGCGCGCGCGGCCGACAACGTCGAGGCCATGGTCGGCGCGATGAACGGCTTCCTCGGCACCAGCCTGGAGCGGGCACCGGAGATCTACCGGGTCGGGCTCAACACCACCAGGCTGCTGCTCGCCCTCGGTGACCTCGTGGTGGGCTGGCTGCTCGGTCAGCAGGCCGAGATCGC
>DASQIW010000217.1:0-60543 GCA_035631375.1 Streptosporangiaceae bacterium
CCAGCGTCGCGAAGAGGGTGTTGAGGCCCTCAGCCAGCAGCGGGTGTGTGAAGATCGCGCGGGCCATGTCGGTGTACGTGAGCTTGCCCAGCATGGCGACCTGGATGATCGTCATGATCTCGCCGCCCTCACTGCCGAGGACAGCGCAGCCCAGGATCTGCCCGCTGTGCGCGTCAACGACGGCCTTCATGAATCCTCGCGTCTCACCCGTCTCGATGGCCCGGACAACGGCGCTCATCGGGAGCTTCGCCACCTTGATCGCGCGTCCTTGCGCCCTGGCCTCACGCTCGGTCATGCCAACGCGCCCAAGCTGCGGGTCCATGAACACCGTGTAGGGGACGATGCGGTCTCGGATAGTCGCCTTGTCGTGCCCGATGAGGTTGGCGTGCAGTACGCGGTAGTCGTCATAGGAGAGGTGGGTGAAAGCCGGGCCGCCCTTGATGTCTCCCATCGCGTAGACGCCGGGGGCACTGGTTTCCAGGAACTCGTTGACCTCGATGAAGCCGCGGTCATTGAGAGCGATGCCGGCCGCCTCGGCGTTGAGCGCCTCGGTATTCGGGATCCGGCCGATGGCCGACAGCAGGTGGGAGCCTTCGAGCTGCTGCTCACCGTCCTGCGTGCGAACGATCAGCCGCAGGCGGCCATTTTCGGTCGGCTCAACCCGCAGCGGCGTCGAGGAGGTCAGGACCGTGACCCCGTCATCGCGCAAGATCGCCGCGACCTCGTTCCAGACGTCCTCGTCCTCGATCATCATCAGCCGCGGCCCGGTCTGGACGATGGTGACCTCGCTGCCGAACCGGCGGAACATTTGCCCGAACTCGAGTCCCACGTAGCCGCCGCCGAGGACGATCAGGTGGTCGGGAAGCTCGTCCAGCTCCATCACCGAGGTTGAGTCGAGCACCGGGACGTCGCCCGCGCCGCTGATCGCCAGCGGCCTCGGACGGGTGCCCGCATCGATGACAACGACCGGCGCGCTGATCTGCCGGGTGCCGCCGCCCGTCGAGGCGATCTCGATCGCCTGCGGCCCGGTGAAATGTGCCTCGCCTTTGATGAGGTCAAGCCCGTCCTGCGGCAGGCGGCTGGCGTAGTTCTGCCGTGCGCCGGAGACCATGGCCCGTTTGCGCTCGCGCACCGCTGCCATGTCGACCGATACCGGACCAACACGCACGCCAAAGTCAGGGCCGCGGCGCGCCTGATAGGCGAGCCGCGCACTGGCGACCAGCGTCTTGGTCGGGGTGCACCCCGAGTTCACGCAGACACCCCCGAGCTGATCACGCTCGACGAGCGCCACCTTCTGGCCCGCCTTCGCCAGCTCCGCTGGAAGGAACCGGCCGCCCTGACTGGTCCCGATGACGATTGCGTCGTAGTTGCTCTCGTCGGTCACAGCGTGATCGTTACCCTCCGCGATTGGCGAGGAAGCCTCGGATAGCTGCAGCGATGTCATCTGCATGCGTCTCGAGGGCGAAATGACCCGTGTCGAGCAGTCTCACTTCGGCACCGGGGATGTCGCGCTGAAAGGCTTCCGCTCCGCCCGGCAGGAAGAACGGGTCGTTGCGCCCCCAGATGGCCAGCAAGGGTGGCTGGCGAGTCCTGAAGTAGTTCTGGAATTCGGGATAGAGCTGGATGTTGCTGGCATAGTCGAGAAACAGATCCAGCTGAATCTCGTCCGCGCCGGGCCGGGCCAGGTACTGGTTGTCGAGCAGGTAGCCGTCGGGGCCCACCAGGGATGGGTCGGTGACTCCCTGCGTGTACTGCCACACCGTCGTTTCCGGCCGAACCATCGTGCGGATCGCGTCGCGGTTGGCCTGCGTGGGTTCCCGCCAGTACGCCCGGATCGGGTCCCAGCCGTCGCTGAGGCCCTCCTCGTAGGCATTCCCGTTCTGCGTGATGATCGCCGTGATGCGCTCCGGCCGCCGCAGTGCCAGCCGAAAACCTGTCGGGGCACCGTAATCGAAGACGTAGAGCGCGTAGCGGTCAAAGCCGACCGCGTCGGTAAAGCCTTCAAGGACGTCGGTCAAGGCCTCGAAGGTGTAAGTAAACGTGTCGCGGCTCGGCATATCGGACTGCCCGAAGCTGATGAGGTCGGGCGCGACGACATGGAAGCGGTCATCGAGTAGCGGGATTAGGTTCCGGAACATGTGGCTGGCGCTTGGGTACCCGTGCAGGAGCAGCAGCTTCTGGGCGTCCGGGGGACCCGCCTCGCGGTAGAACACATTCAGGCCGTTCACATCGACGCTGCGGTACTTAATCGCTGTCATCGTCTGACCTCCCACTGTGCGCTGGCTCAGCTCACAGCGGCGGTGCCGGTGTGAACGTGGCGGGCAGCGGAGTTCCGACCTCAGGCGACTCAACTTCGACGATGTCGTCCCGCATGGGTGCAAGGTCGCTCAGCAGCTCGTTCTGCTCGGCTTTCCCGACGTTAAAGTCGTCCAGGGTCGCGACGAAGTCCTCCACGAACGCGTCGAACTCGCCGGCGGTCACCCCCATGTTGGTGTGCGACTGCTTCATGCTGAGGCCCGAGTACCTGCACGGTCCGCCGCTGTCCTGACATAGCTGGTCGACGAACTCTTTGGTCAGTCGCTCGAAATTCGTCCGGGCGAACTTCTGGTTGATGCGGTCGTCCTTGCCGGCCCGCTGCTCGAAGGCCTGGGCTACGGCCCTGATCCCGTCAGTGCCGCCGAGACGCTCGTACAGAGATGCTGGCAACGCTTCCACCCCCGTGGTGTCGGTATAAGCGATCTTGGCCAGACCGGATCGGCTGACCGTGGCGCGCTAGTCGCGTGGCACCCCATGAGTATCACCGCCGGCAGCGCGGCCCACACGCTCCGCCGCGAGCGCCGCGAGCTATTCAGCCGCTAGCGTTAATCCGTGGCCAGACAGGTAATCAAGCTCGGCTCCAGCTCCATCGCGAGCCGGGGCGGGCTCGCCCTCGACGTCATCGCGGGCCTGGTCAGCCAGATCGCCGCGGCGCAGCGGGCTGGACACGAGATCATCCTGGTGACCTCGGGTGCGGCGCGACTCGGCCGGCAACTGCTCGCCTTCGAGGGTCCGACAGCCGGTGCCGGCCAGGCGCTCCAGGCGCTGGTCAGCTCTGTGCGCTCGGCCGTGCAGAGTGCCGACTACCAGCAGCTCGCCGAGACGCTGAGCCTGTACGTGACGCCGTCAACCGGACCGCAGGCTGTCGACACCGCGCTGCCGTCAGCGGTAGGGCAGCCCGCGCTGATGGCCCTCTACCGGCAGCTCGCGGCGGCGGTCGGCGTGGAGGTGTGCCAGATCCTGGTGTCGCGCAGCGACCTTGACTCGCCGCGGGCCATGGCCGACCTCGGCCGGCTGCTCAGGGACGCGACCGCCCGCGGCCTGCTGCCGATCGTCAACGGCAATGACGCGACCGACCCGCTCTCGGCCCTGGATAACGACCAGGTCGCCGTTGCCGTCGCGGTGGCCGCTGAGGCGTCCCGGCTGCTGTTCCTGACCGATGTCCGGGCCGCCTACCGCGATGCCGAGCTCAGCGAGCGGATTGCCCGGCTAACCCCGGCGCAGGCCCGCGCGGTGCGGGTGAGGGTCACGGCGGGCGGCAGTGGCCGCGGGGGCATGGGCTCCAAGCTGACCGCGGCGGCGCGCGCCGCCTGCTGCGGCATCGAGTGCGTCATCGGCTCGGCGAACGAGGCCGACGTCGTCGCTCGCAGCCTGAACCCGCGGGCCCGGATGGGGACGGTCGTGCGGGCGGCCGGGTCGCAGCTTGAGCCCGGCAAACGGTGGATCGGCGGCATCGCGTACTCCGCCGGCTCTGTCCACGTGAACAGGGAAGCCGAGGAGAGCCTGCGCACCGGCAGCACGCTGTTCCTGTCCGGTGTGAAGCGCGTAGACGGCGACTTCCCGGCCGGAGCAGTCGTCGAGCTGCTCGACGTCCGGCACCCCGAGCGGCTGCTCGGTCGCGGCTCGGTGGCGCTGCCTTCGACCATCCTGCGGCTACTGCGTGCGCTGGCGCCGCAGGAAGTGGCCTGCGTGCTCTCGATCCTCTTCCGGCTCCGGCATGCGGACCCTGGGCCGGCGCACACGACGCTGCTCGACCCTGATGTGTACAAGGACTGCCAGGAACTAGCGTCCGGCACCTCCCGCGCCAGCCAGGAGGCTCTCGCGCAGCTCGCGGCCCTGTCAGCCGACCGCGTCACCGAGCTGGCTGACTCGCTGCTGCTCGCTCAGCCCCACCTCGCCACGACGTTCCTGCTCGACAAGGGATTCCTGCAAGGTCAGGTGCCCGCGAACGCGGCCGCCCGCCGCGTCGTCCGCAGCATCCACGCGGTACACCGCGAGTCGCTGGTCGTCTACCCGGCCTGACGGGGCCCTGCTCCGCCGGCGAGCGCCGTTCCGGCCGGCACCACGACGTACTGGCGCAGGTGCAGATCGCGGAACGTCACCGGTCCGCGCGGGCCAGGCACGACGTCGATGTTGATGCCGGTCTCCGGCACCGACAGCAGCTTGAACCCGTCGAGCAGGCGTGGCGTTGAATTCCAGAACGCACCCGTTCCGGAATACGTCTCGAGGAATCGCGTCGCCGCCCTCTCGTCCGCCGTGACGATCGAGGCGGCGAGCCCCGAGGTTTCCCGGTTCGCGATCCTGGCGGCGTCCTCCGCACCGTCGGCAGGCGCCATCGTGATGGTGGCCTCCGCGCCCGCGTCCAGTGCCCACTCGTGACCCAGCGGGTGCTGGTGCGGGGGCAGCGACACGGCGATGCCCAGCTCGCCCGCCAGGGCGATGATCTGCGGCGCTATTTCGTCCCACCGGGCTCGCTGCACGAGCAGGAGGTTGAGCCGGTTGCACACGCCGAGCCGGTCCAGGCTGTTTTCGATGAGACGCCGGGCGAGCCCGAGATCGGCGGACTCGTCGATGTAGATGACCGCCCCGCCATCGGCGTGCGCCAGCGTGCGCACGCCGTACAGCGCCGCCTCGTGCGCCAGCGCCCGGGTGCTGTCGCCGCTCCCGCGGAGAATGACGAGCGGGATCAACCGCGGCTGCCGGACGAGCGCGAAGGCAACCTCATGGCCGGGAACGCGCAGTAGCTGGATCGCGGCCGGGTCGAGGCCAGCGGCCGCCATGGCCGGCCCGACGACCTCGTCAACGAGCACAGCCGCCGAGGCGATCGCGCTCGAGCCGGTGCGCAGCACGCCCGCGTTGCGGGACTTGATGAGCTGCGACGCGACGTCAACCGCCACGTTGGGCCTGGCCTCGAAGTTCGCGCCGATGACCCCGACGGGCCTGCGCCATTCCTGCAGCTCCAGCTCGTCCGGCAGGTCGCGCACCACCAGGGCAGCCGGGGGCACGGGAATGTCGGCGAGGGCGTTCAGCTGGCTTGCCATCGCGTCGACCCGGTGCTCGTTCAGGGTGAGCCGGTCCACGAAGGCCTCGGCCAGGCCGTCCTTGCGGGCTGCCCGCACGTCGTCGGCGTTGGCGGCCAGCACGGTCGCCGCGCGTTCGATGAGCCTGCGCGCGATGAGCCGCAGGGCTTCGTCGAGGCCGTCAGCCGGCCCATCCCGGAGCGACGCAGCCGCGCTACGGGCAGCCTGACCAGCAGCCTCGACCGCTGCGGCTGCTTCCGCGGCGATCAGCCCGGCAGAAGGCAAGTCGGTGCGCATGCCCCGAGCATAGGGTGGCGTGCGTGAATACGGACGCGCAGCTTCGGTTCGGACTGGTCGGGACGGGGTACTGGGCGCGGGTCGCGCACGCCCGTGCACTGGCGAGCACGCCGGGGATCGCACTCACCGCCATCTGGGGCCGTAACACCGAGGCTGCTACGGCGCTCGCCGCCGACTTCGGCGCGACGGCGGAACCCGATTTCGATGCCTTCCTCGCGCGGGTCGACGCCGTCAGCTTCTCGGTGCCGCCCGACGTACAGAACCAGCTCGCCATCAGGGCCGCCGCCGCCGGTAAGCACCTCCTGCTCGAAAAGCCGGTAGCCCTCGATGCGGCGGCAGCCGACGCGCTGGCCGCGGCCGCCGAATCCGCCGGAGTGGCGTCGGTTGTGTTCTTCACCGCCCGATTCCAGCCGGCCATCCGGGCGTGGCTCGCGCAGGTGACCGAGGCGGGCGGGTGGGCTGGTGGCAGCGCGATGTGGCTCGCGTCGGTCTATTCGCCGTCAAGCCCGTTTAATACCCCGTGGCGCCGGGAGAAGGGTGGCCTGTGGGACATCGGCCCGCACGCAATATCCATGCTCTGGGCGATCCTGGGACCGGTAACGGACGTCACGGCTGATGCGGGGCGCGGCGACCTGACCTACCTGGTCCTGCACCACGAGGGAGGGGCGACCAGCACCGCGACCCTCACGCTCGGCGCCCCCGAGGCTGCCGACGGCTTCTGGCTGGAAGTCTGGGGCGACCACGGCAGGCAGTCGATGCCGAATCTGGCCGACGACCCGGTTGCGGCGCTCCGGACCGCCGCGACCGAGCTGGCAGCTCAGGCGCGCGCCGGGCTGACCAGTCATCCGGTGGACGTCCGGTTCGGCCGGGACGTCACCCATGTACTCGCCGCCGCGCAGCGAGAACTCGATGCCCGGCGGGTACAACACTGAGCGTTGCCCTAGATCCGTGAGGAGGACCCGATGTCATCCCGACTCAATCCGTACCTCAACTTCAATGGGAACGCTCGCGATGCGATGCAGTTCTACGCCAACGTCTTCGGCGGCGATCTGAGCATGAGCACCTTCGGCGACATGGGCGCCGACGGCCCGGACGCCAACCGGATCATGCACGCCCAGCTGCAGACGAAGGACGGCTACACGATCATGGGCGCCGACGTGCCCAGCACCATGGCCTTCGAGCCGATGGCCGGCGCATCCGTGAGCCTCAGCGGCGGCGAGGCCGAATCCTCCAGGCTGCACGGCTACTGGGACAAGCTGTCCAGTGGTGGCACCACCACGATGCCGCTGGCCAAGCAGTCCTGGGGCGATGAGTTCGGCATGTGCACGGACAAATTCGGCGTGCCGTGGATGGTCGACATCGGGCCGACAGCTGGCTAACTTCGCTTTTTCCGACCCTGGCCGGGAGCCTGCATAGCGCTCCTGGCCTGGGCCAGCCGATGCTCGGCGGCGGCCACCTCGCGTTCTGCGTGGCCGCGCCGCCGCCGGGCCTCCCGTTCGTCGCCGGCGAGCCTTGTGTCCTCGTCTCGTGCCTGAGCGAGTTCGCGCTCCAGATGACTGATCCTGCGGCGCTGAAACTGCCGTTGCTGGTCGAGCGCCGCCAGGTCGCGGTCGATCGAGGCCACTGCATCGGCGGCAGTCTCGGCCGCGGCCTCGACCTCCGCCAGCGCTTCAGCGGTCCGGTCGGCAGCCTCGCCTTTCGCTGACTCCGACGGCGCCGCGGCGGTGGCAGGGCCGCCGGCCTTGCCGCGTCTGGTCGGCGCTCCACCGCCGGGTGACGGAACCTGAGCGAGCGCGGCGGTCAGATCGACCTCGCCGAGCCCTGCGTAGGCGAGCGCCTTCGTCAGCCGACCCGCCCGGACCGCGTCCCTCGCGTCCTGGTCTGCCAGTGCGGCCTCGAGTGTCGCCCTGACCTCCTCCAGGACAGCAGCGCTCGCCGCCTGGCCAGCTTCCCCGGCGAGCCCGGCGGCCACCGGCAGCAGGTCACTGACGACCTGCCTGCGCTGCCCGGACAACTCCCGCAGTCGGTCTCCGTCGAGCGTCCGCTGGGCCTCCTGCAGCTCCGCGCCCACCTCGAAAAGCCGGCCGAGCTGGCCTGGCGCGCCCCGGCTGAGCTGATTCACCAGCCAGGCACTGGTCGTCGGCCGGGCGAGCTTCTTGATGGCCGCGGCGTCCTCGCCCCGGCCAGCTGCCTTCGCCGCACGCGCTCGTTCGTCACGCGCCGTGATGAAATCCCCCGGTGGCAGCCCGTACAGCTCGTCTGCCACCTCGGCCAGGGTGCTTGCCTGCACAATTCATGATCGTAACGCGCCGCCGTGGCGCTGGCCGCTAGCCGGAGACTCAGCCAGGGCGGCGGATGACCGCTACGGCCGACCGGACCCGGTCGACCAGCTGCTCCTGAACTGCCTGGACGACCCTGGTCACGACCTCGTCCGGCACCTGCGCGGTCACTCCTGGCGGTGGCGCCAGCTCCAGGGTGAACTCAGCGCCTAGGGCCGGCTCGCTGAGCCTGACCCGGATACCGGGCGCCACCTGCCCGGCCGCCGCCGCGACCAGCTGCCACACGTCCGGGTCCTCATGCATCCGGGGCACCGGGCCACCCTCGGCAAGCGCTGCCAGCCGAGCTCCGTCGACGGCGAGCGGCACCGGCCCGGCGACGTCGACGACGACGGCACAGGACTCCGCGGCGGCCGACTGGAATACCGCCGCGGCGGGCACCGGCACGGGCCTCGCGGCAGGCTGCCACCGGCGGACCGCGTCAGCGCAGGTGAACGCCACCAGCGCGCGGCGTCCGTCCCGGCCTACCAGGGCGGGGGTTGCCATCTCGCTCAGTTTCTCCCCCGAGAGAAGGGGAACGGGGCCGCCCGGCCCGGTCCCGCCGCCATCGGCTGCGGCCTCCTCCGGTGTGGCGTCCTCGGCGGGCATCGCCACGACGGGCACGAGCAGGCGGCTGTCAGCGAGCGCTGCCAGCACCGCGTGCTCGCGGCCCGTACCGCCGGCGTACGCCGCCATGGCCGCTGCCACCACAGGACTGGCGTCACCGGCATCGTCCCGGAAGCTTGTGTCGCCGGCGCGGAGGTCGATCACCGGCCCACTGTATGCGCCAGGACCGCGGGTAAGCGGTGCGGCGGTCGTCCAGGACATGCCGGGTTAGGCCAGATCAGCGCGTGTTTCGCGATAAAGTCGCAGTGAATGGCCGGTGAGTCTTAGGGGAGAGCGTGAGCCAGGCTGGACCCGGCGCGCGGGTCGTTGAGCCTGGCACGCTGATGCAGAAGCCGATCCCGCCACGCATGGTCGAGCCGTATCTCGCCGGCCGCCGGTCGGTCATCTCCGGCTTCGTCTACCGGGCCGCCGACAGTCACGAAGCCCGGCCGCGCGACCTGTATCGCCTGTTCGGCCTCGACTACGCGGGATCGGAATTCAGCCCGGACTCGGATGAGATCTACGTGCTGCGGTGGCGGGCGGTCAGCTCTCAGCCGTACCAGGTCCCCTTCTCGGCCGAACGTGGTGGCGGCGGCTGGGCGATGAAGCTCCCGTTCAGAGGGGCTGGGTCCGGCCGCAGTCGGGACCACAGCGTGCCAGAGTTCTTCACCGATCCGATACCGCTTCCGGTGGGCGCGGAGATTCACCGGATTGGCCCCGACATGACAGACTTCATAGCGCGTTACGACGGCCAGGTGTGGCTCCGCCCGGCAGAAGGGCCAGAACTGTGCGTTACCGGCTGATGGCGGCGTACGACGGATCCCCGTTCGAGGCAGGGATCGGGCCGACCGCGGACGACATCGTCCTTTTCGCGGCCTGCCCGCCCCCTGAGGAGCTCGGCTTCGAGCCGGCCACCGGTCACTGGCGCAAGCAGGTGCGCTTCGCCGACGTCCAGGCCCTCTGGGAGTCCAGGCCGGTCGGCGTGTTCCGCGGCGAGCGCTGCCTCGTGCTGGACGACCTCGGCGACCGCCTGCACATCGGGTATCTCGGCCACGATGGCCCGGCCGCCGAGCGGCTCGGCTACTGGCAGGTCGATCGCGGCGTGTTCGAGCTGATCGCGCCGCGGAGCGAGGTGACAGACGTCCTGGAGGAGCGGCTCGACGTGCCGGGTCCGGCCATCGCGGCCACGGGCGCCGAGCAGTCGTCCGGGCCGCCAGAGTCACTGGTGGCCGCCGCGCCAGAGGCCGGCTATCTCCCGGCGCCCGATGACCGGACGGGCGTGGCCCTGCCCGCTCCGCCCGCGACACCCCTCCCGCTGGAAGCCCAGGCGCTGCGCGCGGCGTCGGCAGCCGCCGGACCGGCGGCCGCACCCCCAGCGCCGGAGCCAGCGCCGGGCTGGCAGCAGTCCAGGCACCACCGCGCCGCCCGGCGAAGGATGGACACCGAGCGGCTGTTCACCGAGCTCGCCAGTCTGGCCGGGATTCCGGCCAGCTCCTATGCCGTGGGCGAGGAGGTCGATGGCGCAATGTGCCTGCTGGAGACCGAAAACGGCTTCGAGGTGTTCCTGGCCGCTGGCGGCGCACGGCACGAGCTGCAGACCTTCGCGACCGAGGAATCCGCGTGCTTCTACCTCTTCGGCGTGCTCGCCGCGGAAGAGGTCCGGACGGGCGCGCTCGCCCGCGCTCAAGACCCCGTCCAGGGCTGGCACTCCCAGACGGCCTAGCAGTAAACATGGTGTGTCGGTGTTCGGAAACTTCGCACCACTGGACAGCCTCGACAGCTAGGGTGCATAGAGCCGGCGGGGCTGAAGGTCCCCCGCTCCCCAAGCAGCCCCGCCGGCATCCTGGGGCACTATTGACCCATGGCAGGATCGACGCTCCCGCTCACCGGCGCGCAGTACGACATCTCGGCGGGCGAGTACCAGGCCACCATCACTGAGCTCGGTGCGGGGCTCCGCCAGCTCAGCCGCCGGGGCCAGCAGGTCATCACCAGCTATGGTGCCGATGAGATGCCGCCATCGTCGTCCGGCGAGCTGCTCGCTCCCTGGCCGAATCGGGTCGACGGCGGCCGGTACAGCCTCGATGGCAGCAGCCACCAGCTCGACTTGTCCGAGCCGGCTCGCGGCAACGCCATCCACGGCCTGAGCCGCTGGGCTAGCTGGCGGGTCAGCGCCCACGAGACCGACGCCGTTGAGCTCACCCTTGATCTGCTCGGGCACGCCGGCTACCCCTTCCGGCTGGAACTGCGGGCCGGCTTCCGGCTGACCGCTGAGAAAGGGCTCCAGGTCACGGTGGCTGCGCGGAACACCGGTAGCCGGCCTGCACCGTTCGGCACCGGTTCGCACCCGTACCTGCGGGCCGGTCTCGGCAGCGTCGACAGCTGGCAGCTCGAGCTGCCCGCTGCCCGCTGGCAGCCCGCGGACGACCGGGGCATCCCGGCGGGCCCCCCGCGCGACGTCGCTGGGTCTGACTACGACTTCCGGACCCGCCGCGTCATCGGGGCAGCCATGCTCGACCACGCATTCACCGGGTTGGAGACCGGCACCGACGGCCGCGCCCGGACGCGGCTGACAGGGCCTGACGCGGACCTTACGCTGTGGGCCGGACCGGGCTACGGCTGGCTTCAGGTCTTCACGGGCGACACTCTGGGACCGGACACTCGGCGCCGCGCGGTCGCGATCGAGCCGATGACCTGCCCGCCGAACGCGTTCGTGACCGGCACCGACCTGCTGATTATCGAACCGGGTGAGAGCACCGCGCATCAGTGGGGCATCGAGGCCACGGTCACGTAGCGAACAGCCGCTCGACCCTGGCCAGGTCTTCCGGCGAGTCGATGTCGTCGGGCCGTCCGGTGTCGGCGCACTCGACGAGGGTCACCAGGTCGGGATGCTTGCGCAGGAACGGGCGTGCTCCCACGTCGCCAGACGCCAGGGCGACGACTTCCGGCCAGTGCTCGCGGCCGAGGAGAACGGGATTACGCGGTTGCCCCTCGTAGCAGGCCACCGCGACGCTCGCGCCGGCCTGATGGGCGGCGATCAGCCGACGTACGGACTCGGCGCCGACCAGCGGCTGGTCCGCCAGCGCCACCACGGCCGCATCGCAGCCCTCCGGCGCGACGGCAAGCCCGGCCGCCAGCGACGAGCCCATGCCCGTCGGCCAGTCCGGGTTGTGCACGCAGATCACGTCACCGGGCCGGTCGGCCAGCTCGGCCGCCCCCGTGACGACGACAATCGGGTCGGCTCCCCCGGCGCGCAGGAGCGCGATTCCGCGGGCAGCCAGTGACTGACCGGCCAGCACGACGAGGGCCTTGGGCTGCCCGAGCCTGCTCCCGCTGCCGGCGGCAAGCAGCAGACCGGCCACGTTCCCCGGCATGGTCAGGCGGTCTGCTCGTCCAGCTGATGCGCCTCACGGTCACCCGGCAGCTGACCGTGATGAATCCGGCCGGCCGTCTCGGTCAGCGGCTGCCCGCTGCCGCCCCACCGGAGCTGGATCAGCTCAGCGGCGATGGCGATGGCCGTTTCCTCTGGCGTACGGGCGCCGAGATCCAGTCCGATCGGCGAACGCAGCCTGACCAGCTCGGCCTCGGTCAGGCCGACCTCGCGCAGCCGAGCCAGCCGGTCATCGTGGGTGCGGCGGCTGCCCATGGCGCCGATGTAGGCAGCCGGCCGGCGCAGCGCCACCTCCAGCAGCGGCACGTCGAACTTCGGGTCGTGCGTCAGGACGCAGATGACGGTCCGCTCATCAGTGCTGACACCGGACAGGAACCGGTGCGGCCAGTCGGTGATGACCTCGTCGGCGTCCGGGAACCGCGACTTGGTGGCGAACACCGGCCGCGCGTCGCAGACCGTCACGTGATAGCCGAGGAATTTGCCGGTCCTCGCGACCGCGGCGGCGAAGTCAATCGCGCCGAACACGAGCATCCGCGGGGCCGGCGCGAAGGACTGGACAAACACGGCCAGGTCATCGAGCCGGCGTTCGCCGTGTGCGCCGTACCGGCGCACCGCGGTGACGCCCTGGGCCAGCATGCCGCGAGCGTCGTCGTCGACCGCCTGGTCGAGCCGTTCCCCGGCGCCGAGCGTGCCCTCGGCGCGATCGTCCTGCCAGATAATCCGCCGGGCGCCGAGGAGGCCGGGGCCCTCGATCACGGTGGCCACCGCGACCGGCGTGCCAGCACGGACGGCGTCAGCGATCTCGCCCAGCGCGCTGAATCCCTGCCGGCTGGCCGGCTCGACGAAGATGTCGATGATCCCGCCGCAGGTAAGCCCGACCGCGAACGCGTCGTCGTCACTGACGCCATAGCGCTGGAGCACAGGGATCCCGGACTTGATGACCTCGTTCGCCAGCTCGTAGACGGCGCCCTCGACGCACCCGCCGGACACACTGCCGACGGCCTGGCCGCTTTCCGAGACGGCCATCGCGGCGCCCGGCTCGCGCGGCGCGCTGCTGAACGTCCGCACTACCGTGGCAAGGCCGAAAGTCTCTTCCGCGTCCCACCACGTAATGATCGGATCAAGGATGTCGCGCACACCATCACCTCAGCGGCAACAACTGCAGGGCGGGCATGTCTATGCCCGGTGGCCAGCCACTTGCGGCGGCCGGCTGTGATGTGAACCGCACACCCAGGCGCTTAACGGGCAGCTCCCACTAAGATAAGGTTAGGCTACCCTAAGTCAAGGAGTCCGATTCTTGCTGGCCACGCTGGTTATCTTCCTCCGCGAGGGGGTCGAGGCAAGCATGATCATCGCGATCTTGCTGGCCTACCTGAATCGCACCGGGCGACGTGACCACTTCCGCGATGTCTTCGCCGGAGTAGGGGCGGCTCTCCTGCTGGCTACGGCCGGCGGCGTGCTGGCGTACGAGACGATCCGCAGCTACGACGGATCGCGAGTTCAGACGATATTCGAGACAGCCACCTACCTCCTGGCCGTCGGCGTCCTGACGTACATGACGTTCTGGATGCGGAGGCACGCTCGGTCGATTTCGAGTGAGCTGCGGGCACGAACCGACGCAGCCCTGGACAGCCGGGCCCGATGGGGGCTGGGCCTGCTTGCGTTCCAGGCCGTAGGCCGGGAGGGCCTCGAGACTGTCATCTTCACGCTCGCCATCGTTTTCTCGGCGTCGGCCGCCGGCGCTCTGGGCGGTGCACTCATCGGCCTGGCTTGCTCGCTCTTCATCGCCTTCATGATCTATAAAGCAGGCCACAAGATCAATCTCGGCCGGTTCTTCACGATCATTGGCGTGCTGCTGATGGTCTTCGCCGCGGGACTGCTGGCTGACTCCATCCAGAACCTGCAGGAACTCGGCTGGCTCCCGGTCCTGAGCACCCCGCTCTGGCACTCGGCCCACCTGCTGTCGGAAGACAGTGCCTTCGGCGATGTGCTGCACTCCTTCTTCGGCTACAGCGATGCGCCCACGCCGTTGCAGCTTGTCGGCTACGTCGGCTACCTGGCCATTGCGGTCGCCATCTACCTGGGAGTGCGGGCCAAGCTCACTGCTCGCAGCACGCGTAGCTAGCCAGCATGGCAAGCGGCCTGGGCGCACGGTAGCCTGAGCGCGCCCTCTCCCCGCATCCCTGATGCAGTAAAGGACGTGCCCATGGCAGCCACTCTCCAGGAGATCCTGCTCGCGCCAGACAACCAGCCTCAGGTGATCGCGGACAGCTTGACGCTGATCGACGCCGAACTGGCCGACAAGTCAGGGATCTCGGGGAACGCCCTGAAGCTGGCCTACAAGACGGTGAGCAGCTTCGCCTCGGGCTATGTGCGGCAGATGGTGGCGGAGATATTGCCCCACGCCGCCGACAGGCTGCAGCCGTACTGGACGGATTTCAGGGCTAGCGGCGGCGCGGAGTTCGGCGACTACCTCGCCAAGCGCGGCGACGAGGTAGCGGAGTCTCTGCTGACGATTACCGACACCTGGGCGGAGGAGTCCGACAAGGCCATCGTCGTCAAGGCGTATCGCGCTGTGCGGGGAGGCGCGGCCAAGCACGTCGAGGCAGCGCTCCCGCGCGTCGGCGACCTGGTGCTGAAGTACGCCGGCTAGCTGTTGCTGTACACCCTGGTCGGCGTGACGAGCACGGCTGCGCGCCGTTCGCGCTCCATGACGCGGTCGTATTCATCCCAGTCCTCGTGCGTGCCGCCGGCGGCGGCAAACACTTCCCGCCGCAGCAGGCGCAGTCGCTCGGCGTCGACACCTGGCGCCGGGTCATCGGGCCCGATAATCCGTGCCGTGCCTTCGATGGTCGCCCACTGCCAGCCCGCCCGGAACGTAACGGTGACCTGTGGCCGCGCCCGCAGATGGCCGAGCTTGGCCTTGCCGTAGGTCACGAAGCCCGCGACCTGAAGCCCGGACTGCGGGTCCGCCAGCACGCCGGCGTTGACGACGGAGGACTGGATGGTGCCGTCGGCGCGAAGCGTCGAGACGACGGCCAGGTACTTGTCGTGGCTGCCGATCTCGGCAGCCTCAGCGAGCGTCATCATGGTTGCAATCCTGCCGCATGGCGACGGCTCAGCGGACTCGCGACGTCACCCGTTCGGGGCTGCCGGAAACGGCGACTAACCGGTTTTTGACACAATTGCCCGGTGACGATCTCGATCGACGAACTCGAGCAGGCCGCCGCGCCCGGCTGGCGGGCGGCCGAGGAGGACAGGCTCGGCGACTGGCTGCTCCGCGCGGCGAGCGGATTCAGTGGCCGGGCGAACAGCGCCCTGGCCGTCGGCGACCCTGGCCGGCCACCGAGGGAGGCGATCGACGCGGTACGCACCTGGTACTCCGCTCGCGGCCTGCCGGCGATGATCGCGGTTCCTTACCCGACCGGGCGGCCGGGTAACAGCGCCCTTGACCGGCTGCTGGCCGGGCTCGGCTGGACCATCCGCGCAGATGCTGCGACCGTGATGACGGCCGCACCCACGGAGGTCGCCGCCCGAGCTGGCCGTGGGCACGTCGCCGTGGACCTCGAATCGGAGCCGGACCAGGCGTGGCTTGCCCGCTATCACTACCGCGGCCAGGAGCTGCCAAAAGTCGCCGTGGAACTGCTGACGTCGGCACCGTGGCAGGCGTTTGCCGCAGTGCGCTCGGACGGCGACACGATCGCCATCGGCCGCGTGGCGGGCAGCGGCGAGTGGGCTGGCCTGACCGCCATCGAGGTCGCCATGCAGCACCGGCGTCGCGGTCTCGGCGGCACCGTCACCCGGGCGCTGGCAGCCAGCGCAGTCGCTCGCGGCGCCACCGGTCTCTACCTTCAGGTGGCCGACGACAACCACGCCGCCCGCGCGCTCTATCGCCAGCTCGGATTCGCCGACCATCACGGCTACCACTACCGCATCGCCCCTGACTGATGCCCGAAATGCGCTGGCCACTGGCCGCGCCCAGCGGTGAGAATTGGACGATGCAGCAGCTGTCGCGTCAGGACCTGGAAGCAAGCCTCGGCCATATCCGCCACTCCCCGCACGAGCGCGGCGTCGTTGTCCTCGTGGTCCGGCGCCCGGCGGTCGGTAAGCGTGAGCTTCCGGGCGAGGCGATGCTCGACCCGGCGGCGGGGCTCGTCGGAGACAACTGGCTCGCGCGCGGCAGCGGCAGCACGGCGGATGGATCGGCAGATCCGCACCGCCAGGTGACAGTGATGAACGCCCGGGTAGCGAAGCTGGTCGCGGGCGGGGCGGACAGGATGCCGCTGGCGGGCGATCAGCTCTACGTCGATTTCGACATCAGCGTGGACAACCTGCCAGCTGGCAGCCTGCTGGATGTGGGCGAAGCCGTCCTCGAGGTCAGCGAAGCCCCGCATCTCGGCTGCGCGAAGTTCGTCGAGCGGTTCGGCGCCGACGCCATGCGCTTCGTCAATTCCCGCGTCGGCCGGCAACTGCGGCTGCGCGGGATGAACACCAGGGTGGTTCAGCCGGGCATCGTCCGGCCCGGCGATGTGGTGGGTACGAGCCGCCTCGCCGCAACCCACCCGTGAGCCCGCGCGGGCCCGTACCCCTGGTTACCCCCGTAGGGATCTCAGCACTACCGCAGTCTCCAGCGCGGCGGCCGTGGCGTCCCACCCTTTGTCCTCGCTGCTGCCCTCCGCGCCGCTGCGATCCCTGGCCTGCTGGAAGGTGTCACAGGTGAGGACGCCGTTGCCGACCGGCGTCCCCGCGTCGAGGGCCACCCTCGTCAGGCCGTACGTCACTGCGTCGCAGACATAGTCGAAGTGCGGCGTGCCGCCGCGGATGACCGCACCGAGGCAGACCACGGCGTCATGCCGCCGGGCCAGCTCGGCCGCGACCACCGGCAGCTCGACTGCGCCGGGTACGCGCACGATCAGCGGCTCGCTAGCCCCGCTGGCCCGCACCGCAGCCACAGCGCGTGCCAGCAGCTGATCGGTTACCTCGGCGTGCCACCGCGTCGCCGCGATCGCGACTGTCAGCCCGGTCGCGTCGACGAGCTGCTTGTCCGGACGGCCCTCGCCGCTCACCGCGAGCCCGCGGCGGCCTGGGCGGCCGACGCGGCCTGCGCAGGCGGGGCAGCCGGCTCGGCGGGGGCCGGGCCCGAGCTGACCTTGCCGATGTTGGGCAGGCCGTCGATCTGATGGCCGAGCCGGTCCCGCTTGGCGGTGAGGTACCGGAGATTATGCGCCGTCGGCAGCGAGGGCAGCCCGACTCGCCCGGTCACGCGCAGACCGAAGCCGGCCAGGCCGTCGACCTTCGCCGGGTTGTTCGTCAGCAGCCGCAGCGCCGAGACACCGAGGTCGGTGAGCATCTGCCCGCCGGTCGAGTACTCGCGCGCGTCAACGGGCAGCCCGAGCTCGGTGTTGGCGTCAACCGTGTCGGCGCCGCCGTCCTGCAGCTGATAGGCACGCAGCTTCGAGAGCAGCCCGATGCCACGGCCTTCATGCCCGCGCAGATAGAGCACGACGCCGCGGCCCTCGGCCGCGATCGCTGCCATCGCCGCTTCGAGCTGCGTACCGCAGTCGCACCGGTGCGACCCGAACACGTCGCCGGTCAGGCACTCCGAGTGCATGCGCACCAGGACATCGGGACCCGGCGCGGTCAGGTCGCCGAGGACTAGCGCGAGGTGCTCGGTGCCGTCGACCGAATTCTGGTAGCCGACCGCGCGCCACTCGCCGAACTCGTTGGGCAGCCGGGTTTCGACCACCCGGTGCACCACGCGTTCGTGGTGGCGCCGGTAGTCGACGAGCTGCTGGATCGAGATCAGCGCCAGGTCATGCTCGTCGGCGAAATCGCGAAGCTGCGGAAGCCTGGCCATCGTCCCGTCGTCGTTGACGATCTCGGCCAGCACCCCGGCCGGCGTCAGCCCGGCCAGCCGGGCCAGGTCGACCGCGGCCTCGGTGTGGCCGCGCCGGCGCAGTACGCCGCCCGGCGTGTAGCGGAGCGGGAACACATGACCGGGCCGGACGATCTCGTAGGCCTCCGTGGCCGAGTCGGCCAGCGTCCGGATGGTGCGCGCCCGGTCGGCGGCCGAGATGCCCGTGGTGACGCCATCCCGTGCGTCCACGCTGATGGTGTAGGCAGTCCGCATCCGTTCGGCGTTCTGGCTGGTCATCAGCGGCAGCTGCAGGCGATCCAGCGTCTCCCCTGGCATCGGCACGCAGATCACGCCGCTCGTGTGCCGGATCATGAAGGCCAGCAGCTCGGGTGTCGCCTTGCTCGCGGCGAAGATAATGTCGCCCTCGTTCTCCCGGTCGGCGTCGTCGACCACCACCACGGGCCGGCCGGCCGCGATGTCCGCAACCGCGCGGGTCACCTCATCCAGGGGGATCTGGGCCGCCGGCGCGGCGCCGGTCCGGCCGGTCACTGCGGGGTCCCCGGCTGCTCGGCGATCCCGGCTATCAGGCGTTCCACGTATTTGGCGATCATGTCGACCTCGAGGTTGACGACCTCGCCGGGCTGCTTGCGGCCGAGCGTCGTCCGCGCGAGCGTCTCAGGGATCAGGCTGACCTCGAACTCCGATCCCGCGGATCCGGTGCGGAGCGCGGAGATCGTCAGGCTGATGCCGTCAACGGCCACGGAACCTTTTTCAACCAGGTAACGGGCTAGCGCGGGCGGAATCGAGATGCGCACGGTCTCCCAGGATCCGGCGGCCTCCCTGGCCACGATCGTGCCGGTGCCGTCGACATGTCCCTGCACGATGTGCCCGCCGAGCCGGCCGTCCGGGCGCAGTGGCCGCTCCAGGTTGACCGCGGCCCCTGGCTGCAGCGAGCCGAGGCCGGACCGGGCCAGCGTTTCGCCCATAACGTCCGCGCTGAACTCGCCGTCGGCAGTCCCGGTCACGGTCAGGCATACGCCGTTGATCGCGATCGAATCGCCCCGTGCCGCGTCGGCGGTAACCAGCGGACCGCGAATCCTGATGCGGGCGCCGCTGCCATCGGGCTCGATGCCGACGACCTCGCCCAGCTCTTCCACAATCCCGGTGAACACCGCGTCCTCCTCCGGAGCCTGCCTGCGGCTATGCCCTGTCACGGGCTCCGGGGGGTGCGCTGGCTGCGCTGGCCGCGGCTCGTGCCGCCAGACCCCTGTAGGGCCTGACCGGCCGCCGCGCACGTGCTGCCTCCCATCCGGACTTTAACCGTCGGTCCCGGAGTTCCACCGGGTCAGCCGGCCGATGGACTCGGCCGGGTCGCGGACTATCACCGCCGGTTCGGAGTTTCACCGACCCCGGAGCACGTTAACTGCCAGAACCAGTGTGCCACGCCGGGTATTCCGCGCAAAACCGCCGGGCGCCGGCGCGAGGCCGGGACCGGGCGATTCGGCAACGGTCATGCCCGCTGCGGTGTGCCACGGCGGGACAGGACATCGACGGTCGCGGCCGCCAGCAGCACCCCGGCGACGGCTACCTGAATCCACTCGCTCTGCACCCCGAGCAGGTAGAGGCCGTTGTAGATGGCGCCGATGACGAGCCCGCCCAGGACTCCGTGGATGGTCTTGCCCCGGCCACCGAAGAGGCTGGTACCGCCGATGACCGCCGCGGCGATCGCCAGCAGCACGTAGGTGTTGGCGGTCTTGATGATGTTGGAGGTCATCGAGACCTGCCACGAGACGAACAGCACGCCGGCGATACCGGAGATGAAGGCGGTGACGACGAACGCCCAGATCCGGACGGTGGCGACGCGAACCCCGGCTCGCCGCGCCGCCTCGGGGTTGCCGCCGATGGCGTAGACGTAACGGCCGAAGCGGGTCCGCTGGAGCAGGACGGTCGAGGCGGCGAGCACGACCAGGACGATCGGGATGATGTAGGGAACCCCCTCGATCGTCCCGGTGTGGGCCCGGTTGGCGTTGCAGATGGCGACGACTGCCACGCCTGCCACCGCCATCAGGACGATCTTCGCCGCGGTGAGGCTGCGCGGCGGGGTCTCGAGGCCCCTGCGGCGCTTGCGAACCTGGGGTACCCAGAGCCCGATGGCAGCAGCTAGCAGCAGCACGGCCAGCAAGATCCAGCCGGCCACCGTGCTGAAGTGCCCGTAGTAGATGTCGTAGAGGACGCGCTCGTTGGTGAACCCGGCGTTGCCGATGCTGTACAACCCGTTCTTGCCGAGCACGATGATCGCCAGGCCTTCGAGGATCAGCAGTCCGCCGAGAGTGACGATGAACGATGGCATCCGCAGCCTCGCCACGAACCATCCCTGGAGGGCGCCCCACGCGGCGGTCGCGACCAGCGCCACGATGATCGCCGCCCACCACGGGAAGGCCGCGCGGTCCGGTTGCACGAGCTCCGCGACCAGGACGCTGCTCAGCCCCATGACCAGGCCGGTGGAGAAGTCGATCTCGCCGAGGAGCAGGACGAAGATCTCTGCCATCGCCAGCAGCATGTAGATCGAGCTCTGCGCGAACAGGTTGACCAGGTTCAGCGGCGACAAGAACTTCGAGTTAGCGATCTGAAAGGCGACGACGACCACCACGATGGCCAGCACCACAGGCAGCACGCCGCTGTCGCCGCTGCGGACCCGCAGCCACCAGGCCCGCAAGTACTGGCCCAGCGACTGGGCGACCAGCTCGGGCGGGAGGTCGGCCACGACGGCAGCGTTATGCGCCGTGAGATCGAGCGCCGCCCCGGCGTCAGCCGTTCCGAGGTCAGCCGGGGTCTCGCCTGGATCCGCGGTCACGGGGATGTCAGACACGGGTCACGCTCCCGCTCCCGCGCCGTGACAGCACGTCGACCAGCACCGCGCCGATGAGGACGGCGCCGGGCAGGATGTACTGCAGTGGCGTGGACAGCTGACCGAGGTTGAGCAGGGACACGCCGTAGGCGATGCCGCCGATGAGGAGCCCGCCGAGAATGCCGTGGACAGCTTTGCCCCGGCCGCCGAACAGGCTGACCCCGCCGATGACGGCGGCGGCAACCGAATAGAGGACGAGCTGGCCGGGGTCTGCTGTATTGGTGCTGTACTCACCGAAGAAGAAGGAGCCGAGCAGGATGCCGCCGAGAGCGGCGGTCGCCGAGCACAGCGCGAAGGCCCAGGTGCGGATGGCGGGGAGGCGGACACCGGCACGCCGGGCCGCTTCGGGGTTGCCGCCGATGGCATAGATGTAGCGGCCGAAGCGGGCCCGCTGAAGGACGAGAGTCCATGCGCCGAGGAGGACGAGGACGATGGGGATCACCCACGGCACCCCTGCAATCGGCTTGATGCGGTTTCCGCGGTCGATATTGCAGATCAGCACTACGGCGACCCCGACCACCGCCACCAGGGCGATCCTGATGGCGGTCAGGCCTGCCGGGGGGGCCACCAGGCCATGGCGCCGTCTCGCGGCTGCGCGGAGCCACAGGGCGGTGCCCGCGACGAGAACCACCGCGGCCAGGGCCACCCAGCCCGCTACGGGCGCGATGACCCCCTGGACCATGTTGTAGATGACGAGCTGGTTGCCCACCTCGGTGTTGAGGTTCACGTTGCCGTCGGCCCCGCCGAGGACGACGATGAGGATTCCGGAGAACAGCAGGAATCCGCCGAGAGTGACGACAAAGGACGGGATCCTGAGCCGGGCAATCAGCGTGCCCTGCAGAGCGCCGATCACCCCGCAGCCGACGAGCGCGGCGAGGACCGCTGCCCACCAGGGCCAGTCCGGCCCGGGCTGCTGAACGAGCTTGAAGGCAATCACCCCGCCGATCATCGCGACCGCGCCGATCGAAAGGTCGATCTCGCCGATGAGCAGGACCACGGTCTCCGCCACCGCCAGCACCATGTACACGGTGCTCAGCGCGAAGATGTAGACGAGGTTGCTCGGCCGCAGGAAGGCGTGCTGCGGAGTGATGATCTCAAAGATGATGGCGACCAGCGCGATGGCCAGGACTACCGGAAGCACGCCGCTGTTCCCGCTGCGGATCTGCCGCCACCAGGCCCGGAAGTACTGCCCCAGCGACGCGGCGAGGACTTCGGGCGGGACCTCGGCCGCGACTACCTCATGGGCGGTGAGGTCGACCGCTGTCCCGCCGTCCGCAGTCCCGGCCGGGATTTCGCCGGGGTTCGCGGTCACGGCGCTGATCCGGCGGGCTCGACCGGCCGCCCGGAGGTGCCCGTCGTCATGTACTCCACCACGCTCTGCCGGTCGAAGTTCGCTACCGGGCCCTCGGCCACCATGCGCCCGAGGTGCAGCACGGCGATCCGGTCTGCGACCTCGAAGACGTCGTTCAGGTTGTGGGAAATCACCATCACCGCGAGCCCGTGGTCGCGGAGTGTCTTCACCAGGTCCAGCACCATCCGCGTCTGCACCACTCCGAGGGCGGCGGTGGGCTCGTCCAGCAGCACCAGCTTGGAGTTCCACATCACCGCCTTCGCCACCGCCACCGCCTGCCGCTGTCCGCCCGAGAGCGAGGCCACCGGCTGCCGGATCGAGCGCACCGTGGTCACCCGGAGGGTGCTCAGGGTCTCGGCCGCCTGCTTTTCCATCGAGTCCTCGTCGAGCAGGCCGCGCCGCAGCCGCTCCCGGCCGAGGAACATGTTCTGGACGATGTCCAGGTTGTCGGCCAGCGCCAGATCCTGGTAGACGGTCTCGATCCCCAGCGCCGCGGCGTCGCGGGCGCTCCGGATATGGACCGGGCGCCCCTCGAAGTAAATCTGACCATGGTCCGGCTGGTGCACGCCGGCGATGCAGCGGGTGAGCACCGACTTCCCGGCACCGTTGTCTCCGCAGAGGCCCGTCACCTGGCCCGCGGGCAGATCCAGATTCGCCCCGTAGAGCGCCTGCACCGGCCCGAAATGCTTATCGATGCCGCGCAGCTTGAGCAGGGGCTCCGCCCCGTTCCCGCTCGGGCGCGCGCCGACCGGAGCCTCGTTCATCTCAGTCATCTTTGACGACCCCGTCAGTAGCCGTTGCCTTACGTTGGCCCCGCGGCTGCGGGGCCGTCAACCACCGAGCGGCCGGAGTTGGCGGACCTACCCTTGCGAAAGGTCCGCCAACTCCGGCCAAGGAAGCGTCCGGCAAGTACCTCGCCGGGGTTCCCCTGATCAGATGGTTACTGGATCCCGGCTGCGGTGCAGACGCTCGCGCCCGCGATCGTGCAGATGGCACTGGCGGTGTCGAACCCGTCCTTGACCACCGTCGACTCCATGTTGTCCTTGGTCACCCACGTGGCGCCCAGCAGCGACGCCGGCTCGGTGACGCTGGAGTTCGTCGGGTCAACGGTCTTGCCGTTCAGCAGAGCCGCTGGCGGCGTGTCGCCGGCGAGCAGGATCGTGGCCACGGCCACTGCGTCCTCGGCCTCCTTGTAGACCGGCTTGTAGACCGAGCCGCACTGGTAGCCCTGCAGGATCGAGGCCATGCCCTGGGCCGTGGCGTCCTGCCCGGTGACCGGAATCGAGCCGGCCTTGACCCCAGCCGACTTCAGGTCAGTGATGATCGAGTTGGCCATCCCGTCGTTGGCCACGATCGTGGCATTGATCTTCGGGTTAGCGGTGAACGCCTGCTGGAAAATCGTGCCGGCCTTGGTGTTGTCCCAGCCGGGAGCGAAGTTTTCCTGAACCAGCGTGGCGCCGCCTGACGTGCTCTTCGCGCCCGCGCTGACGGTCTTGGCCGCCTGGCCGAAGACCACCTTGTTGTAGCCGGTGGCGAAGGCGATCGCGTTGGGGTCGGTGTCCTCGCCGCCGTTCATCACGTAGACCTGCGGGTTCTTGACGTTCTCGGACGTCAGGCAGGACAGGAAGCCCGAGCCGATCAGCTCGCCGACCTTCTCGCCGTCGAAGCTGACGTAGTACGTCTTGTTGCCCTGGAAGATGGCGCGGTCGTAGGCAATCAGAGTCACGCCCTTGGCCTGCGCTTCCTTGGCGATCGCCACACCAGTCGGGCCGTCGAGCGGGGTCACGATCAGTATCTTCGCGCCCAAGTTGATGTCTGCGGTTGCGTCGTTCAACTGGGTCGCGTCGCTGCCCTGCGCGTTGTCGATCCGGAACTGCGCCTGGGTGTAGCCGGCGTCCGCGAAAGCGTCGGTCAGGTACGGCTGGTCGAAGTTAACCCAGCGCTGCGACGACGTGGTGTCGGGGAGGACGACCCCCACCTGCAGGGTGTTCGATCCCTTGGTCGCGAACTTCGTCAGCTGCTTGAACGGCGACATCACCGACGCGACGTCAGTGGAGAAGGAATTAATGCTCACCTTCGGAACCGTGTTCGAGCCGCCTCCCGAACCAGACGACCCGCCCGACGATCCGCACGCTGCGGCGGCGAGGCTAATGGCCCCCGCCAGAGCCACTCCGCCAACGAGGCGGGCAGACTTCCTATTACTTAGTTGCATCCCCCAGGACCCCTTTCACCTGGATGCACGTCAACGTGTCAACCCGGGACACCATACATCAGGTAAGTCTCCTTGCTAGTTACGCTTCCGTAACTATGCGAGAACGTCTAGACATTAGGCGCCAAGCGGCGAAAATTTTAATCTCAGAAGCATGTTCCGCGCTTCATCCGCAAATCTGGCGGTAGCTCGGGGGCACAGCGCAGCGAACCAGTCACGCTCTCTTTCGGTAGCCGGGCGCCGGCCTATGGCTATCCGGCCGGCGGGCCTTCATCCCGGCGGGCCCTGGCCCGCCGCTTGCCCTCGTGCATGGCCGCGACCCTGGCGACCGGGATGGCGTGCCCCTCGGCAACCAGGTCGGCTGGCAGCCGCTGCGGTGCGGGCAGCGAGTCCGCCCATGCGTCGCGGCCGGCCAGCAGGCCCGCTGCGGTGCGCACGGTGAAATCGGCAGGCTGTGCATGGGTCAGCTGATCCCAGCCGACCGGGAACGACACGGGCGCGCCTGGCCGCACGCGCGGGCTGTAGGCGGCCACGACGGTGGCTCCGCCTGCCCTGGTGGCGTCCATGAACACTTTCCCTTCGCGGTCCGCCCGAACGAACGCGGTCGTCGCCAGCTCGGGACCGAGCTGCTCAGCTCGGGCGGCGATTGCCCGCGTGGCCGCGGCCGCGTCCGCCGCCGACTGGCCGTCCGCGAGCGGCACGAAGACGTGCACGCCCTTGGCGCCGCTGGTCTTGACCGCGCCCTGCAAGCCGACAGCGCCCAGCGCTTCCCGCACGAGCAGTGCCGCCTGCGCCGCGAGGCCGAACTCGGCGCCATCCGGCGGGTCTATGTCGAGGACGACGAAGTCCGGGTTGTCCCACCGGTCAGCCCGCATGAGCGTGGGGTGGTACTCCACTGCGCGCTGGTTGGCGAACCAGATCAGCGTCTGCCGGTCGTTGCAGAGGGCGTAGGAGACCTCACGACGCGAGCTCTCCGCCCAGAGCGTCACCGTGCGGACGAAGTCCGGTGTGTAGCGCGGCACGTTCTTCTGCATGAACGGCGCCTGGCCGCGCAGCACCCTGATGACGGACAGCGGCCGGTCGGCCAGACCTCCGATGATGAGGTCATGCACGGCATCCAGGTAGCCGACCAAGTCCCGCTTGGTGGCCCGCGCGCCCTCGAAAAGCTCCTCATCGAGGTTGGTCAGCCGGACGCCGGCTAGTTCCTCAGCCTTGCTCTGTCTGTCTGCCATGCCTTCGACCAGCGCCTTCCGGCTAGTGTCCCGTCGCAGATACAGATCTGTCCGGTCTCACCCTGCACGACAGCCCGGGCCGCTGCGGCAGTGAAGCGCCGATGTCTGGCGTTTCCGCAACCGTCTGGCCAGGGCTGAATTGCGTGCTGGCAGAGAAGACCTCCCCCGACCCCTGTCCGTGGGCGACCGCGGCGCCATACCCCGTGCCGTCCGTGTTGTTGAAGGTCTGCGGCCTGCCCACATACTTGCCGCTCTGGTCGGTGATGGACACGACCAGGCCGGTTGGCAGCGAGGCCGGGCCACCTGTGGTGTTGACGAACGTGATGACGACCGCCACGCTCGCAGCGCCGCTGGCCTTGTTGGGAACGAAGTAGTGCTGGAAGTTGGCGTCCGTATCCGGCACGTAGAGGTCCACCGCCCGCGTGGCGTTGATGTACGACACGTCAACCACGCACGAGGCGATAGTCCAGGTGCCGGTGACACCACTACCTGCGCTGTGAGGTGTGCTGCATGCTGCCGCACCAGAAGCGATTCCTGGTGCAGCGATGGCAGCGATGAGCGCGCGCCGCATCACGAGTCGGCCGAGGCCGCCGAGGCCGCCGCAAGGCCCCGCAGCGCGCTGACGGCCTCGGCCGGGTCCTCGGCACCGTAGACGGCGGTGCCGGCCACGAACATGTCCGCACCCGCCTCAGCGCAGAGCCCGATGGTCTCTTCCGTCACGCCGCCGTCGACCTGCAGCCAGATCTCGCCACCGTGCGCGCTGATCAACTCCCTGGTCTGCCGGATCTTCGGCAGCAGGGAATCGATGAATTCCTGGCCGCCGAAGCCAGGCTCGATGGTCATCAGCAGCACCATGTCGATCTCGGCCAGCAGGTCCGCATACGGCTGCACCGCCGTGGCCGGGTTGAACGCCAGGCCCGCGCGGGCGCCCGCCTTGCGGATCTCGCGCAGCGTCCTGATGGGCGCGCCCGCTACCTCGGCGTGAATGGTCACGCTGCGCGCGCCGGCCTCGGCATAGCCGACCGCCCACCGGTCGGGATTCTCGATCATCAGATGGCAGTCCAGCGGCAGCCGGGTGTGCCTGACCAGCGCCTCGACAACTGGCAGGCCGATCGTGAGGTTGGGCACGAAGTGGCCGTCCATCACGTCAACATGCAGCCAGTCGGCCGCATCGGCGACCGCGTACGCCTCGTCGGCCAGCCTGCCGAAATCGGCCGCGAGCAAGCTCGGCGCTATCTGAATGGTCATGGCGAGACCGATTCTCGCATCCAGCGCGTGGCGAGGCGGGGACGCACTGTCCGATCGCGCCGGTAGGTTCGTTTCGACCGCACCGCAGCCCTCGAGCCGGGAGGCACCCGATGACCACGACCGCAGCGGCGCCGGAGCGCCTGCTCGATCGGGTGCGCAAGCTGCTGGCAAAGGCCGAGGCCGACGGCGTCACCGCGGCTGAGGCGCAGGCGCTGACGGCCAAAGCCGCCGAGCTGATGGCCAAATACGGAATCGACCGGGCGCTGCTGGCAGCGCGGCAGCCGGAGACCGACAAGCCGGGCGACCGGATCGTGGAGATCTACAACCCGTGGGCCAGGGTGCAAGCGCACCTGCTGTGCGGCCTGGCCGCTGCACTGCGGTGCCAGTGCATCCTGCTTCCGTCGCGGGCGGGTCAGCGGGTGCACATGTTCGGCTACGCATCTGACCTTGAGCGAGCGGATGTGCTCTATACGTCGGTGCTGATCCAGATGTGGCACGGCCTGGCTGCGGCCGGCGTACCGGCCGGGGCGTCCAGCGTCCGGGCCTGGCGTCGCAGCTGGCTGCTCGGATTCGCGACTGCTGTCATCGCGCGCGTCCGAGCCGCCGAGCGGGGCGCCGAGCGGTCGGCCGGGACAGCTCAGGCCGGCGGCGGCTCGTCCAGCGCGGCGCTGGTGCTCGCCGACCGCGCGCTGGTAATCCGGCGGCACGTCGCGCGCGCCTACCCGGTCACGAGGACCGCGCGGGTGACCTATTCCGGGAACGGGTACGGCGACGGCTACGCCCAGGGCAAGCGCGCCGACATCGGCGCGGGCCGAGTCGGCGGCCGGCGAGCGCGAGCGCTCACGGGCTAACGCGCAGCAGCGCCAAGAAGATCGCGTCGGTGCCGTGCCGGTGCGGCCAGAACTGCGCGTACCGGCCCTGCGGGCCGCAGCGGAGATCAGGTACCTCGGCCAGCACGGCCGGGGCGTCGAGGACCGAGACGTCGCTGCGCCCGGCGAGCACCCCGGCGACAACATCGCGAGTCTCCGCCAGGTGCGGCGAGCAGGTCACGTACGCGACAACGCCACCGGGCCGGGCGGAGTCGAGCGCGGCGCCGAGCAGGTCGCGCTGCAGCCCGCCGAGCGCGGTGACGTCCGCCGGCGTGCGCCGCCAGCGGGCCTCGGGCCGCCGCCGCAGTGCGCCGAGGCCGGAGCAGGGCACGTCGGCGAGGACACGGTGGAAGGCGCCGTTGCGCCAGGCCGGCCGGGCCCCGTCGGCCATCAGGACGCCGCAGGAGCCGGACGCAGCTGTCGCCGACCGCACCAGCCGTGCCCGGTGCTCGCGTATCTCCGCCGCCGCCAGGCGCGTCCCGCTGCCCGCGGCCAGGCCCGCGAGCAGCCGGGCCTTGCCTCCTGGTCCAGCGCACACGTCGAGCCATCGATCATCTGGCGGGCTCGCCTCGACTCTGGTCAGGGCGACGGCCGCGAGCTGGCTGGCCTCGTCCTGCACGCCTGCTCTGCCATCGGCGACCGCACCGATCGCCGCCGGGTCGCCCTCGGCCAGGTACCCGCCGAACGGTGACCACCGGGCCGCTGAGCAGCCACTGGCCAGCAACTCCTCGCGCGCGGCAAGCCCCGGCACAGCGCACACGTGCACGATCGGGCGCTCGTTGTTCGCGGCCAGCACCGACTCGGTCTGCGCCAGCCCGCTGTCGGCCGTCTCGCCCAGCGAAGCGGCGAAGGCGTCGACGACCCAGCGCGGATGACTGTAGCGGACTGCCAGATGCCCGACCGGGTCTGTCTGCCGGCCGGGCGCGACGATATCCAGCCAGCCGGCGAGATCCCTGCTGGCGACGCGGCGGAGCACGGCGTTGACAAGGCCCGAGGGTCGCTGGCCAGCCACTTCCTTCACCAGACTGACCGACGTGGCAACGGCTGCGTGGGGCTGGATGCGGGTGGCCAGCAGCTGATGCGCGCCCAGCCTGAGCACCTCGAGCACGGCCGGATCGAGTGAGCCCAGATCCCGGTCACAGCAGACAGTCAGAACCGCGTCATAGCTACCGCGACCGCGCAGCGTCCCGTAGGTCAGCTCGGTGGCCAGCCCGGCGTCGCGCCCGGCGAGCCGCCGCTGCACGATGAGCCGTGGCAGCAGCAGGTTGGCGTAGGCATCCCTGGACGCCACGGCGAGCAGCACGTCCAGCGCGACACGGCGGACCGGATCGCTGCTGGCCCGGCGGCCCCTGCCGGCCGCTCCCTTCGGGCGGTCCGCCGCCGTGGCTCCGCTCATCTCAGCCCAGGACCGCCGGGCGGCTGCCCAGGCGCAGGCCGCGGGCCCAGTCGGCGGCAGGCATGCGGCGCTTGCCGTGCTGCTGTACGTCACCCAGCTCGACTGGCGCGGTCGCTGTGCCCACGAGGACCCGGTCACGCAGCGTCTGGAGCTCGCCAACCGCCAGCGGAGCCTTGACCGCGCCGCCGTCCCCATGCTCGCCTCGCGGCGGTGCGACCGGCCACAGTTTGACCCTGCTCCCGTCCAGCTCGGTCCAGGCGCCCGGCTCGGGAGTGCAGGCCCTGATCAGGCGGCCGATCGCCATCGCGGGCTGATGCCAGTCGATCCTGGCGTCAGCCGGGTTGATCTTTGGCGCGAGGCTGACCCCGGCCGACGGCTGCTCGCGCGCCGCCAGCTCGCCGGACTCGATCCCGTCGAGCGTCGCCACCATGAGGTCGGCGCCCGCAACGGAAAGCCGGCCCAGCAGGTCTCCGGCAGTGTCCGACGGCCGGATCGCCTCGGTCAGCACCCCGAAGACCGGTCCCGCATCGAGTTCCCGCACGAGCCGGAAGATGGTAGCCCCGGTCACGTCGTCGCCATGCAGGATGGCGTGCTGCACCGGCGCCGCCCCGCGCCAGGCAGGCAGGATAGAGAAATGCAGGTTGACCCAGCCCTGCGCCGGGATGTCGAGAGCCGCCTGCGGGATCAGCGCGCCGTACGCGGTCACCGGGCAGCAGTCAGGACCGATCTGACGTAGCCGGGCCAGGAAATCCGGATCGCCCGGACGCTCCGGCCGCAAGATCTCGACGCCGGCCTCCTCGGCTCGCGCGGCGACCGGACTCGGAGCCACCTGCTGGCCGCGGCCGGACTTCGCGTCGGGCCTGGTGATCACCGCAGCCAGTGAGTGCCTGGACTTCAGCAGCGCATCGAGCGTCGGCACCGCCGTGGCGGGCGTGCCAGCGAACACCAGGCGCATGGGCTAGTAGGCCTTGCCGTGCGTCGGGTGCGGCGACACCTTGACCATCGGCGCTGGCTCCCCCCACCACTCAGCCGCGCGGATGTCCTTCATGGCCAGTTTGCGCTGAGCCGGGTCGAGCCGGTCGATGAACAGCACGCCATCGAGGTGGTCGGTCTCGTGCTGGACGCACCTGGCGAGCTGGTCGGTCCCTTCCACGGTGATCGGCTCACCGTGCATGTCGAATCCCGTCGCGACGGCACGCAGCGACCTGGCGGTCGGATACGC
The DNA here is from genome assembly GCA_035631375.1 of Streptosporangiaceae bacterium. Taxonomy (GTDB): domain Bacteria; phylum Actinomycetota; class Actinomycetes; order Streptosporangiales; family Streptosporangiaceae; genus JAJYUU01. The sequence goes on from DASQIW010000217.1 coordinate 30,235, forward strand.
GAGGCCGGGAAACGACAGGCAGCCCTCCTCGTCCACGACGATCTCCCCGGCAGTCTGCACCAAGGGATTGATGATGTGGCCAACCACGTCGTCGACGTAGTAGGTGAAGACCCGAAGTCCCACGCCAATCTGCGGAGCGGCAAGGCCGACGCCGGGCGCGTCCATCATCGTTTCAGTGAGGTCCCTGACCAGCTTGCGCAGCTCGGCGTCGAAACTGGTCACCGGATCCGCAGGGGTGCGCAGCACAGGGTCGCCGAACATGCGGATGGGTCGGATGCTCACACGTCCTCCAGGAGCGGGCGCCGCCTCCGGCGCGGGGTCCCCGGGCCCGTCCCCGGGGCGGCCGATCAAGTCTACGAACTGGCGGCTGGCTGGTGCGCCAGGTCCTGACCGTCACCAGCCGAGCGGGCCTTGAAGGCGGCTTTGCGCGCCGCCCTGGCGACGCGCGGCTCAGGGTGATGATCGCTCAGCGTGGTCAGCAGGTCGATGAGGGCCGGGTGACTCACCTGCCAGAGACCCGCGACGATCTCGGCCTGAGCGTCCGCTGCCACATCTGGCAGGAGTTCGGCCACCACATCCCGCGGGTCGGCCTCCTCGAGGAGCCCGGCCCCGAGGTCGACCAGCAGCCAGGCGCGGTCTGCGGGGCCGAGGTCAGCGTCCTCGCCGTGCTCGTGCAGCCATACCGCGGCGTGCGCGCGCAGCAGGGGCTCCCGCAGGGCGCCGCGCACCTCGCCGGCCGCCTGCTCGCCGATGCGGTCCAGTACCGCGAACGCTGCGCCTCGCAGCCCGGGTGTCCCGTCCGCAGCGGCCGCGATCAGCTCGGCCGCCGCTGCCTGCGCTGGGCGGCCGATGAGCCACGCGGTGATTCTGGACTCACCGTCCTCGGCGTCGCAGCTAGCCAGCATCGTGAGCAGCCCGACCGCCCCGTCTTGCTCGGCCGTGCCGAGCACAGGCACATGCCAGCCCTGGGCCAGCAGCCGGCGATGCACACCCCACACGCCAAGCGGCGACAGCCCGACGGTCAGCCCGCCGCTGCTCTCCTCCGTGCCGAGCTCGACAACGCCGAGGTCGGCGAGAATCTCTAGCGCGCGGGACAAGTCCGCGGCGTCATCAGCAGTCGGCTCCTGGCGCTGCGGTCTGGCCCGGCCCCGCGGCCCGGCCGCAGCGGAGTACGCGTCGAACAGCGCGTCGATCCGGACCGGTGCACCCACGGTGTAGAGCGCGGTAGCGAGGCCGTCGAGCGCCTCGCGATCCAGCAGAGCCGCGAGCGCTCCGTCCCATTCGCGCAGTACGTCCTCGGTAGCAGCCGAGGTCATAGGCTCGGCATCCGTGGCGGCAACCACCTGCCAGGCCGCAGTCAGCTCATCAGGGCTGAGCTCGAGCACGTCAGCTGCCCGGACCTGATCGCGGTCATCGAGGAAGCGGCGGCGGGCAACCTCCGGGTTGGCCGCGAGCCACACGCGCAGCTCCCGTGCCGCCCGCAGCAGCGGGACAACCCTGGCCGCGGCGGCCAGCTCAGCACGGGGAGCGAGCCGCACCGGTGGCATCCGGGGGCGCTCCCGGCGAGGTTCGGCCTGCCCGGCCGGCCGGCCGCTATCGGGTGCCGGCCGAGCGCGCTGACCGCCCGGTGAGTTGGTCACCCCGCTACCCTACGGCCTGATTCGCAGCGCGTCAGATCAGCACCGTTCGTCAGATCAGCTCTACCGGGTCAACCTGCACGCGCACGCTGCCCGCCTCCTTGGCCGCGCTGCGCGCCGCCTGACCGTCCCGCAGCGCCGCGGCCAGTTCCTGGCCCGCCGTCCTGGGCGCCCGGATGAGGTACCTGATCGCCGTCGCCGGCGAGCCGCCGCGGCCATCCGCGACCGGCAGCGGGCCGAGCACTTCGGTACCTTCCGGCAGCCTGACGGCTGCCAGCAGGCTGTCCACCACCTCAGGTGTGCCAGTCACGCTCGCCATCCTGGTCGCGGGCGGCAGCCCGAGTTCGGTTCTCTCACCAAGCTCGCGATTGGCAAAGGTTGCCGGATCCCAGCGGATCAGGGCCTGGACGGCCGGCTGCTCGGGCCCGGCGACGACGACCACACTGCCGCCGTGGCTGGCTGGCCGCACCAGCGCGGCTGCGTTCATCCACCGTCGCAGCGCCTCCTCAGCCGCGCGCAAGCTCGGCAGACCCAGCATCGCCCAGCCGTCCAGCAGGATGGCAGCGCTGTATCCGCCCTGGGCGGTGGGCTCAGCGCCGGGCGTGGCGACGATGACGGCAGGATCCGCTCCGACTTGGTCCAGTACGGAGCTGCCGCCCGACGTGCGCACCGGTGCTGGCCCGAGTGCACGACCTAGTTCCTCCGCAGTTCGCCGGGCGCCGGTGACCACGGCACGCAGGCCCACGTGGCCGCAGCTGCGGCAGCCGCGGCTGATAGCCGCGCCGCACCACCCGCACCGGAGCGGCATGCCAGGGCCGGGCAGCTCGGCCGGTCCGCCGCAGGTGCAGCGTGCCCTCCGATGGCAGCGCTCGCACGCGACCGCCGTGAGATAACCGCGCCTGGGCACCTGGACGAGCACCGGGCCCGTCTGGAGGGCATCCCTGGCCGTGCGGAGCGCAATGCTCGGCAGCCTCGCGGACTTCGCCGCCTCGTCCCTGGCCAGCTCGGCATCGCTGCCCGCGGCGCGTACGGCCGGTGCCAGGTGCCTGCGTGCGGCCCGGTCCGCCGTCAGGGGGCGGGCCCAGCCAGCGGCGATCAGCAGCTGCGCCTCAGCGGTCCTGGCGAAACCCCCGACCAGTGCCGCGCTCCGGGCCAGATACGCGCGCAGCGCGAGCACCTCCCTCGCGTGGGGGTAGGGTGCCCGCGGCTCGGCGTGCAGATCATCGCCCTCGTCCCAGAGCACTACCAGGCCCAGGTCAGGGACCGGTGCGAACATGGCGGACCTGGTCCCGGCCACCACGGTCCGCTCGCCGCGCGCAACGGCAATCCAGCGCCGGTAGCGCTCAGCCGGGCCGAGACTCGCGGAGAGCACGACGTGCCGGCCTCCCCCGAGGTTCCCCTCGAGCGCGGCGTCCACCAGGCGCAGGTCGCGGGCATCAGGAACGACGACCAGGGCGCCGCGGCCGGACCGCGTCGTCGCCGCGACCGCATCGGCTATCTGCTCCGGCCAGCCAGGGCCGGGCAGGGCAGACCACACCGCACGGGGGCTCCGGCCTTCTGAGAGCGCTTCGACGAAGGACGGGCCATCGCGATAATCGCTCCACGGCCCGCCGCCGCCATCGTCGGCGGCGCGGGCCGGCGAGTCCTCGGCGACCAGCGGGCGCGGGGACACCTGTGCCTTGCTCGCGGCCGCGTGCCGCGGCGGAATGGCAAGGCGGAGCACATCAGCCATCGTGCCGCCGTACCGGTCGGCGACGGCCCTCGCGAGCCGGGCGATCTCCGGCGTCAGGACAGGCTCAGGCGCGATCACCCGCTCGAGAAAGCCCAGCCGGCCGGTGTGCTCGCTCGCGACCAGCCGGTCCAGCACGAACCCGCTGACAAGCTGGCCGGCGAAGCGCACTCGCACCTGCGCGCCGGGAACGGCGGCTGCGGCCATCGCGTCCGGTACCAGGTAGTCGAAGGGCCGATCCAGGTGCGGCAGCGAAATGTCGACGGCTACCCGCGCTACCGGCAGCTCCGCCGCTGGCTGCCGGGCGGCCCGGCCTGCCCTGGCAGTGCCCGTGGCAGCCTGAAGCGACACGGTTTCAGTCTTATCACCAGGCTGCGACGGCGCGCCGTCAGCAGGATCTGGGCAGCGCCGTGCCGTCAGCCGTCAGCCGCTGCTGCAGGTCCGAGGTGAGCTGCCGGTGCCTCGCGACGTCGGCCGACGCCTCGTCCAGATCGCTTGCCATCGCGAACATTGCGGTCCGGGCCGTCTGCTGGCCGGCGGCCGCCGCGGACGCGTTAGCCACGGTTGCGGCCCGCTCGAGGTCCGCGGCCTGCACAGACCGAGGGGCGTGGCCGCTCAGATCGCTCATCGCCCGCGCGTAGGCCTGGCGGACTGCTGACGGATAGGTGGCGCAGCCAGTGCCGGGACCGGCGGATGTGGCCATGACGATCACCACGATCACCACGACCAGGACGACCACTGCCGCGCCGCCGATCATGATCAGCCGCGAGCGCTGGCTGCGCCAAAGGCCAGCGCTCGGCTCAGCCGCAGGCTCAGCGCCCCGGGGGCCGGCCGCCGGGAGCCATGGCCGCTGGGTGGCTTCCTCCCCCGGACCGGGCCACGGGCCGACCTCCCAGGGTGGTGGCTGTCCCGCCGTGGCCGCAGCGCCGTCAGGTCCCCATGGCGGGACTCCGGCCGCCGACGCCCGGTGAGTCCGGTCTTCCGCTGCGGCGCCAGCCTCGTCCCAGGTCTCGGTCATGGATTCGGGCAGCAGCCCCGCCCGGCCGGCCCGCAGGAACCACTCACCCTGCACGCTGTCGCCGTCAGTCCCCGCGAGGCCAGCGTCGACATATGCGGCCTTAGGGCCGGGGGTGAACCACGGATCCCCCGGACCGTCATCGGCCGCTCGCGCTGGCGTCGGGGTGTTCGGCTCGGCTGCGGTCTTTCGCGTGGCGGCCCTACCGGAGCTGGCTTTACGGGGGGCGGTCTTGCGCGCGACAGTCTTGCGCACCGAGCCGGTCCCGTCGGACGACATCAATCACCAGGCCAGCATCAGATCGGAGATAACTGTCCTGATGCTAGGGGCAATGCCGTAAGAATGTCTGGATAACTCCAGATTATCCGTTGAGTTTTGGGGCCTCCACGACGCCTGACCTGCGCGGAGTCGGCGAGAATCCGCAGGGACCAGTGCCGCCAGAGCGGGTGACCTTAGTCCTCTGGCCCGCCACCACCATTCGCGGAAGTGTGGCAGGTGGGGGTGAACGGCAATGCTGGCGGCCGGGGGGACGCCGCAGACCGAGCCTCAGGGCGCGGGAATCGTCACGGGGGTGCGGTCCCGCGCCCAACTCTGTCCGTTCGGCGAGGTCAGAAGCACAGGATCAGGATGCATGTCCGCGAGGGCGACGGCGACGGTGACGCGGCTGATGTTGGTGGTCGACCGGGTGAGCTAGCCGCCACCGTATGCGAAGGCGTTGTCCTGCTCGGAACGCCGATCACCGGCACCACTGGGTGCGTGACCGTCTGGTGCGGAGTGGGAGAGTTACTGCCGGGGACCGCAGCCGCCGGTGCAATGGACGGCAGATGCGGACTGGGGCCACGAGGCGAGTGTGAGAGCACCAGCAAGCCAGCAATCATCGCGCCAGCGACCAGCACGGCGACACTGACCAGCGCCACGAGAATGCCACGGCCCCACACGGCGGGATCATATGCGCACAGGCCGTAGTCCAAGGGTCGATCTCGATATCCACCGACCAACTCGCCCGGAACGGCGCGTGGTTACAAGCCCGCTGCTGAGCGCAGAGCCTCGGCCCGGTCAGTGCGCTCCCAGGAGAAGTCCGGCTCCTCCCGGCCAAAGTGTCCGTAAGCCGCCGTCAGGGCGTAAATCGGCCGAAGAAGGTCGAGATCGGCAATGATCGCGGCGGGGCGCAGGTCGAACACGTTGAGCACGGCGTCCTGAATCCGCTCGACGTCGACGCGCTCCGTGCCGAAGCACTCGACGAACAGGCCGACCGGCTTCGCCTTACCGATCGCATAGGCCACCTGCGCCTCGCACCGGTCAGCCAGCCCGGCAGCCACGACGTTCTTGGCTACCCAGCGCATGGCGTAGGCGGCGCTGCGGTCCACTTTGGACGGGTCCTTACCGGAGAAGGCGCCTCCGCCGTGCCGCGCCATGCCGCCGTAGGTGTCGATGATGATCTTGCGGCCGGTCAGGCCAGCGTCGCCCATCGGGCCGCCGATCTCGAACCTGCCCGTGGGGTTCACCAGTAGCCGGTAGCCGGAAGTGTCCAGGCTGAGGCCTGCCAGCACCGGCTCGACAACGTGCTCGCGGATGTCAGGGGTCAACAGGCCCGCGAGGTCAATGGCCGGCGCGTGCTGCGTGGATACCACCACCGTGTCGAGGCGGACCGCCTGGTCTCCCGCGTACTCGATGGTGACCTGGGTCTTGCCGTCCGGGCGGATGTAGGGCACGTCCCCGTTCCGCCGGACCTCCGACAGCCGCTGCGCCAGCCGGTGCGCCAGGGTGATCGGCAACGGCATCAGTTCCGGCGTGTCACGGCAGGCGTAGCCGAACATGAGGCCCTGGTCGCCCGCTCCCTGGCGGTCCAGCTCATCGGTACCCTCGCCCTCCCTGTGCTCGACGGCCTCGCCGACGCCCTGGGCTATGTCGGGCGACTGCGAGCCGATCGAAACCTGCACGCCGCACGTAGCACCGTCAAAGCCCTTGGATGAAGAGTCATAGCCGATCTCGAGGATCTTCTCCCGGATGATGCCGGGAATGTCGACATAGGTGTCGGTCGTCACCTCGCCTGCCACGTGCACCTGACCGGTCGTGATGAGCGTCTCGACGGCGACCCGGCTGCGCTGGTCGCCCTTGATCATGCCGTCCAGGATTGCATCGCTGATCTGATCCGCCATCTTGTCCGGATGGCCCTCGGTGACGGATTCGGAAGTAAACAGACGGCGTGCCACGCGACACCCTCTCCTCGGCTGGGACTGATGGCGAGAACCGGGTCGGCGCCCGGCTCCGCCGAATTGTACTGGTGCGCGCCGGCCACCCGACGACGGCGCCCTACCGCGCCAGAGCTGGCAGCCTGGCTGCGACGATGTCCCAGAGCTGATCGGCGATTTCATCCTTTCCGGCTCTGGGCAGCTTGACCTCCGTGCCATCGGCGCCTAGCACGGTGACCTCGTTATCGGCAGTTCCGAAAGCGAGCCCGTTCCCCACCTGGTTGACGACGAGAAGGTCGCAGCCCTTCCGCGTGAGCTTCTCCCTGCCGTTCACCAGGACATCCCCCGTCTCGGCGCCGAACGCGACGATGAGCTGACCTGGCCGCTGCCGGGCCGCGACCAGGTCGCGAACGATGTCAGGGTTCTGCGCCAGCACGATGGAGTCGGGCTGCGCGCCCGTCTTCTTGATCTTTGCCTCACTCCGCGTTGCAGGCCGGAAATCGGCCACCGCGGCGGCCATCACGATCGCATCAGCAGCCGGAGCCGCGGCGAGCACCGCATCTCGCAGCTGGGCTGCGGAAGTGACCCGGATCACGCGCACGCCGGCGGGATCGGGCAGCTCGGTGTTAGCCGCTACGAGGGTGATCGCCGCGCCCCGGCTCGCCGCTGTGCGCGCCAGCGCGTAACCCTGCTTGCCCGAGGACCAGTTGCCCAGATAGCGGACCGGGTCCAGCTCCTCTCTGGTGCCACCGGCCGAGACGACGAAGGTGCGTCCGCCGAGGTCCGCGACGAGCGCCTGGGTGCCGCGGCTCAGCACGCGCTCGGCGACTGCAAACAGCTCGGCCGGCTCGGGAAGCCGGCCCGGGCCGGTGTCCTGGCCGGTCAGCCGTCCCGACGCCGGATCGAGCACGACGCAACCGCGCGAGCGAAGCGCTGCGACGTTGGCCTGCGTAGCCGCGTGCTCCCACATCTCGGTGTGCATGGCCGGGGCGAAGACAACCGGGCAGCGGGCGGTCAGCAAGACGGCCGTCAGCAGGTCGTCGGACATCCCGGCGGCGGCGCGAGCGAGGAGGTTTGCGGTCGCCGGCACGACCATGACAAGGTCAGCCTGCTGGCCCAGGCGGACGTGGGGCACCTCGTGGACGGACTCCCACGGGCTCGTCTCGACCGGCTGACCAGACAGGGCAGCCCAGGTAGCCGCGCCGACGAAGTTCAGCGCAGCCGGGGTCGGCACGACCCGGACCTGATGACCGGACTCGGTCAGCAGGCGAAGCAGCTCACATGCCTTGTAGGCGGCGATCCCGGCGGAGACGCCGAGGACAATGCGCACCGGCGCGCAGTGCCAGGGTCAGGCCTGCTCAGGCGCCTCGGCGCTGAGCAGTCGCTCGCTGACCTCGCGGAGCGCGATCGACAGCGGCTTCTCCTGGACCCTGGTTTCCACCAGCGGGCCGACGTACTCGAGCAGGCCCTCGCCGAGCTGGGCGTAGTAGGCGTTGATCTGGCGAGCGCGCTTGGACGCCATGATCACCAGAGCGTACTTGCTGTCAACGACGTCGAGCAGGTCGTCGATCGGCGGGTTGATGATGCCTTCTACGGCCGGAGTCGCTGCCACTGTGTGCCTTCCAGCTCCGAATTGCCATGAGTGCCCTGCCGGGCATCGCCGGATGCCACATTGGCATCCTGGCCGAGAATCAAGGCTACCAGCTGTGCACACACACGCTCGACGGACGTATTGACCAGGGTGATGTCGAACTCGTCCTCTGCCGCCAGCTCGACCCTGGCGGCGTCCAGCCGGCTGGCCACCTTCTCGGCAGACTCGGTGTTCCTGCTGACGAGCCTGCGCTCCAGCTCCGCCCAGGACGGCGGGGCGAGAAACACCAGCAGCGCGTCCGGCACGGCTTCCCTCACCTGCCGGGCGCCGGCTACGTCGATCTCCAGCAGGGCGGGCTTTCCGATGTCGAGCTGCTCCTGGACCGGCAGACGAGGCGTGCCGTAATGGTGGCCGGCGAACCGCGCCGATTCGAGTAGCTCGCCGCGCTCGGCCATTGCGGCGAATTCGGCCTCGGAAACGAAGTGATATTCCCGGCCGCTCATTTCACTGGGCCGCGGCGGCCGGGTCGTGACCGACACCGACTGCCATATTGCCGGGCAGTCCGCGCGGAGCCGCGCGACGACCGTGCTCTTGCCGACGCCGGACGGTCCTGACAGCACCGTCAGCCGTGCCGGGGCGGGGGCGCCGCGGTGGTCCCGGCGCGGCTCAGCTGCCAGCATGCCTCCGCCGCCCCCTCCCTGGCTCGGCGCGTACGGCTCTGACTCTCGTCCGGTCAGATCTCGCCGCCGAACTCCGTCTCGAGCGCGCTGCGCTGGTTGGCCCCCAGGCCACGGACGCGCCGGGACTCGGCGATGCCCAGCCGCTCCATGATCTGCTTGGCGCGGACCTTGCCGACGCCTGGCATCGACTCCAGCAGCGCCGACACCTTCATCTTGCCCACTACTTCGTCGGTCTGCCCCTCCTTGAGCACTTGGGGCAGCGTGGTCGATCCGTGCTTGAGCCTGGTCTTTACTTCCGCACGGTCCTTGCGAGCCTGGGCCGCCTTCTCAAGTGCCGCTGCCCGCTGCTCGGGAGTAAGTGGAGGAAGAGCCACGCGAGGTCACCTCGGGTTTCGTATCGAAAAAGTCGCTCCGCGAGGGGAAACTAGCGAGTTCGGCTCGCGTCGGCAACGAGAACCTCGGTTTGGGCGCGCACAAATTAGCCAATATAACGCTACGTATATTCACCGTGCACTCAGCGTAATTGCATTTGCGCAGGTCGCGCAAGGTTTTCCGGCCTTTCTGCGACACATCGCAGGGCCGAGCTGCAGCGCCAGAAAGGCTGGCTAGCGGCGCGCGACGGCCTCGGCGCGGCGCAGCGATGCCGCGATCGCCGCCGCTGCCGCGCCAGGGTCGGCCGCCCCGGTGATGGGTCGGCCGATGACGAGCAGGTCAGCGCCCGAGCGGAGCGCGTCCTCGGGGGTAGCGACCCGGGCCTGGTCATTCGCCTCGGCGCCGGCCGGGCGCACTCCTGGTGTGATCAGCATGATGTCGTCGCCGACCTCGGCCCGCACCGCCGCCACCTCCTGCGGCGAGCACACCAGGCCCCGCGCGCCGGCCTCGACGGCGTGCGCCGCGAGCCGCCGGACCGCGTCGCTGACCGGCCCGGCAAGTCCGATATGACCGAGGTCTGTCTCCGACAGCGAGGTCAGGACGGTCACGGCGACGATCCGCGTTGCCGGGATCGCGTCCGCCGCGGCCCTGATGGCGGCCGCGCCAGCGGCCGCGTGGACGGTCAGCAATGACGGGCGCAGCCGGGCTACCGCGCGCGCCGCGCCGGCGACCGTGGCCGGGATATCGTGCAGTTTCAGGTCGAGAAAGATCTGCGCGCCGCTGGCACCGCGAACCGACGCCACGACTTCCGGTCCGTACCTCAGATACAGTTCCAGCCCGACCTTCAGGGCGCTGACGTGCGGCGCGACGAGCGCGGCCCAGCGGGCTGCGGTTTCCAGGTCCGGCGCGTCGAGTGCAACGGCAATGGGTGCTTGGCCGGCCATCAGATCCTCCTCGCTCGGACGGTGGGGCTCAGGGTGCGGGTCACGGCGTTCGGCTGCTGGGCGAGCCCGATCACGTCCGCAAGCCGCTCCACGCCCCGTGCGGACAGCTCCTCCTCAAGCTCGCGCAGGATCCGCACGCAAGCCGACGGATCGTGGAAGAGCGTCGTGCCCACGCTCACCATTGAGGCGCCCGCCAGAATAAGCTCCAGCGCGTCCTGCCCGGTCCGCACGCCTCCCATTCCGATGATCGGGACGCCGGGCAGCGCCTCCCTGACCTGCCAGATGCAGCGCACCGCGATCGGCCTGATAGCTGGGCCGGACAGTCCGCCGGTCATGCTGGCGAGTAGCGGGCGCATGGTGTCGGTGTCGATGACCATGCCCAGGGCGGTGTTGATCATCGAAAGGCCGTCGGCCCCGGCCGACACGCAACTCTTCGCGATGGCGGCGACGTCGGTGACGTCGGGTGACAGCTTCGCGAGGACAGGAAGGTCGTACCTGGCCTGGCCGCGGACTGCGCCGATGACCGCAGCGGAGTCCTCCGGGCTGGCGGCGAAGACCTGGCCGCGATGCTCCACGTTCGGGCAGGAGAGGTTGACCTCGATCGCGGTCACCCCGGCCCCGTCCGATAGCCGAGCCGCGAGGTCGGCGTACTCCGCGACCGTGCTGCCAGCGATCGACACCACCGTCCGCGCCCCGCGGGACAGCAGCCAGGGCAGGTCACGCTGCAGGAAGGCGTCGACGCCCGGCCCTTGCAGCCCGATCGAGTTGAGCATCCCGCTGGGCGTCTCTGCCATCCGCGGCGTCGGCCGGCCGGACCTCGGCCCGAGCATGACTGACTTAGTGACGAAGGCGCCGATCCTGGACACATCCATGAACTGGGCAAGCTCGCGGCCTGCCCCGGCGCACCCGGACGCGGTCATGATCGGGTTGGGCAACTCGACGTGGCCGAGCCTGGATCGCAGGTCAACCGCCATGGCCCAGCCTTCTGGCAGCCCGGCCGCGGCCAATCGGCACGGCCTTCGGCTTCCCGTTGCCCGCAATGCGGTCAGTCACCGCGCCGTCAGCGCGACCGCCGGCGGTCGCGTCGCCGTCTCCCGCGTGCGGCTGCCCGTCGGGTGCCGGGCCGGCGGCGCCGGCTCGGCCCTGCGCCCGATGCGCCCGCGGTTCCCACCCCGGCGCGCCGAAGGCATCAAACGGAATCGTGCCGATGTCATCCCAGCGGACCTGCTCGCCGCGGAACACCGGGCCATCCACGCACGACCGCGTCATCCGGGTAATCCCGTCTGACCCGATCACGGGCAGCACACAGGTCATGCACACGCCGGTCCCGCACGCCATGGCCTCCTCAGCCGCCACTTGCACGGGGATGTCGTAGCGACGGGCGAGCACGGTCACCTGGCGCAGCATCGGCATCGGGCCGCACGCGTAGATGACATCCGTGCGCCCGTCGTGGATGACCTGATCGAGCATGTCCGTGACGAGCCCGCGACTGCCGAGCGAGCCGTCCTCCGTCGTGATGGTGGCGGACCGCGCGGTGCGGCGCGCGGTCAGCGCACCGAAGACCCGTTCCCCGCTCGCGCCGCCGAGCAGGAAGTCGACCTCGCAGCGGCGCTCACGCAGCCGCGTCGCCAGCGCGAACAGCGGCGCGCTACCGTAGCCGCCGCCGATGAGCAGACAGTTCGCCGGATCGCGTGGCTGCGGGAACGGGCGGCCCAGCGGGCCGACTGCGTCCAGCACGTCCCTGGCGCGCCGCTCGGCCAGCCACTGAGTGCCGCGGCCGCGCGCCGCGAACACGAACTCCACCGTCCCGCCATGATCGGCGCGGACATCGTGGATGAAAAAGGCCCGGCTCAGCATCATCGAGGTGTCCGGGCCGCCGACCGCGAGGCTGATGAACTGACCGGGCCTAAAGCGGGCAGCCACGGCGGGCGCGACGAGCGTCATCGCGTAGTAGGCGTCGACCCGCCGGACCGTCAGCACCGTCCCGCGGACCTGCACCGGGCCGGCCTGCGCGTCCGGCATGTCGCTCTGCGTCATCTCGTCCCGTGCGGTGCCTGCCCGGGATCCTCCGCCGCGGTGCGGATGCGAGCGGCATGCTCCTGCAGCGACCGCACGCCCACCTCGTCCCTGTCAATCGCCTCGATACCCTGCACGGCAGCCCACAGGCCCTGCACCGTGGTGATGCACGGGATTGCCCGCCGCACCGCCGCGGTCCGGATCTCATATCCGTCCCGCCGGAATCCGCGCTGTGCCGGGCCACCGAAGGGGGTGTTCACGATCAGGTCGACCTGGCCGTCGAGGATCCGCTCCACGATCGTCGGCTCGCCGTCCGGGCCAGGCCCGTCGCTGTGTTTACGCACGATAGTGGCATGAACGCCGTTACGGCGCAGTACCTCTCCAGTTCCGCGAGTCGCCCAGATCTCGAAACCGAGATCGGCCAGCCGCTTGACCGGGAAGATCATCGAGCGCTTGTCCTTGCCCGCTACCGTGACGAACGCCCGTCCCTTGACCGGCAGTGACCCGTACGCGGCGGCCTGCGACTTGGCGTACGCAGTGCCGAACACCTCGTCGATGCCCATCACCTCGCCGGTGGAGCGCATCTCCGGCCCGAGCACGGTGTCCACGCCCGCGCCGCTTTCGTCGGCGAACCGCGAGAACGGCAGCACTGCCTCCTTCACCGCGATCGGCGAGTCCAGCGGCAGCGTCCCCCCGTCGCCGGAAGCGGGCAGCAGCCCGTCCGCGCGCAGCGACGCGAGCGACGCTCCCAGCATGATCCGTGCGGCCGCCTTGGCGAGCGGCACGGCGGTCGCCTTGGACACGAACGGCACGGTCCGCGACGCGCGGGGGTTCGCCTCCAGCACGTACAGAACGCCGGCGGCCAGCGCGTACTGCACGTTGAGCAGTCCGCGCACGCCGACACCCTTCGCGATGGCCTCGGTCGAGGAGCGGATCAGCCCGATGTCATCCTGGCTCAGCGTGATGGGCGGCAGCGCGCACGCCGAGTCACCGGAGTGAATCCCGGCCTCCTCGATGTGCTCCATCACCCCGCCCAGGAACAGCTCGCTCCCGTCATACAGGGCGTCCACGTCGATCTCGATCGCGTCGTCCAGGAACCGGTCGATGAGCACAGGATGCTCCGGTGACGCCGCGGTCGCCCGGCTCACATAGTCGGCCAGGGAGGAATCGTCGTAGACGATCTCCATCCCGCGGCCGCCGAGCACGTAAGACGGCCGGACCAGGACCGGATAGCCGATCTCGTGCGCGACGCCCTCGGCCTCGGCAACCGACGTGGCGGTGCCGTACCTCGGCGCGAGCAGCCCGCCCGCTGCCAGCACGGCGCCGAACTCGCCGCGGTCCTCGGCCAGGTTGATGGCGGCCGGCGAGGTGCCGACGACGGGCACGCCCTCGGCCGCCAGCGCCGCGGCCAGGCCCAGCGGCGTCTGGCCGCCGAGCTGCACGATCACCCCGGCGACCGGTCCGGCTGCCTGCTCGGCGCGCACCACTTCGAGCACGTCCTCCAGCGTCAGCGGCTCGAAGTACAGCCGGCCGGAGGTGTCGTAGTCGGTCGACACGGTCTCGGGATTGCAGTTGACCATGACCGTCTCGTAGCCCGCCTCGGTCAGTGCGAACGAGGCGTGCACGCAGGCGTAGTCGAACTCGATGCCCTGGCCGATCCGGTTCGGCCCGCTGCCGAGGATGATGACCTTCGGCTTCGATCCGCCCGGCACCTCGGACTCCAGGTCGTAGGTGGAGTACAGGTACGGTGTCCGCGCCTCGAACTCAGCCGCGCACGTGTCGACCGTGTGATACGCCGGCCGCACCCCCAGCCGGCCGCGCAGTCCCCTGACCGCTGTCTCCGGCATCCGCAGCAGCTCGCCGAGCTGGGCGTCGGAAAATCCCATGGACTTCGCCCTGACCAGGGCCCTGGCCGTCGCGGGGCCGCCGACCCCGATCCCGTCCGCGGCGATCACCCGGGCGTGCTCCTCGATCGCGGCGATCTGGTCCACGAACCACGGGTCGATCGAGCTCGCCCGCGCGATCTCGGCGACCGTGGCACCGGCCCGCAGGGCCTGGTGCACGGTCACGAGCCGCCCATCGTGCGGCACGGCGCACCGCTCCAGCAGAGCCGCGGCGTCCCCCGGCGGCGACGCCCAGCTGAACGATGAGCCGCGCTGCTCCAGCGATCGAAGGGCCTTCTGCAGCGCCTCGGCGAAGGTGCCGCCGATCGCCATCGCCTCGCCGACCGACTTCATGTGCGTGGTCAGTACCGGATCGGCGCCGGGGAATTTCTCGAACGCAAATCGCGGGACCTTGACCACGACGTAGTCCAGCGACGGCTCGAAACTGGCCGGGGTCTCCCCCGTGATGTCGTTGCGGATCTCGTCGAGGGTGTAGCCGATGGCCAGCCGGGCCGCGATCTTGGCGATCGGGAACCCAGTTGCCTTCGAGGCCAGCGCGCTGGACCGCGACACCCGGGGGTTCATCTCGATCACGACCATCCGGCCCGTTCCTGGATGCACGGCGAACTGGATGTTGCAGCCGCCGGTGTCCACGCCGACGGCTCGCGCCACCGCGATGGCCACATCCCGCATGCGCTGATACTCGCGGTCGGTCAGGGTCATGGCCGGCGCCACCGTGACGGAGTCGCCGGTGTGCACGCCCATCGGGTCAATGTTCTCGATCGAGCAAACGATGACGACGTTGTCGTTCTTGTCGCGCATCAGCTCGAGCTCGAACTCCTTCCAGCCGAGCACAGACTCCTCGAGGAGCACCTCCGTCACCGGGCTCGCGTCCAGTCCCGCGCCTGCGATCCGGTCCAGGTCGGCGGCCGAGCGCGCGATGCCGGACCCGGTCCCGCCCAGGGTGAACGACGGCCGCACGATGACAGGGAATCCCAGCTCTGCGGCGGCCGCGCGCGCGTCGTCCAGCGTGTGGCAGATCGCGCTGCGCGGCACCTCTGCGCCGACGCGGGTGACGATCTCCTTGAAGGCGCTGCGATCCTCCCCGGACCGGATCGCCTCGATGGACGCGCCGATCAGCTCGACGTCGTACTTGGCCAGCGTGCCGTTGTCGTGCAGCGCGACCGCGGCGTTCAGCGCGGTCTGGCCACCGAGCGTCGGGAGGATCGCGTCGGGCCGCTCGCGCGCGATCACCTTCGCGAGCACGTCCTGGGTGATCGGCTCCACATAGGTCGCGTCCGCAAACTCGGGATCCGTCATGATCGTCGCCGGGTTGGAGTTCACCAGGCTGACCCGGATGCCCTCGGCCCGCAGCACCCGGCAGGCCTGCGTGCCCGAGTAGTCGAATTCGCAGGCCTGCCCGATCACGATCGGTCCAGACCCGATGACCAGCACAGAGTTCAGGTCGGCGCGCCTAGGCATGGGGAACTCCGGGCTCGTCAGCGCGGCCGCTGTTCCGGCGCGCAGCCGCCCCCGACGGCCACGTTCCCCCCTTTGTCACCTGGCACCCTCCATCAGCTCGCAGAACTCGCCGAACAAACCGGACGCGTCGTGCGGTCCCGGTGCGGCCTCCGGGTGGTACTGGACGCTGAAGGCCGGCGCGGCGGTCAGCCGGAGTCCTTCCACGACGCCGTCGTTGAGGTTGACGTGGGTAATCTCGGCCGGCCCGAACCCCGTCGTGAACGGGACGCCCGGTGCGGTGCCGTCCGGCAGCGCGACCGCGAAGCCGTGGTTGTGGCTGGTGATCTGGACCCGGCCGGTGCGCACGTCCTGCACGGGCTGGTTGACCCCGCGATGGCCGAACCGCAGCTTGTAGGTGTCCAGGCCGAGCGCGCGGCCAAGCACCTGGCTGCCCAGGCAGATGCCGAACACCGGAAGCCCCGCAGCCAGCACGCCCCGCATGGCCTCGACGGCGTAGCCGATCGCGGCCGGGTCGCCGGGGCCGTTGGAGAAGAACACCCCGTCCGGGTTCGCGGCCGCGATGTCGGCCGCGGTCGAGGTGGCCGGCAGCACGTGCACCTCGCAGCCGAGCGCCGCCATCGAGCGCGGGGTCGCCGCCTTGATGCCAAGGTCAACCGCTGCAACCCGGTAACGTACCGGAGTGCCCTCCGGCGGGCGCACCACATACGGCTCCGGCGTGCTGACCTCGCGCGCCAGATCAGAGCCCGTCATCTGAGGGCTGTCCAGCACGCGTGCCAGCAGCGCCTCGGCGTCCGTCGCGCCGGTGGCGATCCCGGCGCGCATGGCGCCCGCGTCGCGCAGGTGCCTGGTCAGCGCCCTGGTGCCCGCCATCGCGATGCCGGTGACGCCCTGGGCCGCCAGCTCGGCCTGGAGGGTGCGCTGCGCCCGCCAGCTGGAGGCCAGCCTGGCGGGCTCGCGCACGACGTAGCCGCTGACCCAGATCTGCCGTGACTCGGGGTCGGTGTCGTTGACGCCGGTGTTGCCGATGTGCGGGGCGGTCATCGCCACGATCTGGCGGGCGTACGACGGGTCGGTGAGGGTCTCCTGATAACCGGTCATGCCGGTGTTGAAGACCATCTCGCCGAACGTCTCACCGTCGGCGCCGAAGCTGGTGCCGTGGAAGGTGGTGCCGTCCTCAAGGACCAGCAGGGCCGGGCGGCCGCTCACCGGGCCAGCTTTCCGTCGAGCACGGTCGGCTCCCCGCGCAGGAAGGTGGCGACGACCTGGCCCGGCAGCTCCATCCCGGCGAACGGGGTATTCCGGCTGAGGGAGGCGTGCAGCGCCGGATCCACGACACTGCGCGCAGCGGGGTCGTACAGCACGATGTTGGCCGGCGAGCCCTGAGCTATCGCGCGACCGTGCCTCTCGAGGCGGCCGATCGCGGCCGGGCGGGCGCACATTCGATCGGCGACGCCGGCCCAGTCCAGGTGGCCGGTCTCGACCATGGCCGCGTGAACGACCCGTAGCGCGGTTTCCAGGCCGGTCATCCCGAACGCGGCGGCCTGCCACTCAGCGTCCTTGTCCTCGGCCGGGTGCGGGGCGTGGTCGGTGGCGACGCAGTCAATCGTGCCGTCCGCCAGTGCGGCGCGCAGCGCGTCGACATCGGCCTGGGTGCGCAGCGGCGGGTTCACCTTGTAGACCGGGTCGTAGCTGGCGGCGAGCGCGTCGGTCAGCAGCAGGTGATGCGGCGTCACCTCGGCCGTGACCCGCCAGCCCTTGGACTTGGCCCACCGGATGATTTCTACCGAGCCGGCCGTCGAGACGTGGCAGACATGCAGCGCCGACCCGACGTGGGCGGCCAGCAGGCAGTCCCTGGCGATGATCGCCTCCTCGGCGACCGCCGGCCAGCCCGCCAGGCCGATGACGCCGGACACTTCGCCCTCGTTGACCTGCGCGCCCTCGGTCAGCCGCGGCTCCTGGGCATGCTGGGCGATCACGCCGTTGAAGGCCTTCACGTATTCCAGCGCCCGGCGCATGAGCACGGCGTCCGACACGCACCGGCCGTCGTCGGAAAAGACCCGGACCCGCGCTGCCGAATCGGCCATCGCCCCGAGTTCGGCCAGCCGGCTGCCCTGCAGGCCCGCGGTGACCGCGCCGACGGGCTGCACGTCACAGTGACCCGCCTCGCGGCCCAGCCGCCAGACCTGCTCGGCCACGCCGGCGGTGTCGGTGACGGGGTCGGTGTTGGCCATCGCGTGGACCGCCGTGTACCCGCCGAGCGCCGCTGCGGCGGTTCCGGTCGCCACGGTCTCGGCGTCCTCGCGGCCCGGCTCGCGCAGGTGGGTGTGCAGGTCGACCAGGCCCGGCAGCGCGGTGAGCCCGGTGGCGTCCAGCAGCTGGGCGCCGGGGGCGCTGAGCCCGGACCCCGTCTCGGCTATGACGCCGTCGGTAACCAGCAGATCCGTGGCGGGTCCGGCGAGCGGCCTGGCCCCCCTGATGAGCCAGCTCTGGCGCGCCGCGCCGGTCATCTGGCGACCTCCGCTAGTTCCGCCGCGCTGGCCGGCACCGTCATGGCGTTGCCGAGGAGCAGATAGAGGACCGCCATGCGGACACTTACCCCGTTCGCCACCTGCTCGACAATCGTCGACCGGGGCGAGTCGGCGACCTCGGCGGCGATCTCGACGCCACGGTTCATCGGACCCGGGTGCATCACGATGGCGTGCTCGGGCAGCAGCGCGAGCCGCGCGGCGTCCAGCCCGTACCGGCGGCTGTACTCGCGCACCGTCGGGAAGTACGCGGCGTTCATGCGTTCTGCCTGGACCCGGAGCATCATCACCACGTCGGTCTTCGGCAGCGACCCGGACAAGTCGTAGCTGACCTCACACGGCCAGCTGGACACCGCGACCGGCAGCAGCGTCGGGGGCGCGACGAGCGTGACATCGGCACCGAGCGTGCGGAGCAGCAGGACGTTCGACCGGGCCACGCGGCTGTGCAGCACGTCGCCGACGATCACGACCCGCAGCCCCTCGAGGTGGCCTAGCCGGCGCCGCATGGTGAAGGCATCGAGCAGCGCCTGAGTCGGGTGCTCGTGCGTACCGTCCCCGGCGTTGATCACGCTGCCCCGCACCCAGCCGGCCAGCCGGTGCGGCGCGCCGGATGCCTGGTGCCGGATGACGACGGCGTCGGCGCCCATCGCCTCGAGCGTCAGCGCGGTGTCTTTGAGGCTCTCGCCCTTGGCGACGCTTGACCCCTTCGCCGAGAAGTTGATCACGTCGGCGGACAGCCGCTTGGCAGCCGCCTCGAAGGAGATCCGCGTCCGGGTGGAATCCTCGAAGAACAGGTTGACGACGGTCCGGCCGCGCAGCGTCGGGAGCTTTCTGATCGGCCGGTCGGCTGCCTGGGCGAGTTCCTCTGCCGTGTCGAGAATGAGGAGCGCGTCGTCGCGGCTCAGGTCCGCCGCGGAGATCAGGTGCCGGTTCACCGGGCTGCCGCCTGTCCCAGCACGACCGCGTCCTGGCCGTCCGTCTCCGTCAGCTGCACCTGGACTACCTCGCGCTGGCTTGTCGGCAGATTCTTGCCCACGTAGTCAGCCCTGATCGGCAGCTCGCGGTGGCCGCGGTCGACCAGCACCGCAAGCTGGACGATGCGGGGCCGGCCAAGGTCGCTGAGCGCGTCCAGGGCTGCCCGCACAGTCCGGCCGGAGTAGAGCACGTCGTCGACGAGCACGACCACCTTGCCGTCGATTCCAGAAGCCGGAACATCGGTGTGTCCGAGCGCCCTGGCCGGACGCAGCCGCAGGTCGTCTCGGTACATGGTGACGTCCAGCGAGCCAGCTGGCGCGGGACGCCCCTCGACCTGGGCGAGCCTGGCAGCGAGCCGCTGGGCGAGCGGGACTCCCCTGGTCGGAACGCCCAGCAGGACCACGTCGCCGGCTCCGTCGGTGCGCTCGAGGATCTCGTGCGCAATCCTGGTCAGGGCTCGGGCGATCTCGCTGGCCTCGAGCACGACCTTGCCATCAACCAGCGGCGACGGCCGATGCTGACCGAGTGCGTGCGTCACAAAGGACCTCCTTTCCCGCCTCACCGGACGGGGCTTAAAGGACGTCTGTCCGCCCCACCGTATCAGCAGGCTCGGGCGGCAAAGCTGCCACCGCGCCGGCGCCGCACGTGGTGCCCTACCCCGGGCAGAGCGCCGCCACAGCCGGTCTGCGAAGGGCCCGATCACGAATCGTGATCAGCCATCGGGCCGAGCGAGTGGTGATTTAAATCACAGTATGCTATCTTTCGGGCTGTTTTCTGATCGGTGGGCGTTGGTGCCTGTAGAGCGTTCAATCGCCGACAGAGACGGGTTTTTCGGTGTGTCCGCTCGGGGGCCGCGGCCGATCCGCCGAACCTGAGGGGGATGCGGTGAGGCGCGCGGGTTCATCCGGTTTTTGCCAATCGGCTTGACCCTGCGCTCCGGCGGCTCTACCGTCACTGTCCGTAACCGTTACTTTCAGCTACGACAGGCCAAGGGACCGTAACGATGGCATCTGATTACGCCAAGACCCTCGGCGCGAGACTGCGCGCCATTCGCACCCAGCAGGGGCTTTCGCTGCACGGCGTCGAGGAGAAGTCCCGGGGTCGCTGGAAGGCTGTCGTGGTCGGGTCTTATGAGCGCGGCGACCGGTCCGTGACCGTTCAGAAGCTTGCCGAGCTGGCCGAGTTCTACGGCGTGCCGGTTTCGGAGCTGCTGCCCGGCGACGTGCTGCCCGCCGTACTTGCTCCCGCCCCGAAGCTTGTGATCGACCTTGAGCGCATGGCGACGCTGCCCAAGGACAAGGCCGGCCCGCTGGCGCGGTACGTGGCCACCATCCAGAGCCAGCGCGGGGACTACAACGGCCGGGTGCTGTCGATTCGCTCGGAGGACCTGCGCTCGCTGGCCGTCATCTACGACAAGTCCCCGGCGGACCTGACGGAAGAGCTGATCAGCTGGGGGATCCTCGACTCCGACGCGCGCAGCGCGATCGAATCCTTCTAAGCTCCAGCGGTCCCGGCCGCTCAGCCGGCTGTCGCCAGCGGCAGCAATTCCTGGCGGCCTGGTATGCCGAGGGCGCCTTCGGCGAGCGTCACGAACGTCCCGGCGTCGCGCAGCAGCTCATCGGCCTCCCGGGCGCTGACTGCACGTGGCAGCCCTGCCTCCGCGGCGGCGCGCTTAGCGGCACTAGCCGCGAAGAACGCTGCCCACTCGCGCAGCGTGGGCTCGACCTTCGGCAGCAACTCCCAGACGCTCTGCGGCCGCCGCCGGCGGCTGCCCGGCGGCTCGGCCCGCGCCGCGACGACTGCCGCTGCCGCCCGGAGTGCGGCCAGGTGCGCCCCGACGTAGCGAGCAGCTGGCGTCGGCTCGGCCTGCGCGCCCGCGAGGCCGTGACGTGCCGACTCCACCAGGGCTACAGCCGACGGAGCAAGCCGGCACTGCCGGACCCGCTGCTCCGGCCTGACCTCAGTAATCGAGCTCATCGCTACTCCCTCGCGCTGTGCGCGGCCGGGCGGGGCGCTTCCCCACACCTCACCCGGCCCGAGCAACCAGCCGGGAAGATGTCCCGGCGCATCGCCGCACGGATCCTATTCGAACATATATTCGTTCAGCTGTCTACTCCTACCAGCTGCGTTCGAACTTACAGGGAGGGTCTGACAAAACTGGTGCCGCCGCTGCCACACGACGGCCGACTCGCCGCCGCTAGGCTGTGCGGGTGCAGGAGGCCATTGCCATCGCCGAGCTCAACCGGTCCGGTTTCCTGGCGGTGATCGATGACTGCCTCGCCATCTACGCGGCTGCGATGGGCGCCGGTCCGGCAGAACTGCCGTCCCGGCGGGCGATCATGGGACGGCACTCTGGCAGCCCGGACTTCCGGGCCCTCGCGGTCACCGCGGGCTCGTCAGGCCGGGTGGTCGCGTTCAGCTATGGCTTCCGAGGTCTGCCTGGCCAGTGGTGGCACGACGTCGTGCGAGCGGGGATATCGGGGGCCACCGGCCTGAGCACAGCCGGCACCTGGCTCGATGACGTTCTCGAGATCGCCGAGGTACATGTCCACCCGGAGTATCAGGCCCGCGGGATCGGCCGCCGGATGATGATGACGCTGACGGCCCGCCGGACCGAGCGCACTGCGGTGCTGTCGACTCGCGACGCACCCACACCAGCGCGGCGGCTCTACCGAAGCCTCGGGTTTGTTGACCTGCTGACCGACTTCGTCTTCCCCGGCGGCGGCCCGCCTTATGCGGTGATGGGCGCCGAGCTTCCGCTCCTCGGCCAGGGCGCACCGGCCGGGGACGCCAGGGGCTAGCCCGCGGCCGGGCCCAGCCCGAGCACCTGGTAGATCTCGCGGGTGGCCCGCGACCCATTCAGGGTGTAGAAGTGCAGTCCCGGCACGCCCTCGGCCAGCAGCGTCTCGCACATGCTCGCGGCGAACTCGACGCCGATCTTGCGCACGGCGGACTTGTCGTCGGCGTGCGCCCGCAGGTCGTCAGCGAGGTCGGACGGGAAGCGGCAGCCCGACAGCAGGACCGCCCGCTCGATGCCGGGCACACTGATGATCGGCATGATGCCGGGGATGATCGGCACGTCGCAGCCGCGCCCCGCGACCGCGTCCCGGAGCCGCAGGTAGTCCTCGGGATGGAAGAACATCTGCGTGATTGCGAAGTCCGCGCCCGCCCGGACCTTGGCGACGAAGAACTCGACGTCAGATTCCCAGCTCAGCGACCTGAGGTGACCCTCGGGAAACGCTGCGACGCCCACGGAGAAGTCCCCCGAGCTGCGGATGAGACGGACAAGTTCCTCGGCGTGCCGCAAGCCCTGCGGATGCGGAACCCACTCCCCGCCCGGGTCGCCTGGCGGATCCCCGCGGAGCGCCAGCATGTTCCGGACGCCTACGTCGGCGTAGGAGCCGATCACGTGCCGCAGCTCGGCAATGGAGTGATTGACGGCCGTCAGGTGGCCGACTGGAGTCAGCGTCGTCTCCGCGGCGATTCGGCCGGTTACCCGGACCGTGCGGTCCCTGGTAGAGCCGCCAGCCCCGTAGGTCACCGACACGAATGTTGGCCGCAGCGGCTCCAGCTGGCGGATTGCGAGCCAGAGCTTCTGCTCGTCGGCCTCGGTCTTGGGAGGCATGAACTCGAATGAGAACGACTGCTGGCCCGCGGCCAGCAGGTCCCGGATCGCCGGGGCAGGACCAACAGGCATGCGCAGTAGGCTACCGGGCGCTCCCACCTGGCTCGCCCCGCGGGCCTGTTCCTGCGGGGGACTAGTGTGCACAAAGTGGCAATGGGCCCGGCGGCGCCTGATCCAGCCCGCCTCGAGCAGATCCGCCTCGGCGTCAGCGAAGCCCTGACGTCGTTCCTGGCCGGGCAGCGGGCGGTCCTGCGCGGCATCGGAGACGACCTCGAACCGTGCGCGGCCGCGATCGAGAGCCTGCTCGCGGCCGGTAAGCGGCTACGGCCAGCCTTCTGCTACTGGGGCTGGCGATCAGCGGGCGGTGAGGATTGCCCAGAGATTCTCGCTACTGCTGCCGCCCTGGAGCTCCTGCAGGCCAGCGCCCTGGTGCACGACGACGTGATCGATGCCAGTGACACCCGGCGTGGCCTGCCCGCGGTACACCGGCGCTTCGCGAGCTGGCACGCCGAAGCGGGCAGGTCCGGGTCGGCTGAGCAGTTCGGCGCGGGCGCCGCCATCCTCGTCGGCGACCTGCTGCTGGCCTGGGCGAACGAGCTTTACGCGAGCGGCGGCCTGTCCCCTGCCGTGTTGCAGCGAGGCGCGCCGGTCTGGGCGACGCTGCAGACCGAGCTCGGGACCGGCCAGTTTCTGGACCTGCTCAGCCAGGTGAACGCCAGCACATCGGTCGCCGATGCCCTCCGGGTCATCACCTACAAGACCGCCAAGTACACGACGGAGCGGCCGCTCGAGCTTGGCGCCAGACTGGCGACGGCGGGCTCGGCATCCCCGGAGCCAGCCGCGGTGATGAGTGCGCTTGCGCGCTACGGCGCCCCCCTCGGCATCGCCTTCCAGCTCCGCGACGACGTGCTAGGGGTCTTCGGCGACCCGGCCAGGACCGGCAAGCCCGTCGGCGGCGACGTCTCCGAGGGCAAGCGCACCGTGCTGATGGCCGTCGCCAGGCAGCGGTCCAGCCCGCGCCAGGCGGCGATACTCGACCGGCATCTTGGTGCGGGCGATCTGACCGGCGAAGCCGTCGCTGCGGTCAGGGCCGTCGTGACCGAGACCGGAGCGCTCGCCGAGTGCGAGGACCTCATCGCCGCCTACCGCAAGGAGAGCGTCGCCGCCCTCGATGGCGCGCCGATCGCAATCGAGGCCAGGGCGGCCCTCACTACCCTCGCGGACGTCGTCACCGACCGGGCTGAGTTATCCGGTCTTGCGGGCCCGGATCGCCAGGATGGTCGGGATAGCGCGCTCACCGTGCTCGGCGACCTGCTCGATCAGCAGGCTCGCGCGGATGAATCCGGTCAGCAATTCGGCTAGCGGGTGATGGCGCATACCCACACGCCGGCGTACGTAGATCCCCCACCACGGCGACTCCTGATGCCAGCCGGGCCGCCGGTAACCCGGATGAGCCCGGACCCCACCGTCGTCCATCCATTCGACGTGCGGACCGTTGAAGCAGGGGTGAGCGCCGTAGAACACGAACGAGCCGCCCGGCCGCAAGACACGCGCCGCCTCCGCGAGCACCGCGGTGAAGTCGTCGACATCGGTCGAGATCCAGATGGCCGCCACAGCGCCGAAGCACCCGTCGCGAAACGGCAGTGCCGCCGCGTCACCGTGGATGACGTGCGGGGAATGGTGCCGGGCGTGCCGCAGCTGATCAGCCGATCGGTCGAGACCAACCACGGTCCAGCCGGCGGCGGCCAGCGCGTCCAGGTAGCCGCCACCACCGCAGCCCACGTCGAGGCACGGTCCCTGGCCCGGCCCGAGTAGCCGGACGATCTTTGCAGCGTTAGCCGCGACATGCGGCTGGTTCCAGTCGTCGTACCAGTCGGCATGGCCGTCGTAGCGCGCTTTCGTCGCCGGCATCGCCTGCCTCCCGATGGCGTGTGCCATCGACGTTAACGGCACGACATCGTCACGACGCGCCGCTCTGCTGACGGCAGACAAGGCCCACGGCAGGTAGGACGGGCCGGGTGTGGCTGCCGAGGCCGCCGTCCGGTGCGGTGAGGCTCAGCCAGCGCTTGCGCCCAGCCGGGCTGCCAGCCGGGCAGCCACGGCGCCAGGCTCCGCCGCTTCGGTGAGAACCCGGACCACGACGATCCGGCTGGCGCCGGCCGCCAGCACCTCGTCCAGGTTTGATTCGTCGATGCCGCCGATGGCAAACCACGGGCGCGAGCCGCCGAGCCCCGCCGCGAAGCGGAGCAGGTCCAGGCCAGGCGCGGGCCTGCCCGGCTTGGTCGGAGTCGGCCACACCGGCCCGGCGCAGTAGTAGTCGGCCGCCGGCTCGGCGGCGGCAGCCGCCGTTTCCTCCTCGGCGTGCGACGACAGGCCGATGACCGGCTCTGGTCCGATCAGCTCGCGGGCGACACCCGGTGACAGATCGTCCTGGCCGAGGTGGAGCACGTCGGCTCCGCAGGCGTAGGCGATGTCGGCCCGGTCGTTGACGGCCAGCAGCGTGCCGTGCCGTGTGCAGGCCGCCCTGAGCACCTCCAGGTACCGCAGCTCCTGCGCAGCCTCGAGCCCCTTCTGCCGGAGCTGGACGATGTCCACGCCGGAGCCCAGCACGTCGTCGAGGAACTGCGCCAGGTCACCCTGCCGTTCCCTCGCATCGGTGCACAGGTACAACCGGGCGCTGGCGAGCTGCTCGCGCAGGACAGCCGATCGGGCAGGCACAGCTCAGAAGGCTAGCGCCTGCGCCCGCCTGTTCACCTCGGTGCGCCGGTGCTGGGCGAGGGCCTGCACCGGAGTGCCTGGCAGGCTGTCGTCGGCAGTGAACAGCCAGCTCAGCGCCTCGGCATCGGAGAACCCGCAGTCGAACAGCAGGGTCAGCGTGCCACCCAGGCCATGGATCACCTGCGAGCCGTCCAGAAACGCGGCCGGCACGGCCAGCTGGCCGGTCGGGCGCTGCACCGCGAGCAGCTTCCGGTCGCGCAGCAGTTGCTTGACCCTGCTCACAGGCAGGCCAAGCTGGTCAGCCACGTCGGGAATGGTCAGCCAGTCACCGACAATGGCGTCAGTCGGGGGGTCGATCTGTGCCACGTCAGCAGCTTCCCACACCGCGGCCCCGCCAAAACCTCTCATCCCAGCCAAGTCCGGCACGCCGCCTATTCGCGGGCGCCGTCCCGGACCGCGACGCCCGGGTCGGCGAGGGCGGCCGCATCGACCGCTGCGCCCGACTCGATGAGCCTGCGCGCCTGCAGCAGGTCCCTCGGCAGGCCGACAGTCAGCGCGGCCACCAGCCTGCCCGCCGCCAGCCAGCACACCGCCCACTTCGCTGCCGTCGGCGCGCCGCGCCAGACGACCTGGTCGGCGCCCCCGTGCCAGCCGACGTACTGCACCATCCGGCCGAACTGTTCAGACCAGAAGTACGGAACGGGGTCGTATCGCTCGCGGCCGCCCTCGATGTTCGCGGCCGCCACCTCAGGCGAGTGCAGCGCAACGTCCCAGTGCTCGACGCGGAGCTGCCGCTGATACCGGCCGGACCAGAACGAGGCACAGTCGCCCACGGCATAGACGCCGGGTATCGAGGCCGCGAGTCCGGCGTCGACGACGACGCCGTTATTCAGGGCGATGCCGGACCCGGCGAGCCAGCCGACGGCCGGGCGCACGCCAACCGCCGTGACGACGAGGTCAGCGGGCAGCCAGCCGCCATCAGCGAGGGCAATCCCGCCCGGCTCGATGGCCGCGACCGGGGTGCGCAACCGCAGGTCGACGCCGGCGCTGGCATACCACGGGATGGTCTGGCGACCGACGTCAGCGCCGACGGCGGCCGCGAGCGGCGCCTGTGCCGCCTCGACGACGGTAACCTCGCAGCCGCGGTTCGCTGCGGCGGTGGCGAGTTCGGCGCCGATCCAGCCCGCCCCGACGATGGCAAGCCGGGTGCCGGGCGTTAGCCGTTCGCGCAGCGCGAGCGCATCATCTGCGGTCCGCAGCACGCGCTGTTCGCCATCGCCGGGCAGTGTGACGGGGTTCGCCCCGGTAGCGACGACCAGCGCATCCCACGGATACTCGGCCCGGTCGGTACGCAG
Source organism: Streptosporangiaceae bacterium (assembly GCA_035631375.1). GTDB lineage: Bacteria > Actinomycetota > Actinomycetes > Streptosporangiales > Streptosporangiaceae > JAJYUU01. Next base: position 56,974 of record DASQIW010000217.1, read on the forward strand.
CACGCCGTCGCCGAGCTGGACGGCAGTCTCTGCGAGGCAAAGCTCGATGCCGAGCGATTCCAGGTCGGGCCGCAGCCCGGTGTCGTCGATCTCGCCGGTCAGCACCTTCTTCGACAGCGGCGGCCGGTCGTACGGCGGGCGCGCCTCGGCGCCGATGAGCGTCACCCCGCCCGGGTAGCCGCGGGCGCGCAGTTCCTCGGCGGTGCGCAGCCCGGCGAGGCCGGCCCCGACGATGACAACTCTCGCCGGGGCCATCGACTCTCCTCGAGCATGCGTCAGTCTTTTCTCCCTGCCGTCGTGACAGTAGCGGCATCAGCCCACGGGCCGGCGGAAGGACCCGGGCGGACCGGCAGCAGGATCTTGTCCAGCAGCAAGGCGCTGGCCGCGATGATCAGCCCTCCATCCAGGTAGTGGCAGGCCATCGCGCCCAGGTACGTCGGGCCGCCCCAGGCATTGACGGTGAAGTTCGGATCCAGGCCGCTGGTGACCTGCTCGCCCACCCGCCAGAAGCTGTAGGCAATGAGTGTCAGCGGCGCCAGTGCCACTGCAGACCGCCACGACGGCTGCCGCATCGTTGCTCTCAGGCGTGCCGCGGCGCTCCGCCCCAGCGGCGCAAGCAGCAGCAGCCGCCTGGTGCCCGGGCCGAACCGGCGGTTACGCCGCCAGCGGGCCATGCTGTACAGCGCGCACGCAAAGACCGCCACGATGAGGTGCTGGACCCAGGCAGAAGTGCCGGGAACGTGCGCCTCTTCCACTGGCGACCGGTAAAGGTATCTGGCGAAGCCAGCCGCGATGCCGGCGACGGCGGCGCTGGCCGCCGTGGCACAGAGCGGGGCTGAGATCTGACGGGTGATGCGGGACATTGCGATGTGTGCGTTGCTTGTCATGCGACAAGGCTGTCTGGCAGGCCGGGTTGGCGTCGTCGGCCTGCCGTCGCTACCCGGACGCCATCAGCAGGCTGAGACCAGCCGGAGCCTCATCCCCCGGATGGATGCCGAGGTCCGGCTCGCGACCGATCACGGCGGGCAACCACCCAGGTTATGGTCACAACATGGTGATCACGGACGAAGCCGCCGCGCCCTCGCAACCGCTGCTCGCCCGCCTCTGGGAGCGGATCGCCGACCTCGGGTCCCCGGCTCGGATCGAGTGGGCGACAGCTGCAGGCTGCTTCGCAGCGTTCACTGTGCCGGTCCTGCTCGGTGCGGGACCAGGCGGCCAGCCGGGCACTCAGGCTGCGTTCGGCGCCATGGCCGCCGCGCCGCTGATAGTCCGCCGCAGGTGGCCAGCCACCGTAGTTCTCGTCGTCGCTGCGGTCTATGTGGCCGCCGCCCTAGCCGGGGTGGCGTTCACTCCGTTTATCAGCAACGCCGGGCCCAATCTCGCGCTGGCGGTCTTTGCGTCGGCTGTCTTGTCCCGTCGGCGGTGGTCACTGACGGCGACTCTCGTGGCGGCCGCTGCCACCTGGGCCGTGCTGCCGCTCGCAATTCACCTGCATCCGCACCAGGACCAGGATGCGGTTCAGTTGTTCGCGGCGATCGGGGCGTGGCTGCTGGGCGACACGGTCAGGGCGCTCCGCGGCTACCGGCAGCACGTGCAACTGCTACAGCGCCGGCGCGCGGTCGAGGAGATCCAGCTAGCCCGGGCGGAGGAGCGGTTGCGCCTTTCCAGGGAGGTGCACGACGTCGTCTCGCACAGCCTGAGCTCGATCGCAGTCCAGGCCGGCGCGGCACGGCTTGTCTTCGCCGACCAACCAGGCCAGGCCGGCGCGACGCTCTCGGCCATCGAGACCGCCAGCCGGTCCGCGCTTGGCGAGCTTCGCGAGCTCCTCAGGCAGATCCGCGACCCTCAGGACGCCGGCGAGATCGCGATGCCCGGGCTCAGCGACGTACCGACACTCGTCGACAGGCTGAGCAAGGCCGGCCTCGACGTCAGCTACCACAGCACCGGACAGCCGCGCCCCTACGGAGTGGCGGTGGAATTGTCCGCGTATCGGATCGCCCAGGAAGCGCTGACCAACGTGACCAAGCACGCCAGCGGCGCGCGTGCCCGGCTCGACATCGATAATGGCGCCGACGAGCTCACCATCAGGGTGACCGACAACGGCAGCGCGAATCTCGCTGGGCCGGGTCCGGGTGGCGGACTCGGCATCCCCGGCATGAAGGAGCGAGCGGAATTGCTCGGCGGCACGCTCACTGCCGGACCCGGCCAGAACGGCGGCTTCAGCGTCAGCGCCCGGCTGCCCGTCCGGCCGCTACCCGAGCAGATTCCCGGGCAGCCGCTACCCGAGCAGAGGGGAGACTCCGCGTGACGAACTCCGCGGCGCGGGACATCCGGGTCCTGATCGCGGACGACGAGGCACTGGTCCGCGCCGGGTTCAAGCTGTTGATCGACTCAGCCCCTGGCATCTGCGTGGTCGGCGAAGCCAGCGACGGCATCCAGGCGGTCCGCCAGGCTCGGGCCCTCCAGCCTGACATCGTCGTGATGGACCTCCGGATGCCGGTCATGGGCGGCCTGGAGGCAACCAAGGTCATCCTCGACGGCAATCCGGACTCGCCGCCCCGCATCCTTATCGTCACCACTTTCGACGAGGATGAGCACGTCTTCGAGGCGTTGCGCGCTGGCGCCAGTGGATTCGTGCTGAAAGACACCCCGCCGGAGAAATTGCTCGAAGCAATCGCGATTATCGCCGCGGGCGAAGCCCTGCTCGCCCCTGCCATCACCCGCCGGCTGATCGCCGAGTTCACCCGGCATCCACCGGTGGCTCGCCTTCCGCAGGACCCGCTCGCTCAGCTCACCGACCGGGAGCGCGATGTGCTCGAACAGGTGGCTGCCGGGAAGGCGAACGCCGAGATCGCCGCCGCTCTGTACGTGTCTGTGGCCACGGTGAAGACTCACATCAGCCGCCTGCTCGACAAGTTGGGCTGCCGGGATCGCGCACAGCTCGTTGTGGTCGCATATGAGACAGGCCTAGCCGTGCCCGGCCAGCAGTGACGTTCCGGGCTCACTGCTGTTCGCACGTGCGGTACGTCTAGACGGGATATGGCTGGGCCCGGGTCACATAAGTGCGGCCGTGCGGCAGGCGCCAAACCAGGATGCCGGGCTCAGGCATGTTGAGCCGCCAGCCCGCGCTGCCCTTGCACCTGTGGTGCCGACGGCAGGCCGGATGACAGTTGCACTCGCAGGTGCGGCCACCCCGGTCGTACGGGACAACGTGATCAATGTCGCTCTGCTGCGCCGGTCGCCTGCAGCCCGGTGCCGTGCACGTCGGGTTCCTGACCTTGATCAGGTGGCCAAGAAGCCTTCCGGGCACGTAATTCGTCGTCTCGCGCGCATGTGAGCACGACCCGGACTCGAGCCAGTTCATGGCGAGGCCTTTGATCCAGGCATCAGCCGACGGAATGGCTCCGCCGGGTCCGGGTGACTCCGGCGGCGCCTGTACAGGTGGCCCAAGCCCAGGCGGACCAAGCCCAGGCGGCCCAAGCCCGGGCGGACCAAGCCCAGGCGGCCCAAGCCCGGGCGGCCCAAGCCCGGGCGGCCCAAGCCCCGGTGGCGGGGTGCGGGTGCAGGCGT
>DASQIW010000218.1:0-2589 GCA_035631375.1 Streptosporangiaceae bacterium
GCGCCACGGGTGCACAGGTAACCGTTGCCGGTCGAGGTCAGCGCCTCCCGCAGCCCCTCGGTCCCGGGGTCGAAGCCGTCGTAGGTGAGCAAGAAACCGTCCACGGCACCTCCTACCGCGATCGAGGACCGTACGCCGCGAGGATCTGCTGCTCCGTTCCTTCTCGTGACAGGTAAACGTTCAGGTCCGTGCCGGTACAGCGCTGAGCGCCCATCGCATTCCCGTACTGGCAGGCCACGACGTAATCGCGGTACGCGAGGTAGCCGTAGGCCAGGCCGGCGGCGAACGAGTCGCCGGCACCGGTCGTGTCCACGACGTGCTTCACCTCGATACGATCGACGAACTCCTCGGCGACCCCGCCGGAGCCGTCGGGGAAGTAGGCTACGCAGCCACGCTCGTCAAGGGTCACACATACCGCTCCGGCGCCGCAGTCCAGGCCATGATGAGCCAGGTCGCGCAGTTGGTCATCGGTCAGCCTCGGCGGATCAGCCGGCACCTCCGCTGACCTGCCCAGCCACGTCGAGCTCGCCTCGTCGAGGTTCATCTTCAGGATGTCGACGTACGGGAGCCATACGTCCTGGTCAGCCCACACTCTTGGATGGCGCTCGCCGCTCCGGGTCAGCGTCGTCGCGGGGCCGTGGGCATCCAGCACCACGGTCGCCTGGCTGTGCTCCTTGATGTACCGCAGCGTTGCCTCCCCCACCTCGTAGTCCGTGATCGGGACACAGACGAACATGTCGGCATCGAGCACCTTGTCGAGGTCGGCCGGCAGGACCGGGTTCATGAAGCTCGTCTGCCGCTCGACGCGACGATTCTGGTCGAGATAGCGCAGCTCAACGACGTCCCCGCGATCGGCCGAGGAGGTTATACCGGAGGTGTCGATATTCGGGAAGGACCCGAGGATCTGCTTGACCGGGCCCTCGTCCTGCCGGCGGACGTGTGAGATCGGGACGATCGTGTCGCCCGCGTCCATCAGAGCCGAGAGCGCAACCGCCGTATACATCACGCACCCGTACTTGTGGACACGCTCACCGGCATGGGTCACGACCTGGTCGCGAGGGATCGGGCCCAGTACCGCGACCTTGCGACCGGCCCGGCCTTTCATGTCACTCATCACGAACACCTCCGGCAGAACTGGTCCATCGCTTCCGCAACCTCATCCAGTCTGCCGACCCCGGCCGCCTGCCCGATGCTCAGGCCGGCTCGATCCTCCTGCTCATGATCCACGCGTGCTTGCCGACCTGGCGGACGCGGGCGAAGCCGTTCTGCTCGAAAAGCTCGACGGTCGCGCTGAAGAGGAAGCGGCCGTGCGCCTGGCGGCCGCTGATCACCTCGGAGATCGCCTCGACCAGCCCGCCGCCACCATGGGCGATCTGGCCGAGCGCGCCCTCCAGCGCCGCGCGCGCGACGCCCTGACCGCGGTGCCTCTTGTCGACGAAAAAGCAGGTGATTCGCCAGTCCGGCGGTGGCGGAGGGTCCTTGTCGTACTCGCGCTTGTGCTTGATGCCCGGAAGCTCGCCGGGGCTCCCGTACTGGCACCAGCCCTGGGCGGTGCCGTTCTCGTCGAAGACCAGCGCGGCGTGCGCGCGGCCCTCCCGGATCCGGCGCTCCTTCCCGGCACGGTTCTGCGCCGCGCTCGTCCGGGACGGCTCGGGGTGGTAGCCCATGCACCAGCATCCGCCGAAAACGCCGTTGTTGCGCGCGGCGAGCTCGGCGAACGCCGTCCAGGTGGATGCGTCGAGCGGCCGGGTCGTGTACCGCATCGCGGATCCTCCCTCGATGAGCGTGGGCCCGCTCAGGACTCCTCAGCCGCCTGCACCAGCAGGCGCGCGAGCTCGGCCGGCGCGCTGATCATGGGCCAGTGACCGGAATCGATGTCGGCATAGGAGACATTCTTGCTTTTCGCCATCTCGGGCACCTCGCCCTGCTCTATCCACTCCCTGGCCTGGGCCGGGGTGAACTCCGGGCAGACCAGCACCACCGGGACGTCATAGCGGCGCTCGTCGGCGAGCTCGATCACTCCGCGAGTGACTCCTTCGGGGACCGGGATCGCCGCCGACGCGAAGGCCCGCTTCGTGGCGTCGTCCAGATCGGCGGAGTCCGGCCCTACAAACTCGCCCCAGCCCGGGAAGGGGAGCGCGCCGTCTTGGACCGGGAGAAGATCGAAGTATGGCTGGCCGTCCGGGGCCGGGAAGCCGCCGATCAGGACGACCTTGCTGATCTTGCCGGGGCGGGCGTCGGCGGCGAGCCACGCCAGGCTGCTGGCAGCGGAATGCCCCACCACCATAGGCCTCCCGGCAGCCGCGTCGACGGCCGCGACCACGGCGGCCACCTGATCCGCGAGCGTCGCCGACGTATTGCCGTCACCCTGGCCCGGCAGGGTGACCGGCACGGCGCGGTGGCCGCGGGCGTCGAGCTGGGCGGCAACGTCGTCCCAGGCCGACGCGTCGAGCCACAGGCCGGCCATCAGCAGGATGTCCATGGCAGTTCCCTACCCGTTGCGCTGCGGTAGCGCTCAATGTGGTCAGCGGGGTTTCCGGTTCCCGACGATAGCTACGGTTCCGGACGATCTGGTTCCTGATTAGCCTG
>DASQIW010000219.1:0-15639 GCA_035631375.1 Streptosporangiaceae bacterium
GTCAGGTAGCGGCCGTAGAAATCCCAGATCTTCTGCCAGCCATCATTCGCGGCTTCCGGGCGGTACGCCACCCGGTCCACGGCAAAGAAGGCGTGTCCGGCGCCGTCGTAGGTATGGAACTCGTGCGGCTTCCCGGCCTCGTGAAGTGCCTTGGAGAGCTCCGTCGTCTCCGCAGGCGTGGGCATCTTGTCGTCAGCGCCGAACAATCCGAGCAGCGGGCAGGACAGGTTGCCCGCGAGGCCAACGATGGGCTGGACCTTGAGTGGCACGCCCTCGGGCACGGGGCTCACGATGAACGCGCCGTAGCAGTCGACCGCCGCATCGAGCGGCAGGCTGCACGCCGCGAGGAATGCCTGCCGTCCGCCGGAGCAGTAGCCGATGACACCAACCTTTCCGTTAGCACCGGGGAGCGCGCGAAGGTAGCCGGCCGCGCCGGCCACATCGCCGAGAAGCCGCTCGTCGGGTACGCCGCCGTTGGCGCGCGCGACCGCGGCGGCGTCATCGGGGCTGGCGCCGGGAGCTTCGCGGTAGTAAAGGTTCGGCATGAGCGCCGCGTACCCGTGCGCCGCGAACTTCCGGACGATCTCCTTGGTCGAAGTGTCGTAGCCGGGCATGTGGTGGATCACGACTACGCTGCCGCGCGCCGACGCGCCGTCAACCGGCACGGCGAGGTAGGCCTCGACCTCGTCGCCGCCGTGCCCGCTCATGGTGACCGTGCTGGCAGTCAGTGCCTCGCTCATCGCGGTGGGTTCTCCTTGTCCTGCATCTGGTAGCCGCGGTGTGCCGGGGATGGGCTTGTCTTGCCGGGTCGGTCGTCACGCGGCGTTTCCACTGGTGTCACACTCCGTGATGGGGAATTATCGAGTTCGGCAGGGGGGCCCCGGAGGCAGAAAGACGAGGCATGACTCCGGCAGCAATAATCATCGTCATCATCTTCCTCGCAGCGGGGTTGACGCTCGGCTGGCACGGCCAGAAATCCGTAGCGGCGCATAACGACGTCAAGGTCGGTCATCAGCGGGTGAAGGGAGGCCGGCGCACCCGCTGGCGCAGCGGGGTTGTCACGCTGGCGATCGGCGCCGTCATGCTGATCGCGATCTGGGATTTCCTGTTCGCTCGCCACTAATCCCGGTCCGTGACGCGATCAGCTGCGCTTGGTGTACTAGCGTTCGGAAGCGCTGCTCGATGGATTCGGAGGCGAGCTCATGCCGGGTACCGACCTCCTCGTTGATGGCTTCGGCCGCATCCGCGAGGTCGTGCACGATGTGCTCGACGGCCTGACCGAGGATGATCTCCAGTACCGGGCCGACCCGGCGGCGAACTCAATCTGCTGGCAGGTCTGGCACCTGACCAGGGTTCAGGATGACCACGTGGCCGCCGCAGGCGGACTCACCCAGGTGTGGCTGTCGGGCTTTCAGGAGCGGTTCGGCCTGCCGCTCGACTCCGCAGATACCGGATACGGGCACACCAGGGCTGAGGTGGCGGCCGTCCGTGCCCCCGCAGACCTGCTCGCCGCGTACCACGACGCAACTTATGAGCAAACCATCTCGTTCGTCAGCGGGCTGACCGAGGCCGAGCTGGCAAAGGTGGTGGACCGCCGCTGGGATCCGCCGGTCACGATGGCCGTCCGGCTGGTGAGCGTGCTGTGCGACGACCTGGAGCATGCGGGTCAGGCCGCGTTCATCCGCGGCCTGATCGAGCGGCGCGGCTAGCCGCTCGCTGGCGATCGGGAGCACGTGCCACTGCACCTTCCAGGCCTGGACACGAGCCGGAAATAGTTGAGGACAATAACGTTTGACACACTCAAGCGAGCGGGCATACCGTTGAGGTGCTCAATCATTTACTCGCTCAATCGCTCTTCCAGCAGGGACCGGGGGACACGCAGTGACGACTCAGCCCGTTGACGAGCAGTCGCAGACCTGGGAGGTCGCCGACTGCTGCTTCGAGCTGATCGGGAGGATCATCAGGCACGGCGAGGCGCTGGCTCAGGAGCTCGGGGTGCCGATGCCCTTCGTCAAGGCGCTGCACATCCTCGACTCCCCGCTGGCGATGAAGGAGCTCGGCAAGCGGATGCACTGTGACGCGTCCTTTGTCACCTTGGTCGCCGACATGCTGGAGAAGCGCGGGCTAGCCCGCCGGGAACCGCATCCAGCGGACCGGCGAGTGAAGAACCTCGTCCTCACCGAGGACGGGATTGCCCTGAAGCGCAAGATTGAGGCCGAGATCACGGCCCGGATGCCGTGGAATAAGGCTCTGACCTGCGACGAGCGCTCGCAACTTCTTGCCCTGATCCGCAAGATGCTCAGCACTGATGCCCATGACGCGCCCGCAACGGGGGCGGACGCGTCAGACGCCATGCACAGCAAGCTGGCGAGCCTGCTCGTCACTGCGCTGCATGACAGTGATGGGCAGGAGAGCTCGGACGCCGACACTAGCCATCCCCGGACGGCGCCGGGGGAGGTGACGCACGCCGTGAGCGGAGCTCCGGCGCCCGACTAGGCCGCCGCCGGGCCTCGATCGCAGGCCTGCCCGCTCACATCCGCCACCACAGGACCGCCGGGGGAACGTGGCCCTGGAAATGGACGAGCATCGCGCCGGCGAGACCGGTCACAAAAACGCGCGTCGCTCGGTCTCTCTATCGAGAGCAACAACCAAGTCGCCGTGACAGCACGACGTCCGTGCTGGTCGCAGAACGTAACGAAGGAGTCACACTCATATGCCTGCCAAGTCATCGGGCCTGGCACCACCCGCCAGCGGGGCCGCCGTCCTGGGCCAGGGGGCCGGGACAGCGAGCCCCGCCCGCCGCCGCCTGGGCCTGGCCCTCGTCGTCATCGCCGCAGCCCAGCTGATGGTGGTGCTGGACGCCACCATCGTGAACGTCGCCCTCCCCCACATCCAGCACGCCCTGGGCTTCTCGAACTCGGGCCTGGAGTGGGTCGTCAACGCCTACGCCCTGACCTTCGGCGGTTTCCTGCTGCTCGGTGGCCGGGCCGGTGACATCCTCGGCCGGCGTCGGGTCTTCATCGCCGGCCTCCTCATATTTTCGCTGGCCTCGCTACTCGGCGGATTCGCCACGAGCGAGGGCTGGCTGCTCACCGCGCGCGCAGTCCAGGGACTCGGCGGCGCGATCGTCGCGCCGACCTCGCTGTCGCTGGTGGCGACGACGTTCCCGGAGGGCGGGCAGCGGAACCGGGCATTCGCCGTCGTTTCGGCCATGGCCATCGGCGGCGCCGCCATCGGCCTGATCTTGGGCGGCTTGCTCACCACGTACGCGTCCTGGCGCTGGGTGCTGTTCGTGAACGTGCCCATTGGCATCCTGGTCGCCCTGCTCGCCCCGCGCGTGCTGTCTGAGTCGGAACGGCACACCGGCCGCTTCGACCTGCCGGGCGCGATAACCGGCACTGGCGGCCTGACCGCGCTGGTCTTCGGCCTGTCCAACGCGGCCACGACCCAGAACGGCGTCTCGCACTGGGGTGACGCGAAGGTCGTCGCGTCGCTGGCCGCTTCCGTAGTCCTGCTCGGCGCGTTCGTGCTCATCGAGTCGCGCAGCAAGCACGCACTGCTCCCGCTGCGGATATTCCGCAACTCGAGCCGATCAGGGGCGAACCTCATCCTCTTGTGCATCGGCACCTCGATGTTCGGGCTGTTCTTCTTCCTGACCATCTTCGTCCAGAATGTCTGGGGCTATAGCGCCCTGCGGAGCGGCATCGCCTACCTGCCGATGGTGGGCGCCATCATGGCGATGTCGGGCGTCAGCGCAGCGCTGGTCGGGCGCATCGGCGCCAAGCCGATCCTGATCGCCGGCACGATACTGTCCGCCGGCGGCATGTTCTGGCTGTCACGGATCAGCGCAGATAGCTCATACGCGGCCAGCTTCCTCGGCCCGACGCTAGTGACCGGGGTAGGCCTGGGCAGCCTGTTCATGCCGCTGTTCCTGGTGGCACTGTCCAAGGTCGAGGAGCGGGACACGGGCGTGGCATCCAGCCTCGTCAATACCGGCCAGCAGGTCGGCGGATCGATCGGACTGGCCCTGCTCGGCACGGTTGCCTGGACGGTGTTCGCCGATCACCTGCGCACCTCGGTCGCGGCCGCGAAGGCAGCCGCCGCGCACGCGGCTGCGGCTGGGCACGCTGTCACGCCGTCACCGCACCAGATGGCTGCGCTCCAGAAGACGATCGCCAATCACGCTCTGGCGACTGGCTTCTCCCGAGGGTTCGAGGTCTCGGCCGGAATCATGGCCCTCGCGCTCATCATCACGCTGGTCATGATCCGGGTGACGAAGCGGGACCTGGAAGGCGTCAACCCGCCCGGCATGGGCGGCTGACAACCGATCGCACAAAACACTGCGGCCTGGCGGGGCTAAACCCGCCAGGCCGCAGCCGTTAGCGTCCGCGGCGCCAGAAACTCTTCCGCGAAGATTTGACAGTCCTTCAGCCCGCTCTCAACCACGCGACCGCTCGCACGCTCATGGTGCTCCGAAGGGCCAAGTTGACCGAGAGTGAGGACCCCATGGACTCAAGTCCCGCGCAGGCTGCGCAGACGGGATTAACCAGACGCCGACTGCTGGGCGCAGGTGCTGCGGCCACCGCCCTCGGGGCGGCATCGCTCGCTCTGCCTGCGAACGTGAGCAAGGCGCTCGCGGCGACGCCACCAGCCGGCGGCAAGCTGGCCGACATCAAGCACGTCGTGATGCTGATGCAGGAGAACCGCAGTTTCGATCACTACTTCGGCACGCTGTCGGGCGTGCTCGGGTTCGGCGACCCCTCACCACTGATCCTGGATTCTGGCCGATCCGTTTTCTTCCAGCCAGACCCGACCAACCCGGCCGGCTACCTCCTGCCCTATCACCTGGACAGCCGGTCAACAGCCGCCCAGGCGATCCCCTCAACTAGCCATGCGTGGGACGTCCAGCACTTCGCGTGGAACGGGGGCAAGATGGACAACTGGGTGCCCGCGCATCTCGCAGCCGACGGCCCCGACGTCGGCCCGTACACGATGGGGTACCTCACCAGGGATGACATTCCGTTTCAGTACGCGCTCGCGGACGCGTTCACCGTCCTGGACCACTACCACTGCTCGGTGATCGGCGACACCGGTCCCAACCGGCATATGTGGATGTCCGGAACTATCGACCCAGGCGGCCTGGCGGGCGGCCCGTCACTGTCCACCAGCGGACCTCCCAACCAGTTTTCCTGGACGACTTACCCGAAGAGGCTGTCCGACGCCGGCGTGAGCTGGCGGATCTACCGGCAGCCGGGCAGCCTGACTGGATCCGCGGCGATCAGCAAGTTCACCGAGTTCGCTCAGGCAAAACCGGGCGATCCGCTCTTCGACTTCGGGAACACCGTCCAGCCGCTCGGCCAGTTCGAGTACGACTGCCTCACCGACTCGCTGCCCACGGTCAGCTGGATTCTGCCGCCGTCCGGCTTCGACGAGCACCCGAACGCCACCCCGGCCGCTGGCGCGACCTTCGTGGCCGGAAAGATCGACGCGATCGCCGCGAACCCCGATGTGTGGGCCACGACAGTTTTCATCCTCAGCTACGACGAGAACGACGGGCTGTTCGACCACGTGGTCCCGCCGACGCCGCCCCCCGGCACACCCGACGAGTTCGTGTTTAAGACCTCCAACACCGGGGTTGCCGGCGGCGGATTCCCGGTCGGGCTGGGCTTCCGCGTGCCGTGCATCATCGTCTCCCCGTGGACGATCGGCGGCTACGTGAACTCCGAAGTCTCCGACCACACCTCGCAGCTGAAGTTCCTGGAGCGCATCACCGGCGTGCAGGAGACAAACATCAGCGACTGGCGGCGATCCACCGTGGGCGATCTGACCTCGGCGTTCCGCTTCGAGCAGGACATCCGCCCGGCACCCCAGCTGCCCGACACGGTGGGCGCCAACAACCTGGCCCAGTTCGAGACCTCGCAACTGCCGCTGCCGCCGTTCCCTGGTGCGGTCCAGAGCATGCCAGCACAGGAGAAGGGCAACCGCCCGCACGTGAGCTGACCGCGAGACCCTGCACGCTGCGGCCTCGCCGGGGGCGCCTCCCCCGGTCAGGCCGCAGCTGGCCGCATCGCTTCCCTCGGTTAGGGCTTGCTCTGCTTGCGCGACGCGGTGCGGCTGTCGCGGATGGCTAGCCGAAGGCGGTACCAGCCGAACCGGATCCTTTCCGGACCGGTCCAGCCCACCATCTCTTCCACGTGCCGCGCTCGGCTTTCTACGGTGTCCGTGGCGGCGTCGGGATAAGACCGAGCACTTTCTCCTCGCCGATACCCGGACAGTTCCACATAGGCCGAAGGGACTGGCCAGGGATAGGTAGTGATCACGAACATGAAATTTCTCAGTACCCGTTGCGCTCGCGGCGAATCATCGCCGGATGAGCCGCGAGTCAAACGGTGCTGTCTGCTGGGCGCGCTGAGCCTGCCCGGCAGCCTCAGCTACCGGGCGCGATGCTGCAGGTCGTGGTAACCGGCGGACGCGCGGGCCGCGTCGAGACGGCCGCCTGCAGCGACGGCGGCGCGGATCCGCTCCTCGTGCTCGGCGATCTCCCGCGCGACCTCGAGCACCTCGGCGGCGCGGCCGGCGGGAACGGCCACCAGCCCATCCGCGCCACCGACCAGGACGTCACCAGGCTCGACCCGGACGCCGCCGATGCTGACCGGTACCTGGTAAGCATCCGCTTGCACGCGGTCCTTGCCGGTCCGCATCCAGTGCCCGCGGCTGAAGATCGGATAGCCCGTCTCGAGGCTGCGGTCGGTGTCCCTGCAGACGCCGTCGATCACCGTGCCGGGCAGGCCCATCCGATGCGCGGTCACGGTGAGCAGGTCGCCCCAGACCGTCGCGTCGACGCGTCCGGCGTTGTCGAGCACGGGAACCTGACCGGGCTCGAGGTTGTCGATGTAGTCGCCGACCGTGCCACGAGAGGTGCCGACAGGCACGTACCGGACCGTGAACGCGCGCCCGGCCAGGCGGAAGGCCCGATGCAGCGGCCGGATCCCGAGGCACTGGCCGGCGATGCCGAGACGGTCGAGCGCGTCGCTGATATGGCTGATGTCGAGCGCGGCGAGGCCGCCCACGAGCGGATCGCCTGCTGACGCCGCACCGGTCACTGGCTGTCCCTCCTCGCGGTCAGCAGCTGCTCGTAGTCAGCCGAGAGCACGGCGGAGGCCGACTCGCCGGCCCGCAGCCGCTTCGCCATGGCGGCCTCCCTCGCGGTGATCTCCTCGGCCGCGGCGATGACGTCCGCGGCCCGGCCAGCCGGGACGAAGACGACGCCGCTGCCATCGGCGACCACGAGGTCGCCGGGCTCCACACCGATCCCTGAGATCTGGACCGGGGTGTTCCAGCCAACCTCTGCCTGCCGACCGCGGGCCGTCGAGGGCACGGCGGCGAGCGCGTAGACCGGCAGGCCCAGTGCCGCGCTTTCGTCGACGTCCCGGCACGCGCCGTCCACGATCACGCCGCGCACGCCGCGCATCGTCGCCGCCAGCGACAGCACCCCGCCCCAGCCAGCCGCGTCGACTCGGCCGCCCGCAGCCACGACGATCACGTCGCCGGGCTGGGCAGCCTCGATCGCAGCTGTGCCCAGGTGCCGCTCGCTGCCACTGGCCGGGGCGCTGCCGGCCGGGCCGAGTGCAACCGTGATGACGCGCCCGGTGACGCGGCGGCTGATGGTCAGGGACCTCAGACCGGGCGCGACGCCCCTCAGGTTCAGTCGGTCCAGCGCGTCCGAGCAGGCGCAGGAGTCCAGCGCCGCCAGTCGGGCCAGCAGCGCGTCGAGCGTACTCAGGCCGACCATGTGCGCCGGGCGATCCTGGAGACGGCTGCCAGCTTGGCCTGCTGTCCGGCGGTGGATACGGGATTGGCGGCAGGAACGGACGCGAACCCGCACTGGGTACTGAGGGCCAGCTCGGCCAGCGGCTTAACCTGCGCCGCCTCGGCGATCCGAGCCTCGACAATGGCCTCGTCCTCCAGCTGGTCGGACTTGGTCGTCAGCAGGCCGAGCACAGCGACTGTCCCTGGCCGGATGTCTGCGAGAGGCTCGAACGTCCCCGCCCGGTCGGAGTCGTACTCCAGCAGCAGCCGGTCGAAGCCGAGCCGCGGGAACAGCAAGCCGGAGATCGCGCCGTAGCCTCCTGCGGAGTGCCATGCGCCGCCCGGCCCGTTGCCGCGGCAGATGTGCAGCGCCGACGTGACACCGATGACGCCGTCGAACAGCGAGCTGTCGAGCTCGGCGTCGAAGACCGTCTCGGCGTCCGGATCTCGCCCTTCCGCGGTCATCCGCTTCCGGGTGTCCGGATCACACAGAGAACCGTAATTCGGGGCGTCGAGCTGAATGTAGTCGCAGCCCAGCGCGACCAGATCCCTGACCACCTCGCGCAGATAATCCCGGATCTCGGTGAGGAACTCCTCGCAGTCACGGTAGGCGGCCACCGAGTGTTCCGGCGACCAGTAACGGCGGTGATAGCTCGGTGCGGCCACGGTGAACTTCGTCCGCGCGCCAGCGTGCTGGGCAAGGAAGGCGTACTCGGCTGTCATGTCCCCGATCCGCGCGGCGTCGGCGACCCGCCCGATGACCGCGGGATAGCCACCTCCGACAGGCGGCTGGCCGGCACCCGGCGGCGCCGGCGCCACGGAACCCGCCCCGGCGCCGCGCCAGTTGAGCACGCCTCTTCCCGGCGTAGCCGCGAAGCAGTCGAGGAACCTCGTCGTCTGCGCCCACGCGAGCCGGCGCACCTCGCCGTCAGTGATCACGTCGAGTCCGGTTTCCTCCTGCAGCGTGATCGCTTCCAGCACGGCCTCGTCGAGAACCTTCGCGGCGTCCCGGTCCTCGGGACCGCTCCGAACCGCGCGGACTACCTCCTCTGACCGCAGGAGGCTGCCGACCGTCTCTGCCCGCGGCTCCTCAGCCATGGTTCTCTCCTTCCCCGACTGCTGCGCGACGCCGGCGTGGCGCAGGCCCACGCCTAGGACCGCGACGGACATAGTCGCATCCGGCCCGGCTACCCCGTTCCGGTCTGGGCATTCGGAATCCTGACGGCTCAGCGGACGATCTTCGCCAGCCCCGGCACCACCCTCGCCGGGTTCTCATTGAAGATCTTCTTCTTGTCGTCCTCGGACAGGAAGCCGAAATCGCCAATTACCGGGACGAGGTCGTCAGACGTACGGCCGGTCTCGGGCCGCACGGCCCGGCCTGAGCCCGGCGCCTCCGAGCCGAACACCATCCGGCCGACACCGCGCTGCCGGATCGCGGCTTCGAGGAAGACCAGGTCGTACCCGCAGGTGTCGTAGAAAAGGTTCCGGGAGAGGTCTTTCTGCGCCAGGTGATGGTCAGTCGGGATAAACCGGTCGAGAGCCCCGCCGCAGTGGCAGATGATCACGCGGAGCTCAGGGAACCGCTCGAACACGTCGCCGTGGCTGAGGAACTGGCCCGCCAGGTACTGCTCGGTGAGGAAGCCGAGCTGGTAGTTGTGCGGCACCACTCCGAAGCGCGGGTCCAGCGCGTTCGTTCCGTGCACGATGATCGGGATGTCCAGCTCTTGGCACCGCTCGTAGAGCGGGAACCAGTACGGCTCGTGCATGCCCGGCGTCGTCCGGCGCCCCGCCGGATCGGGCGATGCGTACGCGGCGACAAAGCCGTATTCGGTGACGCAGCGATTCAGCTCGTCGATGCAGTGCGAGATGTCCTGGGCGTCGCTGAGCTGTGGCAGCGCGCAGGCACCAAGGAACCTGTCGGGGAAGAACGTGCACTGCTGGTGGATCATGTCGTTGACGTACCGGGACCAGGCTGGCACCAGGTGCGGCTCCATCCAGCCCATCGTGAGGAACGGGCGCGGGCCGATGATCTGGACGTCGATGTTCCGGTCATCCATGTACTTGGCGTGGCCCGCGGCCGCGGCCCGGAACTCGTCCGGGGTCACCCCGGCAGGCCCGGCGGCGGGCTGGCCGATCGGGCTGGGCATCGCAGTGTTGGAGCCCAGCATCATGACGAGGAACGAGTTGGCGGCCTGCGGCACCGTTACGTGGCCGTGGACGTCGAGCACGGGGATGTCCTGATACACAGCTGATCCTTCCGTGGCCGGCCGGGGCGCGGGCTCGTCCCGGCCTAATCCCAGTAGGCGAATGCCATTCCCGTGCCGGTGCCCGCCGGACTCCGGTAGCCGGGAACGTAGTCGACGGCGGTCGCGGTCAGGCCTTCCAGCGCGCCCGCCGCGGCCACCCAGTTCAGGATTTCGGAGTTCCCCGACCGCAGCGAGGCCCGCGGTAGCGAGGTGAGCAGGCTCGCGTTGCGTTCGGTGATGCCGCTGAGCACGCGGCGGTCGAGCTCTTCGTCGATGACGAAGTGAGTCAGTCCGCCCGAGGCGATAACCGCGATCCGAGCGGGGCTGTCCCAGCCTTCGATGGCGCGCCGGATCACCTGCCCGACGCCGTAGCTGCGAGCCGCGGACGGCACGTTCGGCTGGTAGTAGGTGTTGACGAAGATGGGCACGATGGGCGTCGCGGCCGGCAGTCCGAGCCGGTAGCGCGGGAACGTGAATGCATGACCCAGGCTGCGTCCGGCCGGCTGCTGAGTCAGCAGCGTGATGTCGTAGTCGGCCAGCGACAGCTGCTCGGCGATGTGCCGGCTCAGCGCCCCATCCACGGGATGCCGTTCCGGGTGATCGGCGTGCACGGCCCAGGACGCGGCGCGGATGCCCTTGGGCTGCCGGGCCCGTGCGTCTTCGTCGGGCGGGAAGTCGACGAGTTCGTCCCCGGCATAGCACGCGAGCGCCGGGATGCCGTCGTCCAGGAACAGCTCCCGCTGATCGTCACCGATCACGACGGCGATGTCCGGCTGCGCCTTGCTCAGCCGCAGCGCGAGCGTGGCGATCGCGTCCTGGGTCCGGCGGTACTTGCCCTGCCAGGTTTCGTCGGTGAGCTGCTCCGCTACGCCAGGGCCGACGGACGTGAGGATCTCGTCGTAGCTGTGGTACTCGCCGTCCTTACCGAGCAGCCGCGCCTGCTCGCCGACCCGCCGATCACGATCGGCGTGGTCGGGCCACATGTCAACGCCCGAGCTCAGCTGGGGCGTGTGCGACGAGGCGATGCCGACTACGATCTCCGCCATTCCGGGCCTCCTCGTCGCGGCAGGCTGCTCACCTGGCGCCCTCAACGCTAGGAACTGCGCGCAATGGCCGTCAATGTGCCTTCCGCCAAACGGATTGGCGGAACCTCCCGGCGTGACCGACAGGCTCACGCCCACAACGCTCCACCGGATCTCCATTCGGTGCCGACCTAGCGTGCACTGAGGCAGCCGACGCTGGTGTCGTTCCGATAGGAAGGATGGTCATGCTGGGCACCGGAGCGCCGATGCTGAACCCGATCAGTGCCGCTTGGAACACTGTGGCGCGGTTCGACGACTACGCGAGCGCGCAGCGCGCTGTCGACCGACTCTCCGACGACGGTTTCCCGGTGGACAAGCTCGACATTGTCGGCAGCGACGTGCGGCTGATCGAGCGCGTTACCGGACGGCTGACGACCGCGCGATCCTCGTCGGCAGGGGCTCTGAGCGGCCTGTGGGCGGGCCTGCTCATTGGCCTGCTGCTTGGCCTGCTCACCAGCGGACGCGCGTGGCTCGGCGTCATCGCGCTGGCCGTCGGAGTCGGCGCTTTGTGGGGCGCTGTTCTCGGCTTCGTCGTCCACAAGGCGAAGCGGGGCCAGCGTGACTTTCGCTCCGTGCGCGCCCTCGCTGCCGGGCGCTTTGACCTCATCGCCCGCGACGGAACGGTCGACAGGGCCAGGCGGATGCTCACCGATGCAGGCCTGCTCCCGCCGGCGGAGGTGCCGGCAGCGGGTTGACGGCAACGCTGGCGGCGCAACGTTGCCGCCAGCACATGCTGAAGCGAGGCGAGCTGAGGATGTCCGTACCGATCTGGGTCTGGGTGGCCACGCTGGCCGCCATCGCTGGCATGCTCACCGCCGACATGCTGGCTCATCGTGCTGCGCGCCGGCCGACGACGGCACTTCGGTGGAGCGCTCTCTGGGTAGGTCTCGGCGCAGGCTTCGGCGCTGTCGTGTGGGCAGCCTGGGGGCCAGCGCGCGGCGGTGAGTACTTCGCCGGCTACCTGCTGGAAAAAAGCCTGTCGGTCGACAACGTTCTCCTTTTCGCGCTGATCTTCGCCGCATTCGCGGTGCCCCGCGCCTACCAGCACCGGGTGCTGTTCCTTGGCGTCCTCGGCGCGCTCGCGCTGCGAGCGGTACTGATTGCGGCGGGCGCAGCGCTACTGGACCGCTTTGCTTGGGTGACCTATGTATTCGGCGCCTTCCTGCTGGTGACCGCGTTGCGAATGCTCCGTTCCCACGGCGGGCCGTCGGCCCGGCGAGGCGGTCAAGTGATCCGGCGGGTGATCAGGACCACCGATGGATATCACGGCGACCGACTCTGGGTGCGCCAGGCCGGCCGCCTCACCGCTACCCCGCTGCTGATCGTCCTCGTTCTGATCGAGGTCAGCGACGTGATCTTCGCGGTCGACTCGATTCCGGCGGTGTTCTCGGTCACCCGTGAGCCGTTCCTCGTGTTCACCTCGAACGCGTTTGCCATCCTCGGCTTGCGATCGCTGTACTTCCTTCTGGACGGTCTGCTGAGCCGACTGGTGTACCTCCGCATCGGCCTCACGGTCATCCTGTGCTTCGTAGGCGCCAAGATGCTGCTCCATGGCGTGATCGAAATGCCGGTCACCGTTTCGCTGGCGGTCATCGTCGCGTGTCTGGCGGTGACTACCTGGGCGAGCTTGCGGGCCACGCACCGCAGGAAAGCGCCGGCTCCCAGCGCCATCGGTCAGCTCGCTGGGAGCAGCGACCGGTACCGCGGGCCGGACAGCCGCCTACCGGCTGGTCACGAGCGCACTGCGCACAAAAGCCCGTTTCCTTGTTCGGAAACGGGCTCTGAGCTCCCGCGATAGGACTCGAACCTATAACCTGCCGGTTAACAGCCGGACGCTCTGCCGATTGAGCTACGCGGGATCGCCAGCGCCTGTGCCGACCCTCGCCAGGGTTCGGCGCCGCGCGCATAAGGGTAGCGCACTACCGCCGCTCCCGCGCACGTCAGCCGGTCCGTCCCAGCTCGCGTGCATGGACAGGCGCGGAGCGGGCAGTTAAGGCAACAAAGCTCTTCAGGGGGAGAGAAAGAGAATCAGATGCGTCTGTATCGAGCGAGCTTCGTCGCCGGGTTCGCGGCCGGCTTCGTCGCCGGTGCGCGGTCCGGGAGAGAGACCTACGACCAGATCCTCAAGTACGCCCAGACTGCGTGGGAACACCCAACGGTGCAGCAGGCCCGCGGGACAGCCCAGACCCAGGCCCAGAAGGTCGGCGGTCAGCTGGCCGACCGCATGCCGCAGGTAGCCCAGAGCGCTGCGCAGTCTCTCGGCTCCAAAATCCCGGGCATGCGCGCGCGCAACGGCGACACCGAAGAGGAAACCAGCGAGACGAGCCAGTTCGCGACCACCGGCGGCAAGAGCCGTCCCGGTTCAGGTTCTGGTTCTGACATAACGCCGTAGCGCCAGCTCCACGGCTGACGCTGCCAGCCGGGCTGTCATGGACGCCTGGCTGCGATGAGGGCTGCCCCGGCTCCCGTCGGCCTGGCTGCGATGAGGGCTGCCCGGCTCCCGTCAGCCAGCCTCCCCGCACCACCGCCAGGCGGTGTTGAGTGCGGACTTTCCACCGGTATCGCGCACTCAGCTGGGTGATATGGGCTGGTTTCGTCGCGCGAAGTCGGTGGAAAGTCGAGGCGAACCGCCGCGCCCGGCGGGCGTAAACTGATATCCGCCTAAAGAAGGTGGCCAATGGTGTGGCTAGCCATTTTCGGCGGGATCGTCGTCGCTTCGATCGCCGCCGCTGCCTGGTACGACCGCCGACAACGTCGGCGCGGCGTGCGGGTAGGAGTCTCCCGAGGAGATATCGAGCAGCAGGAATCACTGAGCCCTTATTCGTGGGCATTGCCCGGCGAGGGTCAACGGAACCCTTTCCGGCCGCCGGGCAGTCCATAGGCAGCGGCGCGGCCTAGCAATCCGCAGCGGGCGAGGCGGCCAGTCCACAGCTGGCGGCAGGCCTCCGGCCGGGCTGGCGGTGTCGGCGCCTGGTGCGGCTCAGCGGCGACAGGGGCGAGATTCGCTAGGCCAGGTATTCCCTGAGCATCTGAGAACGGCTGGGGTGCCGCAGCTTTGCCAGCGTCTTGGACTCGATCTGCCGAATCCGCTCCCTGGTCACGCCGAATTCGCGGCCAACCTCCTCGAGCGTCCGGGGGTGCCCGTCCGTGAGGCCGAACCGCAGCTGGATGATTCGCTGCTCCCGCAGGCTCAGCTGCTCGAGCACCTCGTCGAGCTGGTCCTGCAGCATGATGAAGGCCGCGGCCTCCAGCGGCATTACGGCGTCGGCATCCTCGATGAAGTCCCCGAGGTCTGAGTCCTCCTCGCCGATGGGTGACTGCAGCGACACCGGCTCCTGGGCGATCCGCTGGATCTCGGCGACCCGTTCGGGCGTCAGCCCCATCTCGGCAGCAATTTCATCGGGCGAAGCCTCGCGACCGAGCTCCTGATGCAGCTGGCGCTGAAGCCGCGCCATCTTGTTGATGGTCTCGACCATGTGCACGGGAATCCGGATGGTCCGCGCCTGGTCGGCGATCGCGCGGGTGATGGCCTGCCGGATCCACCACGTGGCGTACGTGGAGAACTTGTAACCCTTGGTGTAGTCGAACTTCTCCACCGCGCGGATCAGTCCGAGATTCCCTTCCTGGATCAGGTCCAGGAACACCAGCCCCCGGCCGATGTACCGCTTGGCGATGGACACGACCAGACGCAGGTTTGCCTCGATGAGGCGCTGCTTGGCCGCAATCCCGTCCGCGGCGATCAGCATCAGCTCGGCTAGCTCCGCGCCCCCGCGATCCGGCCCGCCGACTCGGCACGCCTCAACCTTCTCCTCGGCGAACAGACCAGCTTCGATCGCCTTCGCCAGCTCGACCTCGTCCTGCGCCGTCAGCAGTGGCACCCGCCCGATCTCACGCAGGTAGATCCGCACCAGATCACCGGTCACGGCCCGGCGCGCCTCAGTTTGCACCTGTCGCGACAACAGATCGTCGGCGTCCTGATTCGGATCGCTGATCTCGACGCCCTCGTCGGCGAGCAGCCGGAGCACGTTGTCGACCGCCTCAGCCGAAAGGTCGTAGCGTTCGAAGGCGGCCGTTAGCTCGCTCATCGAGACCGTTCCGCGCTCGCGCGCGTGAGCGATGAGGTCGGCTACCTGATCAATGGGGGGCGCAGCCGTGATGCTCATGCAGACCAGTGTGCGACACGATCCACGCTCGCAGCGGACACAATATTGTCACCTCACGGTCAGTAGCGCTCGACCGCTATTCCGTGATTACTGCCCGCCCGTCGCCCGCTCGAGCAGGACCTTGTGCCGCTGTTCCAGCGCCACCAGATCGCCGAAAATCCGGTTGTAGCCAGGCTCGCTGACCGGGCTCAGCCGCTGCAGGCGCGACTTGAGGCTGACAATCTGCCGGTTCACCGCTAGCTCCTCGACCTGCGCCAGCACCTTCTCGGCGAACGTCGCGTCCGGCTCGCCCGTCCGGCCGGGCACCTCGATCGGCTCGACCGCCAGCCTCGTCACGAA
>DASQIW010000220.1:0-3813 GCA_035631375.1 Streptosporangiaceae bacterium
TTACTTCAGGAAGTTCCAGACCACCGGCCTGGTGCCCGCAGCCCTATTCAACAGCTCGCTGGCTAACGGCACGCTATTTGGCGACGGCACTCCCGGCGGGATTGGTGACCCGGACAGCCCGACATCGGCAAGCAACCAGGACCTTGCCTTCGAGGAGGACTGTGCATGCGGCGTGCTACCTGATGTGTCCTTCATCGGGAGCAACGCCGACGAGCACCCGCCCAACATCCCGGCGGCCGGCGCTCAGTTCCTCGCTTCGAAGCTTGAAGCGCTGGCCGCCAGCGAGGACCTGTGGAACACCACCGTGTTCGTAATCAGCTACGACGAGAATGACGGCTTCTTCGATCATGTCGTCCCCCCCACGCCCGACCCGACGGAGTTCCCCGAAGAGTTCGTGCACCTGACCTCGCCGGCCGGCACGCCTGGCGGAGGATTGCCCTTGGGCGCGGGCTTCCGGGTTCCAGCGTTCATCATCTCGCCGTGGACGGTAGGCAGGCAGGTCTTCTCTGAGGTCGCCGACCACACTTCCTGCCTGCAGCTGATCGAGGCGGTTGCAGCCGCCGGCGGCTTGTCCGGCATGGGACCGGTCACCTTCCCCAACGTCAGCCGGTGGCGGCGCAAGAGTTTCAGCGACTTGACCGGTGCTCTGCGCATCGGCACGGTGCAGCCCGCGCCCTCGAACGCCCAGTTTTCCCCTGCCACAAGGGCTGCCAACCTGGCTGCTCAAACCGCTGCCGCCCGGCAACCTCTGGCCCCGCCTCCCGGCGCGAGCCAGCACATGCCCAATCGGCTCAGAAGCTTGTAGCCGAGAAACCGATGACGTATTCCGAGGAAGCGTCGACGACCGTCGACTATGGCCGATACCTGGTCGCGAAAACGACAGTCGATGACCGGGCGCTCAACCGGGAGGTGCTGGCCGAGCTGCGCCGCCTTATGCCGGCGGGTGCGCCGCGGGTGCTGGAGGTCGGCGCGGGCCTCGGAACCATGGTGACCCGTCTGCTGGACTGGGGAGTCGTCGGCGCGGGCGAGTACGTCCTGCTCGACGCGGACCTGCTGCTGCTGGAATGCTCACGACGGTGGCTGCGCGACTGGGCGGCCGGGCGGGATGTGCGCTGCGACCTGCTGCCGGATGGCCTGCAAGTGGGCGATCTGCGGGTTCGCCTGGTGCACGCCGAGCTCGGCGACTACCTCGAAGGCGGACACGGAGAGCTGGCTGATGTGCTGATTGCCAACGCCGTCCTTGACCTTGTAGACGTGCCGGCCGTCCTGCCGCGAATGTTGCGGCTGCTTGTGCCCGGCGGCGTCTACTGGTTCACGATCAACTACGACGGAGAGAGCATATTCGTGCCCGGCCACGCCCACGACGACCAGGTCATGCGCGCCTACCACCGCGATATGGACGAGCGCATTCGCTATGGCCGGCCGGCCGGGGACAGCCGGACGGGGCGCGGCCTTTTTTACCACCTGCGCGATGCGGGCGCGCCGGCACTCGCAGCGGGATCGTCGGACTGGGTCGTGTACCCGGCTCCGGACGGGAACTACCCGGCCGACGAGGCTTACTTCCTTCGCTGCATCCTTACGACGATCCGGGAGGCGTTGCGTAATCGCCCGGACCGGATAGCACCGGCGGACCTGGACGACTGGCTGGCTGTGCGCTGCGGGCAGCTGGCTTCGGGCGATCTGATCTACGTCGCTCACCAGCTTGACTTCGCGGGCCGCTCGCCGGTTTAGCGCTCCGCCCGCGCTCGGCGACGGGAGCCGATCCACCTGGCCGAAGCTGCCGGAGCCTGGCCGCCATCGCCTGCCGGAGCGGAGTCCATCCGCGGTGTCGCTGGAAAGGCAGCTCAAACACAGCGGCGAACAAACGCGCGAAACACACGGTCACTGGCACAAGGATCGCTACCAGCACGAAGAAGGTCGGCGTGCCTGGAGCGACGCGACCCAGCACCAGGCCGTACGACACAGCGATGACGATCGGCATATGCGTCAGGTAGAGGCTGTAGGAGCAGGAGCCGAGGGTCCTCGGCAGGCGGCTGTTAAGGAACCGTACGGCGAACCGCGGGCGCGAGGTGGCAACCGCGGTGAGGAAGCAGCCGATCGCCGGAGCCCAAGCCAGGTCGAGCCAGAACAGGTTGATGTTCGACCAGACGGAGCCCTTGACCACCATCAGCACCATTGCCGGCACCGCAGCGGCCAGCGCATAACCGGCCCAGGGCCGTGATCTGGTGCGCTCGCCGGCGGTGACGATCCCGGAGGCCAGCAGGCCGACGGCGAACAGCACCGCGAGATCGGGAGTGAACTTGACCAGAGCGGTGTTCATGAGCGCCATGTGTGGTCCCAGCACGCCGATGGTCACGACGATGACAGCCACTAGGCCCACCATCGCGAGGGCACTCACTCGCCGGACGAGCACCAGCAGCAATGGGAGCACGACGTAGAGCTGAACTTCGATGGCGATAGACCAGAACGCTCGGTTCGGGCTGCCTACGACGAAGACGTCCTGCACGAGCAAACCGTTCACGACGACGGACTTCCCGTTGGGCACCCGCAGGCCGGGCTGCGCGAGCACGTACCAGGTCATCACCAGGCTGAATCCGAGCGCGGACCAGTACGGCGGGAGGATGCGCCATGCGCGTCGGTGCGCATACGTCGGGATCGATTTGAACTGCCACCCCGAACGCGCCGGGCCGAGGCCCAGCGAGAAGCCGGACAGAATGATGAAGATTGCGACCCCGGCCCGGCCATAAATCAACCAGGCCGCCCAGAACGGGGCGTGATTGGCACCGGGGTACCCAGGCCATGAGCGCTCGAAGATGTGGTTGAGAACGACGAACAGGGCGGCCAGGCCCCGGATGCCGTCCAGGCCTACGACGCGGCCAGGACTAGCATCCGTTGGCGCGCGCGCCTCGGGGGCGGGTGAGGTGGCAGGCGCCGTGATGGCAGGCGGATGCTCGCGGATAGCCGTCATCCTGCTTCGAACCCCAGGTCTGGGGGACCGGCGAGCGGATCGGCGCGCCGGTGCGGCCCGGCGGCGTGTTCAAAACTCCGAGACAACAGATCATGCCCGCCGCGCCTGGCCTTGGTGGCCAGGTATGCGGCGTTGGCCCCAGTAAGGTGCAGCGCGGTGGGGATTCGGCCCGCGATCGTGATTCCCATGCGGGCGAGTTGAGCGACCTTGTCCGGGTTGTTGCTCATTAGCACGATGCGGTCGGCGCCAAGCGCGTGCAGCATCTGAGCCGCGCTGGTGTAGTCGCGCTCGTCGGCTTGGTGACCGAGCGCCAGGTTCGCGTCGTAAGTATCCAGACCACGATCCTGCAGCGCGTAGGCGTCGAGTTTGTCGTACAGTCCGATGCCGCGCCCTTCCTGTCGCAGATACAGCACATACCCGCCGTGCTTGGTGATCCGCTCAACCCCTTCGCGCAGTTGCGCCCCGCAGTCGCACCGCTGACTGCCAAACACGTCACCGGTGAGGCATTCACTGTGCAGGCGCACTAGCGGCAGCGCTGCTGCGGCGGGACGGCCGAGTTCCAGGGCCACGTGCTGCTGCGCATCGGTCAGGCCGGCGAAGCTGACGACCGTGGCAGAGGTTGAGTAGCCGTCGGCGAAGCGCAGCGGAATCCGAACCCGGCGGCGGATCACCGCCTCCTGGGTCTCCCCGGTCACCGGGCCAGCCATTCGGTCTCGCGTGCCGGCCGAGCCGTCAGCGGCGCGCCAGGGTCGGTGACCTGATACCGCCGGTCGGGCACGAACGGCCCCCAGCGGCTGCGGCGCCAGATCCTGGCGTCTGCCCGCCCGCGAATTGCCCCGGCCCTG
>DASQIW010000221.1:0-8209 GCA_035631375.1 Streptosporangiaceae bacterium
GCGGCGGTCGTCCCGATCTGGCGCCGCCCGTGGATGGTCCTGGGCCGGGATACTTTCGCCGGCGATCTGCTCGCCCGGCTGGGCGTGCAGAACGTCTACGGCGCGCACTCCGACCGGTACCCGCGTGTTGACCTCGGCGACCTGCTCGGCGCGGGCGCCGACCTGGTCGTGCTGCCGGACGAGCCGTACCGGTTCACCGCCTCTGATGGTCCTGAGGCGTTTCCGGGCAACCGGACCGCGCTGGTCAGCGGCCGGCACCTGACCTGGTATGGGCCCTCGCTGACCGAGGCACCCGCGGTGCTGCGCCGCCAGCTGGGGGCCGCGCGAGTCCGGTGACTGCGCTAACAGCGCCCCAGCTGTGCTAGCCCTGGGGGACGACCCCCCGGGTACCCCTGGGGAAAAGACAACGCCCCCGGAGCTGCTGCTCTCGAGGGCGTGCCGAGGCCGGTACGAGGTCGCCTCTCGGCGAGTGGCGCAACGCGGCTCCAGCCGAACGGTAGTCCGCGAAGGCAGTGGATGCGGCCCGGGGGACACAACGCACCGACGTGAGCTACAACGGGGTTCAGCGACCGGTCTATTCCCGCCGGTTGCCTCGCGGACCGTCGGAAGGACGACCCTGCAGTGGTACGTGATCAGGCCCTCGTCGGCTGCATCGGGAAGATCGTCGTCGCCACCCGCGGCCCGGCGGGGCCCGGCGAGGTAGAGGTGACGGTCCGTGGCGGCCGGGAAGCACTGATTGCCTGGTCGGCCGAGCCGCTGCCGAAGGGCAGCACCGTCCTGGTGATCGAGTCGCGTGGGCATCGCGCCGTGGATGTTAGCCCCTGGACCGACCCGCTGGAAGATTTCATCGAGGATCCTGCGAGCTAGGTCGCCGCCGGGAACATAATTGCGATATGCCGGCGAAGACGCCGGTACGGGGTCAAAACAGGAGTTGAGAGTCATGCTCGGTTACCGGGTCCCTGCGCCAGACCAGGCCATGCTCGTTTCAGGCGGTCGCATCGGGCTGGGGGGCGCGCCGTTCAAGGTCATCACGGGGCACGGCGCGTTCGTCATGCCACTGTTCCGCAAGGTGCGGTACCTGTCGCTGGCCATGTGCGAGTCCGAGGTGTCCGAGCAGTGCGTGACCAGGCAGGGCATCACGCTGAACGTCCGGGCCGTCATCGCTTTCAAGGTGGGCAACGACACCGAGAGCATCGTCAACGCGGGCCAGCGCTTCTTGTCGGATCAGGACCAGATGGCCACCCTCACGGGGCGCATCTTCGCCGGCCACCTGCGGTCGATCATCGGCTCCATGACCGTCGAGGAGATCGTGACCGAGCGGCAGAAGCTCGCGACCGAGGTGCTCGACGGGTCGAAGGTGGAGATGGCGCGCATTGGCCTGTCGGTCGACTCGCTGCAGATCCAGTCCATCGACGACATGAACAGTGGCTACATCGATGCCATGGCTGCGCCGCACAACGCCGCAATCCAGCGCCAGGCTCAGATCGCCCAGGCGCAGGCGAACCAGGCGGCGGCGGAGGCGCAGCAGGAATCGCAGCGCAAGCAGGCCGAGTACCAGCGCGAGACCATGGTCGTGCAGGCGCAGTACAAGGCCGAGGTCGACAAGGCACAGGCGGAGGCGGCGCAGGCCGGGCCGCTGGCGCAGGCACAGGCGCAGGTGAACGTCCTCGCGGCGCAGACCAGTCTGGCCAACAAGCAGGCCGAGCTGCGCCAGCGGCAGCTCGTCTCCGAGGTCATCAAGCCGGCCGAGGCGGAAGCGGAGAAGGTCAGGGTGCTGGCGGATGCCGACGCTGCCCGCACGAAACTGCTAGCCGAGGCGGCGGCGTCGAACGACCGCGTTGCGCTTGACCGGATGCTCATCGAGCAGCTGCCGATGATCGTGAAGGAAGCGGCCGCTGGCCTTGCCGCCGCGAACGTCAGCGTGCTGAACGGCGCAGACGGGCTGAGCGAGATCGCCGCCGGCCTGGTCGGCCAGGGCCTGACCATCCTGGAGTCGGTGAAGCGGAGTCTGTCCGGCTCGGCCGGCGCGGAAGTCAAGCTGTTCGACGACAGCCCAGCTCGCGGCCAGCACGCACTGCCGAAGTCCGCTGACGGCCAGGCACGCTAGCAACGCTCGCGACCGCCCGCCGCGCACCCCGTGGGCATCCGTTTTCGACGTGGGCGCAATATGCTCGGCTGATCATTAGCCCAGTAGCGGATGGATGTCACGCATGGTCGCCCGAGCGCGCTGGTGACGCAGCAGGTCAGCCTAGACACCGAACGCCACGTCGTCATTAAGCGATACCTCGAGAGCCGCGGCGGCGAGGCCGTGCGGGAGTGGCGCGCGCTGGGGCTGCTGGCCGAGCACGCACCCCGGCTCGCGCCGGAGCCGATCAGCGCAGACCTGGACGCCAGGCCACCGTCTCTTGTCATGTCGCTGCTCCCTGGCGAGCCGCTGGGACGGCGACCCCTGGCGCCAGGGCAGGAGCGCGCGCTCGCGGTCGCGGTCGGACGCCTGTGGCAGGCCGTTCCGGCCGGGCTGGTGGCGTCGCTGCCCGGTGGGCCGGACACCAGGGCGGAATTCGTCCAGCTGGTCATGGGCTGGGCGGCCGCGCCATCCGACCTGGTCACTGGCCGCACGGTGCTGGACGCCCTCGAGCGTGGAAGCGCATGGCTCGCGCGGGCGGAACTCAGCAGGTCCGGCACGGTTGGCGCCGGAACGCCGCTGGTACTGGGACACGGGGACGCAGACCTGGCCAACTTCTTGTGGGACGGCGAGCTGGTCAGGGTCGTGGATTTCGAAGGCGCGGGAATCAGCGACCGGGCATTCGAGCTGGCGATGCTCGTCGAGCACGTTTCTGCGTGGCGGGATGGCGGTCTCGACGCGCAGCAGTTCATCGAGGGGTTCGACCTGAGCCTGCCTGAGCGGGCCAGGCTCGCCGAGTGGCGCCGCATGGCCGCGCTCTCCTGGCTGCTTCGGCTGCGATCGCGCGGCGATCCTGGCCTGCTCAGTAGCCAGGCCGAGCGGCTGCTCGCGTTGCTCTGACCGCGCCCGCGGCTACCCCCCGTTCCCTGGTCGCACGGCGGTGACGGACAGCAGCTTCGTCGATCCCTTGCACGCGGTCGTGCTGTAGGGGATGTACAGCGGCACGGTCTGGTTGGGCGGGATGACCGCCATCCAGTTGGTCGCCATTGGCATGCACGACGAGGCCGGGAAATTGACCGCGTCCTCGATCTGCAGCGTGGCGTTGGCATACCCGCCAGGAGCGAGCGTGATGAGTTCCCGCGCGGTGGAGAGGTTCTCCGAGGACGGCTGACCCACATCGGTGACGGGCGTGCCGGCTGCCAGGGACACACCGGGGAAGCCGTAGAGCGTGCACGGGACGTTGTTCAGGTTCTTAAACACGATGGCAACCTGGACCGCCCCCGCGGTGCCCTGGGACAGCCCGATCGAGCCGTTCAGGTAGCGGGTGAGGCAGCTAGGTGCGGCGGTCGCCGGATGTGACGTCTGCTGTGGCGCTGGCGCGGTGGCCGCCGGAGCAGTGGTCGCGGACGGGGTCGGTGAAGCGGTCACCGTGACGGTCCTGGTCGGCCTGTTCGCGGGAGTGCCGCCGCCGCACGCGGCGAGCGCGAGTCCGGACGCGGCGAGTACTGCGGCAGGGAACGTTCGTCTGATCATGGCCCCCCCAAGGGCAGAAGGTGGTGCTAAGAAGAGTCACCAGCAGCCCTGGGACCAACAGATATCTTGCGGGAGACCTGCAGCTAATCAAGGGAAAGTACGCTATTTCGTTACCTCGGAATGTGGCGGCGGTCGCGGGCGGCCGCGCGGTCGGACGAAAATGCCGTGGCAGGCCTGAACAGCCGCCGCGTAGCATCAACCCCATGAAGGTCAGTCGCCGATGCAGCATTGATGCGGCCGCGCGAGCTATCCGCTCGCCGGTTGCCGCTGCCTGACCTCATTCACTCGCCGGCGACCGGGAACGGCCGCTGGCGTCTGTGCTGTCACCCCGCCTCGCCCTGACGCTGTGCCACACCGCTTTCCCGGCGCCTTGATACGAGAGGCGCACCTGACATGGACACTCGCCAGACCATCGCGACGTTCTCGGATTTCTTCGTTCGACGCGGGCACCGGGCGCTCGCGGGTAGCACGCTGGTTCCGCCGCCCGGTGACCCGGTCCTGTTCACCTCGGCTGGCATGCACCCGCTGACGCCGTATCTCACCGGCCGGCCGCATCCCCTCGGGCGGCGGCTGACCGGTGTCCAACGGTGCCTGCGGACGACCGATCTGGACGAGGTCGGCGACTCCACCCACCTGACCGTTTTCCAGATGCTGGGCTCCTGGTCGCTGGGCGATTACAACGGCCCGCAGAGCCAGCGCTGGGGCCTGGAGTTGCTGTGCGACCACCTCGGGCTCAGTCCGTCGCTGCTGCATGCCACTGCGTTTGGCGGTAACGCGCAAGTCGGTCCCGATCTGGCCGCGGCGCGCACGTGGACGGAACTGGGGCTGCCCGTGGAACTGCTCGGCGAGCACGATAACTGGTGGTCCAACGGGCCTACCGGGCCGTGCGGGCCGGATTCGGAGATTTTCGTCTGGACCGGCTCGGGCCCGCCACAGGGCAGCCCCGGCACCGACGCGCGCTGGCTCGAGCTCTGGAACCACGTCACGATGCGGTACGAGCGGCACCTTGATGGCAGCCTGACGCCGCTCATGCGGGAGAGCGTCGACACGGGCATGGGCCTCGAGCGGCTGCTCATGGTCACGCAAGGGGTTTCTTCGGTCTATGAGACCGACCTGCTAGCGCCCTGGCATGCGGCGGTGTGCGGGCTCGGGCCGCTGGATCTAGGCCGGGAAGGCGTGCCCTCGCTGCGCGTCATAACCGATCACCTCAGGTCGGCGGCGGTCGTCATCGGCGACGGCGTCCGGCCGTCGAGCACCGGTCGCGGCTACGTGCTGCGCCGCCTGCTCCGCCGCGCCCTCACCCGGCTGTGGCGCGCCGATCCGGACAGCCCCCTGAGTGTCGCGGACCTGCCGCTCGACGTGTTGCACGCAACCAGCGAGCAGTTCGGCCAGCTGGCCCGACCCGGACACGTTCGCGAGGTCATGCTGGACGAGGAGCACAGGTTCCGGCTGTTGCTGACGCGCGGGCAGTCGCTGCTCCGCCGGCTGTATCCGGCAGGTGGGCTGACCGAGGATGACTACCGGTTCCTCTACGACACTCACGGCCTGCCGCGCGAGCTGGTCATCGACGTGCTGGCGTCGATGGCGACGAGCGGTTAGAGCTGCGAGCCGGTTGTGCTGTGGACGTGATCAGGGATAGCTCCCTCGTGCCAGTCGCCGGTGCTCAGGGTCTGCGCCGGCTCGAACATCAGGATTGAGCCGCCCGGCGAGGACGGCTTGTGCTCGGTGCCTTTCGGCACGACGAACACGTCGCCCGCGCGCAGGCTGACCGTGTGCTCGCTGCCGTCCTCGTCGCGCACGGCGACATCGAACCGTCCGTCGAGGACTAGGAAGAACTCATCGGTGTCGGCGTGCACGTGCCAGACGTGCTCGCCGCTGGCATGCGCGATCTTGACGTCGTAGTCGTTGATCCTGGCGACGATGCGCGGGCTGTAGACCTCACTGAAGGAGCCCAGCGCCCGGGTCAGGTTGACGGGGCTGACAGGTTCGGCGTCCATACGGCCATTGTCGCCGGTCAGGAATCGTACCGGTCGTGATGCTTGGGAAACGGGCCACCGGGCGCCAGGCCGACCGGGGACAGCTCGAGATAGGAGTAGTCGAGCAGATGCAGGTCGATGGCGTCGTCGTAGGCCGTGTAGGTGCGGTAGACGGTGTCTCCGTCCTGCAGGAACACGTTGATCGCGCCGCGGTCATCGTCGGCGTCGAAGTCGCGATTGAAGTCGCCCGTGGTGTCTGAGTACCAGGAGTGCTGCCAGCCCATCCGCTGCCGGAACGGCTGGATCTTTCCCTGCGGTGCGCTGGAAACCGTCGCGAACGTGGTACCGAGTGCGTTCATATGCGCTAGGTGGCCGACGTTGTCGAGGATGTGGGAGCAGTACGGGCAGCCCTGGTCCCAGCTCGGCCGGAACATGAAGTGATAGACGACAAGCTGCGGTCGGCCCTCGAACATGTCGGCCAGGCTGGTCGGCCCGGCTGGCCCATCGAGCACGTAGTCCTTCTCTACCCGCACAGCGGGCATCCGGCGCCGGGCGGCATTGAGCGCCTCGCGTGCCTGGCCCTCCTCGATCTCCTGGGCACGCAGGTCAGCGCGGGCCGCGGCCCACTGCTCTGGTGTCACAACCTCGAAGGTCGTCATCATGGTCTCCTGCCGAGTGGGGTGTGTTCTGTCTGGACGACGGACGACAGACGCGGCAATGGACAGCGGCGATCAGCGGATTTTGGCGATCACTTCATCGGCGTACCGGCGCAGGCTGTCGAGCTTGGGCTGGAGTTCCTCGGTGTCGGGACCCACCTGGTAGGGCCACCGGAAGCCGACGATCACCTCCGTCACCCCCTGGTCGGCCAGCCGGGCGACGCCCGCTGGCGAGTATGCGTCGGCGGAGATCACGACCGTCTCGAACGGACGGCCCGTCGTGCCGTGCTCGCGGCGCAGCTCGGTCAGCCGGGCCAGCAGGCCGGGCAGGTCGGACGGCTTGCCGCCGCCGTGCAGCCAGCCGTCGCCCGACACCGCGGCCCGGCGCAGTGCCGCCTCGCCGTGCCCGCCGATCAGAACCGGAACCGGCTGGGTCGGCACGGGCGCGATCTTGATCGCGGGAATGTCGAAGATGTCACCGTGGAACTCGTAGTAGCCGCCGCCTGACAGGCCCCGCACGATGGCCAGCGCCTCGTCCATGCGTTGCCCGCGCCGCTGCCACGGCACGCCGAGTACCTCATAGTCCTCCCGCCACGGGCTGCTCCCGACACCGAGTGCAAGCCGGTTGCCGGTCAGCACCGCGGTCGAGGTGGCCTGCTTCGCCACCAGCACCGGGTGGCGGATCGGGAGCTTGAGCACGAAGGTGATGAACCGCAGCCGGGTCGTCACCGCCCCCAGCGCCGGAATCAGCGAGAACGGCTCCAGGAACGGCTTGTCCTCGAGGAACTCCCTGGTGCCGTCCGGGTTGAACGGATACACGCTGGCCGAGTGCTCCGGATAGCAGACGCTGTCCGGGATGATCATCGAGTGGTAGCCGGCCTCCTCGGCGGCCCGGGCAAGCGGCGCGTAGAAGGACGGGTCAGTCATCGACTCGGCGTAGCAGAATCGCACGTCGCGTTGACCCCTCGCTTGCACCTGGTAGTTGGCGGGCCGGCGGCACCGAGAGGGTTATAGCAGTGGCAAGCATCAGGGTCAATGAGCCGGGCTAGAACAGGAACGACCGCAACTACGAGGAGAGACCTATCTGCTGCCTTTGCCGGGCGGAGTCCCAGAACGCGGAAATTTCGATGATCTGGTCGCCAGCCCACTTCGTAGTCTGACCGAACTCCAGGTCGAATGCCTTTCCGGTCGGGGGGACCACAGTGCCGTCGGGCAGAGCCATCTCCCCCGTGAAGGTCCCGGTGGCACGGGTTACGACCGTGATCCAGTCGCCGCTTCCGAACTGGATCGGATAGGGGTCGCTGTACACATGCGCGTCTGGAAAGATCCGCAAATACTGCTGCTGGATGAACGCAGCGTGAGCCTCTTTTCCGTAGATCGGCTCGGCGAGCCCGGTGACGTACGCGACCATGTCCGGGTGGTGGACCGTATCTACCGTGGCGAAGTCGCGGGCGTTGAATGCGTCGTCGCCCTTCTTCATGAGCGCGAGCAGGCGCGCGGTACGGCTGGTGTCAGTCGGAGTAGCCACGATCCCTCCTTGTCGTATTCCCGGCGATCGTTGGGGGCTGCATACCCGCTCGGCTGCAGCCGCAAGAGGATGCGGCAGCTGAACTTCGGGCACCCTTATGCCGCTCTGATGCCCGACCCTCGCCAGTGGCTATTTCCCGCGCCCGGCGCTCCGTCACCTCGGCCTCCGTAACTCTCATGGCCCTCGCGGAGTCAGACCGGGCGGGCCCGCTGAGCGATTCCGGGGCGCTGAAGATCAGGTTGAGTTCGTCCATGCGAAGCATCTAGGGACCGCATGACGCGGCTAACGTGACGAACGGCCTCTGGGTTGCCTCCCCGCCACGGAGCCACTGTGGTTATAGGGCAGAAGCGAGGGGAGGCGAAGCGTGATGACAACGACGCAGACAGGTCCG
>DASQIW010000222.1:0-7785 GCA_035631375.1 Streptosporangiaceae bacterium
CGATGCGGTCCTCGCCGGGCGGGAAGGTCAGGTACCCGTTGATGGTCAGCCCGTCCCTCGCGGTGAACGAGAACGGCTCCATGGCTGCCAGCTCGTACCTCGACAGCTCAGGCCGGGCCTCGAACAGGAAGCTCGCTGCGCCCGCGGACGTGTCGTAGGTGAAGTACGACACCGACCCGGCGTCGTTGGTGAAGGCTGCGAGCCAGACCCTGTCGTCGTCGTCACCGTGGCCGAATCCCGGATCGCCGGGATGCAGCCGGCGGATCGCCTCGACGTGCTCGGCCACCGAGGGGTCAAGGACGCGGTACACCGACCGGGCCTTGAGGAACGTGACGATCTGCGGCTCGCGGCTGTCCGGATGCACCCGGACGGCGCTGACGTCGGCTTCCGGGTCCTCGGCGAGCACCTCGGTCGCTCCGGTGCCAAGTTCTATGCGGACGAGCCTGCTCGCCTCGGCGTCAATGGAGGTGGCGAGCAGCAGGGAGCTGCCGTCGGCGGAGAAGGCGAGGACGTCCGTGCTCTCGGCGTCCTCGGCCGGGATCCTGAGCAGTTCCCGCCAGTCGGCTTCCGCAGTGTCCCTGACCATGAGCGCGTAGCTGCCGTCCGGTTGGGGCGCGGCGGCGGCCCTGACCTGCAGGCCAGCGTCGGCGACCCAGCCGATGAAGCCGGGATTGTCGATCTCCTTGACCAGCTCGCCGGTGCTGAGGTGGAGCCGGTAGACGTCGTGCAGTTGCGGGTTCGCCTTGTTGAGACCGAGCAGGACCTCGTCCGGACGGCTCCGCTCGACGCCGATGAGCTGCGCCTGCACGCCGTCGAATGGGGTCAGGTCGCGGCGCTGCATCGTCGGAAGGTCGACGTCGTACAGCCGCCAGTTCTCGTCACCCCCCTTGTCCTGGGCGTAGAGCAGGTGACGGCCGTCGTGGGCCCAGGCGAAAATGCGGATCCCGCGGTCGGTGTCATCGGTGACGACCCGCGCTGCAGCCCAGTCAGCGCCATCGGGGCCTATCGGGGCCACCCATACATTCAGCACGTCGTCGTGTGGCGCGATCCAGGCGAGCCGCGAGCCGTCTGGCGACAGCCGTGGGCTGACCCGCTCGGGGTTGCCGAACAGGACGGAGAGGGGAATCAGTTCCGGCATGTCGCATGCCTATCACGTCCGCCCGGCTGGGTGAGCACAGGCCTGAGCGCGCCCATTCGCGCCCGGATCGCGCCCTCGAGCGGCTCCGGTCTGGCACCAGGGCAAACAGGCTCACGGGACTGGCAGACTTGGCGCATGGATGGTCACCCGGAGGCACTCGTCGACCTTGACGCGATCCAGGCCAACGTTGCGGCCATGCGGAGCCGAGTCGGCTCGGCGCAGCTGATGGCGGTCGTGAAGTCCGACGGTTACGGGCACGGCATGCTGGTCTCCGCCCGCGCGGCGCTGGCGGGCGGCGCGACCTGGCTCGGCGTAGTGCAGCTCGCAGACGCCATCGAGCTGCGCCGGGCCGGGCTGACCGTACCGGTGCTGAGCCTGCACGGCTGCCCCGACGCGTCGCACGCGGAGGCAATCCGCCGCGATGTCGACATGACGGCCGGTACGGCGGAACTGGTTGCTCAGATCGCGCGGGCCGCCGAGGGCGCTGGCAAGCCCGCTCGCCTCCACCTGGAGGCCGACACCGGCATGACCCGGGGCGGCGCGACCGCCGCCGACTGGCCGGGCCTGGTGCGCGCCGCCCTGGCGGCGGAAGCGGACGGGCTAGTCCGCGTTGTCGGGCTGTGGTCGCATTTCGCGTGCGCGGATGTCCCCGGCCACCCGTCCATCGGCCGGCAGCTTGAGGCATTCCGTGAGGCGGTCTCACTCGCCGAGCGAGCAGGTGCGCGGCCAGAGGTCCGGCACATCGCCAATGGGCCGGCCACGCTGACCCTGCCCGAGAGCTACCTGGACCTGGTCAGGCCCGGCGGGGCCGTCTACGGGCTGTGCACGCTGCCTGGCGGCGTCCCCGGCTGGCTGCGGCCCGCCATGACCCTGCGCGCCAGCCTGGTCCAGGTCAAGCACGTGGCGGCGGGCGTGCCGGTCTCCTACGGGCACCGCTATACGGCGCAGGCCGCCACCACGCTCGGGCTGGTGCCACTCGGCTACAACGAGGGCATCCCGCGGCAGGCCTCGAACGCTGCCGGACTCGTGTTCACCCGCGGGCGCCGCGTTCAGATCGCCGGGACGGTCAACCTGAACCACGTCATCCTCGATCTCGGGGTCGGTCCGGCCGAGGACGGCGACGAGGTCCTGCTGTTCGGTCCCGGCGATCGCGGCGAGGCGACCGCCCAGGAGTGGGCCGATGCGCTGGGCACGATCTCCTACGAGATCGTCACGCGGTTTACCGGAAAGGTCCCAAGAAGTTACTGTGGGGTAACAGATACTGCCGAGGTAGCAGCGCGCAGTCGAGACGGGAGCACCGATGGCCAGGTGGCGGCGACGCACTAGCGCCCTTGGCATTGCCACCGGGGTCGCGGCCGCCACCGTCGGCGCGGTGATCGCCGCTGAGAAGATCGCGGTCGGCCGGAGCCGGCTCCTGCCCGACCCTGCCGCCGACGAGCCGTTCGGCCAGGTCCGCGGCCGCCCGGTCGAGGTCATCGCCGACGACGGCGTGGTCTTGCACGCAGAGGTGTCGGGGCCCGACGACGCGCCCGTCACCGTCGTGTTCTGCCATGGCTACTGCCTGAGCCAGGATGTGTGGCACTACCAGCGGCTCGCGCTCGCCGAGCACAACCGGCTGGTCCTGTACGACCAGCGCGGCCACGGCCGGTCCGGCCGCGGCGGCTCCGACCGGGCCAGCATCGATCAGCTCGGCACCGACCTCGCCGCCGTGCTGGCCGCGACGGCACCAGGAGACGGGCCGGTCGTGCTGGTCGGGCACTCGATGGGCGGCATGACGATCATGGCCCTCGCCGACCAGCGGCCCGCCTTGTTCGGCGGCAAGGTTGCCGGAGTAGTGCTGATCTCGACCGCCTCGCATCACGCGGACACGACGCACTGGCTGCCGCCGGCGATGCGTCCGGCAGCCCGCTACGCCGGGCCGGCCCTGCTGCGCGGCGCGGCCGGCGGCTGGCGGGCCGCGCTCACCGAGCGAATTCGGGCCGCCGGTGGCGACCTGGCTTTCCTCACCACCAGATTCGTCGGGTTCGGGACCGCCAACGCCAGCCCGGCCCTCGTGGACTTCATCGAGCGCGTCGTCCGTGGCACCCCCATCGGGGTGATCGCCGACTTCTACATAGCGCTGCTCGAGCATGACAAGCGCACTGCGCTCGGCACGCTCGGCCGGGTTCCGGTCATCGTCATCACGGGGGAGCAGGACAGGCTCATCTCGGCGGCCAAGGCCGTCGCCCTCGCCGCGGAGATTCCTGGCGCCCGGCTCGTGCGGGTCCCTGGGGCCGGGCATGCGATCATCCTGGAGTGCCCGGAGACGGTGACGCGGGAGATTGCTGACCTGGTGACGGAGGTGCGCGACAGTGCCAGCCCAGCGGACGCCCGCAGAGCTCGACGAGCGGGTCGCCGTGGCCACCGCGGCGCAGATGCAGGATCTCGGCCGCCGGCTCGCCCGCCTGCTGCGGGCGGGTGACCTGGTCGTCCTCTCGGGGCCGCTCGGCGCCGGGAAGACAACGCTGGCCCAGGGCATCGGGTCTGGTCTCGGGGTCCGGGGCCAGGTGACGTCGCCGACATTCGTGATCGCCCGGGTGCACCCGACGCTGTCCACGGGCCCGGACCTGGTGCACGCGGATGCCTACCGGCTCGGCAGCCGAGCCGAGGTGGACGACCTCGACCTCGACGCTGACCTCGGTACCGCCGTGACCGTCGTCGAATGGGGCGAGGGTCTGGTGGAGGACCTCGCCGACAGCTTCCTCACCGTCACCATCGAAACCTCCGGTGCTCCGGTCAGCACCGAGGAGGCAGCGGAGGGACCGCGGACAGTGCGCATTCACGGCCGCGGGGAGCGCTGGCAGGGTACAGACTGGCCGATAATGGCTGCTGACTGACCACGGCGACCACGTTCCCTCCCCAGGCGGTCCGGAATGTCGTGCGCGCCACAGTTCGCGCCGATAAAATTTTCGCGACCTCAGCCGATCGCTCTCCAGGAGGCTCCCCGTGGCCCACCCGGGCTCTCCGCCCCGCCGCTTGCCGGAGCGGCCCGATGACCAGCAAGGACGAACCAGGGAGCGGGCGCGCAGGGCCGTACGGCCGGAACGGCCGCGCTGGCAGGCGGACGCCTTCGGCCCGGATGACACCGACGCCGACCTGCCGGCGTGGGCAGGGCCCGGTAACTACGCGGCGCGGGCGGGCGGGAATCGCCGCGCCGCAGCGGCCCCACCGTACGCCGGGGGACACGCCAGCGACGCGAGTACCCAAGTCGACGACCGCGAGCACGAAGGGCCCGCGGACGCTGCGACCGGTACGCCCCGGTCACGCATCGGAGCGCGACGCCAGGGCCGCGCTGCGGCAACCAGGCTCCGCAAATCCCGCCGCCGGGTCTACCGCTGGAGCGTAGTCGGCATCGCAGTCTGCGTGGTCGGCGCCGTGATCGCCGTGGTCGCCACGCAGAGCAGCCCGAAGCCGACGCCGTACGTGACGGCCCTGCTGCGGGGCGAGTTCAAATCCGTGCCGAGTGCCTGCAGCAGCGTGAGCCCGGCTGTGTTCACGCAGTACCTGCCGGGTCACATGACGACGACAAACGAGCAGTCCGGTGCTACGCAGAGCCAGTGCAGTTTCACTGTCGACGCCAAGCCGGTGTTCCGCCTGCTGGAGGTGTCCGCGCAGGCGTTCGAGCCATTCGCCGCGGCCAGCGGCAACGGCAGCGCGTCGAGGAACGCGGCGGACAATCTCGCTGTGGCCAAGGCGGCGCTGCTGCTGCCGCCGAAGCGTTCGCTCCTGTCGCGCGCGCAGATCACTCCGCTGCCACAGCTGGGCAAGCAGGCCTTCGCCGCCTACCAGCGGGAGACGGCGAGTGGCATCGTCAGTGATGTCGTTACCGTCGTGGCGCTCGACCGGAATGTGCTGATCACGGTGCAGCTGTCGGCCCAGGAGACGCAGGGCTTCAGCCCGACCCCGGTAGCCACGCTGCAGGCCGGGGCGGCTGCGGCGGCGCGCGACA
Organism: Streptosporangiaceae bacterium; assembly: GCA_035631375.1. Classification (GTDB taxonomy): domain Bacteria; phylum Actinomycetota; class Actinomycetes; order Streptosporangiales; family Streptosporangiaceae; genus JAJYUU01. The sequence goes on from DASQIW010000222.1 coordinate 5,127, forward strand.
TGCTGGCCAAGCAGAAGACGCAGCCGGTCGCCTGACGCCGCCGGGCAGTCGCGTCCGTGCTGGACGGTCACGATCACGATCGCGGCCTCATTAGGCTGAGCAATCATGCTGCTGCTCGCGCTGGACACCTCGACCCCGGCCGTGACCGTGGCCCTGCACGACGGCGCTGCCGTTGTCTCTGAGGTGTCCGCGGTCGACGCTCGCCGGCATGGCGAGCTGCTGTCGGCCTTCGTCGACGAGGCGCTCCGCAAGGCGGGTGCCGGATTCGGGGACCTGACGGCGATCGCCGCTGGCATCGGACCGGGCCCCTATACCGGCCTGCGGGCCGGCGTGGTCACCGCGCGGGTGCTCGGCAGCGCCCTGGCCATCAGGACCGATGGGATCTGCTCGCTCGACGTCATCGCCGCCCAAGCCGTGGCCGGGGCTTCGCGTGGCCGCACCGTGGAGGTAACCGGATCGGACTTTCTCGTCGTCACCGATGCTCGGCGCCGGGAGGTCTACTGGGCTCGCTACCGGCCCGACGGCGAGCGCGTCGCAGGGCCGCTCGTTAGCCGGCCGGTGGACCTGCCGGCCGGGCTGCCGGTGGCGGGAGAGGCAGGGTTGCTGCCCGCCGAGCTGGCTAGCCCGGTCCTGGAACCGAGGTACCCGTCGGCCGTGGTGCTGGCGAACCTGGCTGTGGCCCGGCTGCTCGCTGGGGTGCCGCCCGACCTGGCCGAGCCGCTTTACCTGCGCCGGCCTGATGCCAGGGAGCCGGGCCCGCCCAAGCGGGTGACGGCATGACGCCACTACTGCTGCGCCCGATGACGACCGCGGATCTGGACGCGGTGATTGCCCTGGAGCTGGCGCTGTTTGGCGAGGAGGCATGGTCACGGCAGATGCTGATCGGCGAGCTCAGCCAGCAGCCGGCCAGCCGGTTCTACCTCGTTGCCGAGGACGCCGGGTCGCTCGTCGGATACGCGGGGCTGCTCGCGGCCGGGGGGCAGGCCGACGTGCTGACCATTGCGGTCGACACCGCTCGCTGGGGCCAGGGCGTCGGCTCGGAATTGCTGAGGCAGCTACTTCGGGAGGCCAAGCGGCGCGACTGCACCGAGGTTTTCCTCGAGGTGCGCGCCGACAACACACGTGCCCAGCGGCTGTATCACTGGTGGGGCTTCGCGGAGGTAGGCATCAGGCGCGGCTACTACCAGCCGTCCGGCATGGACGCGATCGTCATGCGTCGTGACCTCACCGGCCCGGCGCCCGCTGAGCCGGGCGAGGCCAGTGCCACCGCGGGCCCGGACGGCTACGCGGGGCCGTTCCCCCCTGCTGGCAGGGTTGTATGACCGGGCCACTCGTTCTCGGCATCGAGACGTCCTGCGACGAGACCGGCGTCGGGCTGGTGCGCGGTCGCGAGCTGCTGGCAGACGCGGTGGCGTCCAGCGTCGACGAGCACGCGAGGTTCGGCGGAGTGGTGCCAGAAGTCGCCAGCCGGGCCCACCTCGAGGCGATGGTCCCCACGGTGGACCGGGCCCTGGCCACGGCTGGCGTCCGGCTCGCCGACGTCGATGCCATCGCGGTCACCGCCGGGCCGGGTCTCGCCGGCGCGCTGTTGGTCGGTGTCTGTGCGGCCAAGGCGTATGCGCTGGCCGCCGGTAAGCCGCTGTTCGGGGTGAACCACCTGGCCGCGCACGTGGCCGTCGACGAGCTCGAGCATGGCCCGCTGCCCGAGCCGGTGATTGCGCTGCTGGTCTCCGGCGGGCACTCGTCGCTGCTGCTGGTTTCTGACCTCGCGGCCGAGGTGGTGCCGCTCGGCGCCACCATCGACGACGCGGCTGGCGAAGCGTTCGACAAGGTCGCCCGCGTGCTCGGCCTGCCTTTCCCCGGCGGCCCGTACATTGACCGGGCGGCTGCGGAAGGAGACCGGACTTCGATCGCCTTCCCCCGCGGCAAGTATGCAGACGGCACCAGCGATTTCTCCTTTTCCGGGCTGAAGACCGCGGTGGCAAGGTGGGTCGAGGCGCGGGAGGCGGCGGGCGAGCCGGTACCGGTGGCCGACGTGGCTGCCTCGTTCCAGGAAGCCGTTGCCGACGTGCTGACGAAGAAGGCAGTCGCCGCGTGCCGCGCCAACGGGGTCGGCCACCTCGTGATCGGCGGCGGGGTTGCAGCTAACTCGCGGCTGCGCGCGCTCGCCGCCGAGCGGTGCGCCGCGGCTGGCGTTGTCCTCCGGACTCCGCGGCCGGGCCTGTGCACGGACAACGGCGCGATGGTCGCGGCGCTTGGCGCAGAGCTGGTGTCACGCGGGGCGGCGCCGTCGCGGCTCGACTTCGCGGCCGACTCCTCGCTGCCGGTCACCGCCATTACCGCCCCGTAGCCAGCTGCATGCTCGCGCTGCCTGGACAAACGTCGCAGCTCGGGGGTCGGTTTTGACGTGCGCAGTTGGGAGGGTTAGGGTGCTGAATTGGCACTCGCTCCAGTAGAGTGCTAATGCGACAACGTTGGTCTGGCACCCGCGACGGCAGGCCGACATGGTCGACTCTCAAGTCAGCTAGCCCTTTCCGGAGGGGGAGGTCAGATCGTGACGACCGCCACCAAGGTTGTTCTGAAGCCGCTCGAAGACCGGATTGTGGTGCGCCCGCTCGAAGCCGAGCAGACCACCGCGTCCGGGCTGGTGATCCCCGAC
>DASQIW010000223.1:0-20849 GCA_035631375.1 Streptosporangiaceae bacterium
CGCTAGCGCCTAGCTGCGGCTCCCGCGCCAGGGCGCGCGGGCGAGGACAACGCCATCGACCCTGGCCGCGCCGCCCTCGTCGAGCAGGCACGCAGCGATCGCGTCGAGTTGCGTGCCGGTGGTGCAGATGTCGTCGTAGACGAGCAGGAATCGGCCCTCTGTGCGCGCCCGGTCGGGCACGCGGACGGCATCACGCAGCTCGGCCCCGCTGGCCCGCTTGGACCAGGCCTGGCCGTCAGCCGACTGCAGCGTCGGGCGGGTCTTGACGATCGCGGCCGGCGTCGCGGTGTCAAACGGCCAGCGGCCTGCGACGTCGGCCGCGGCGGCAGCGCTGAGCACGGCCTCGGTGTGCGCAAACGGCAGCCCATGGCCGGCGGGATCACTGCCCGGGCCGGTGAAGGTCGGGTTGGCGACAATGAGACCCGGCGGCTCGGAGGCCATCTTCTCCTCAAGCCAGGCGAGGAGTAACCGGCCGAGCACCACCGACCAGCTGCGCACGCCGCCGTACTTGTAGCCGCGGATGACGCGGCGCAGTGCGCCTGCCTGGTAGCCGAGAGCGTGGATGGTGCCGATCCGGCGCAGCGGGCTCCGGCACAGCTCGTTCGGGCAGCGGCCACGGTCCGTCATGGCCTGCGCGCACGCCGGGCACGCGGCGGGTCCCGGCCGGCTGAGGTGGCGGCTGGCGCAGGCCAGGCACACGTCGGCTGGCCCGGAGCGAAATCGAGCGCAGTCGTGACAGGCAGGGAACTCGGCGGCGGTCAGCAGTTCGGTCATGGCGACACGACCGTAACCATGGCCGCCGACAGTGCGGCGCTACCGCGGCGTCGCGCGGATCGGCCGGCCGGGCAGCGCATCCGGCACGATCGCGGCGTCCCGGACGACGAGGGTGCCGTTGACCAGCACATGGGTGATGCCGGCGGAGGGCCGGATGGGCTGCGCATAGGTGGCCTGGTCGCGGACAGTCGCGGGATCGAAGACGACGATGTCCGCGTCGCATCCCGGCTGCATCCGGCCCTTGCGGCGCATGGCCGGCACCCGGTCGGCGAGTAGCTGGGCCGGAAGCAGGCTGCACCGGCGGAGCGTCTCCGTCAGGCCGAGCGGGCCGCCGCTGCCCACCGGGCCGGCGGCATCGGCAGCGAGCAGCCGCAGGGCCCGCGAGAAGGTCCCGGCCGTGCGCGGATGGGTGAACGCGCCGGGCGGAAGCGGCCAGACGTTCTCCGCCGGGATCTCGCCGGGCCAGGTAAGCGGCATGGCGTCGCTGGCCACGATCGCCTCAGGGAAGGTCAGCGGCCGCAGGAGGAAATCACGATCGGCGGGATCGGACTCATCCAGGTGCCTGATGATCGCCAGTCCGCCCGGATCTGTGGCGCGCAGCTCGCGCAGCCGCTCGGCGCTCGCGACCTGTTCGCCGGTCGGCGCATAGGTCAGATCAGACGGAACGAGCCCGCGCTCGCCCAGGCGCTCCGGTGCGAGGAACGCGGCGCCAATGCCGGTCATCCCCGAGCCGTACGGATAAGCCTCGGTGGACACCCGCGAGCCTGCCGCCTGCGCCCGGCTCACCAGCTCGTGGACCCGGTCGATATGCCGCAGCGATGTCGAGTTGACGTGGCAGTAGTGCATGTGGGCGCCAGTCTCGCCCGCGGCGCGGACTATCTCCTCGGCGCCGTCGATCACTGTGGCCGGCACGAAATCGGCCAGGTCGCGGGCGTGGGTGAAGGTCGGCACGCCGGCTTCCGACGCGAGCGCGGCGACCCGCAGGTACTCCTGCGGATCGGTGTGCGGCGCGTAGCCCAGCAGCACGCCGACACCGAGGGCGCCGTCCGCCAGCTCCGCGGCGAGCATGCTGGCGATCGCGGTGAGCTCGGCCGGGGAGGCGGGCCGCTGGAACGCAGGAGCGGCGATGTTGCCCCAGAAGTTGTCGATCCTGCTCTGAGGGCCGATGTTGCCGAGAGCCTCCATCCGGGCATGCGCCCACGATGCCGCGAAGCCGTAGTTGACCGGCCGGCCTTCGGCCGCGCAGTACTCGTAGGCCAGCGACACCGGCGTGAAGCCCGCCTCGAGCTCCAACGCCGTCGTCACGCCGTCCAGCACACGCAGCCGGTTTCCCGCGACGCCGGTGGTGTGGCTGTGCAGATCGACGAATCCGGCCGTCACCACCTGCCCCGCGACATCGAGATCGACAGTGGCCGAAGCGACCCCGTTCCCGATCCATGCGATGCGCCCGGCGGAAACCGCGACGTCGCAAACGGCGTCCAGTCCCGTCTCCGGGTCGATGACGCGCCCTCCGCGCAGCACGACGTCAGGTCTCGTAGTCATCAGGGACTCCCGTTGGGTCACAGGAGCGAGAGCTCGCTCGTGACGGCGTCGATACGGCTGGCGGCTGCGGGCCCGATCGCGCAGCAGGTCGGCGTGCCCTCGGCGATCTGAGTGCGGCCGGCGTCACGGATCACGTGCACGGGCAGTCCGTTCGCGACGGCTTGGTCTGCGATGGCCTGCAGGTGCTCCTCGCTGCTGGCCCTGAGCACCACCTTGGGCTGCCCGTCGCGCAGCCAGGCCCGGAAGTCGGCTGTGCCCAGGCTCGCGAGCGCCGCGGTCACCGCAGCGTGCGCCGCCTGCGCCGCGATCTTGCCGCGGCCCATGCCCAGGTCGGCCCGAACCACGAGGGTCAGCTTCATTTCCATGACTGATAGGGAAACTACTCACATGCGCCCCGGCCGCCGCAAGTCGGCGCGCGAGAGAGGATGTCATCATGAGCACATGGGATGAGAGCTATACCGGTGCTGCTCCCGCGCCGTGGGACATCGGCCGACCGCAGCGGGCCTTCGTCCGGCTGGCGGACCAAGGCCGGCTCTCCGGCCGCCTCCTCGACGCCGGCTGCGGGACAGGCGAGCACGCGCTGCTCGCCGCGAGCCGCGGAGCCGACGTCACCGGCATCGATGTCGCACAAAGCGCGATCGAGCACGCCCGCGCGAAGGCAGCCGAGAGACATCTCGCCGCGCGATTCGAGGTAGCAGATGCGCTCAGCCTGGATCAGCTGGGCGGCACCTTCGACACCGTCATCGACAGCGGCTTGTTCCACGTCTTCGGCGACGAGGACAGGGCCGCATACGTGGCGAGCCTAGCGGCCGTGCTGCAGCCTGGCAGCACGTGTTACCTCATGTGCTTCAGTGACCGGCAGCCGGGCGACTGGGGCCCGCGCCGGGTCCGGGCAGACGAGCTGCGCGCCTCATTCAGCGACGGGTGGGCCTTCGAGTCCATCACCGCGGACACCTTCGACGTCAACCCCATCGAGGGCGTCACGCAGGTCCAGGCCTGGCTCGCCGCGATCAGGCGCAGCTAGCGCTTGCCCAGCCAGGCGATGACGCAGATCACCAAGAAGACGATTACCAGGTCCACCTCTTGGTCACTCCCCCGATGATGTACTCCTGGTCAGGCCCGGCCGCTGGTCGGCCTGGCCTGCACCTGCGACCGAGCTTGCCCCCGGCTTGATCTGCAGGCGTGGCAAGTGGTACCCGTCTACTCGGGGGTTCAATCAGCGGCCTCTGCCGCGTGCGCGCTGCTGGGCAAGCGGACGCGGTCACAGGGGACCAGGCGGATCGCTGAGCTAGCCTGTGAGTTCGGCAACCGGCGAGGGACTGGAGGCTCGGCGTGACCGACCGCCAGCGTCTGCTGCCCCCGGCGCTGCGGCGTCCGTTGCAGCGGCAGCACACGGGGGATGACCCGTATCCCGCGCCGCTGCTCCCGGCCGGCGCCCGCAGGCCCGCCGCCACCCTGGCCGCCGGCTGCCTCGTCCTGGTGGTGGCGCTCGGGATCATCTCGGCGCACCAGGGTCACGGCGACGCGGTCGACCGGCCGGTCGACTCCTGGATCTTCGGCCTGGGCATCCCGCTGCGCACGCTGGCGGCCGTGAGCCGCATCGGCGGAGTGACCGCGACCACGCTGCTCACCGCGGCGGTGGCCATAGCCTGCCTGGCGGTTCGCCGCGTGAACGGTGCCGTCCTCGCGGTCGGGGGCGTGGCGCTCGCATCTGCCCTGACCGAGTTCGTGCTCAAGCCGCTCGTGCACCGCACCATCACCGGCTTCCTGACGTATCCGAGCGGGCACACCACCGGCCTGTTCGCGCTGGCCACCGCGATTGCGGTGGTCCTGCTGGCGCCGCGCGGCGGGCGGCCCCGCCCGGCGCTGCGGGTCGCCGCCGTGGCTGCCGCCGTCGTCGTCGCCTGCGCGGTCGGCCTGGCCATGGTCGGCCAGCATTTCCACTACTTCACCGACATAATCGCCGGAGCGGCCACCGGCACCGGCGTGGTCATCGGCCTGGCGTTTCTGCTCGATCTGCGGCCGGCTCGCCGCTGGCTGAGGTGGCCCGGCCGGTAAGGTCCGCGACATGCAGACATGGGACGCCATCACGGCCCGCCGCAACGTCCGGGCCTTCTCGCCTGAGCCCATCCAGCCCGCCGACCTGGACCGGATTCTCGAGGCCGGGCGGCGCGCACCGTCCTCGCAGAACTGGCAGCCCTGGGACTTCGTCGTCGTCACTGACCAGGCTCAGCTGCAGGAGCTGTCACAGGTCTTCCAGGGCGCCTACCACGTCGCGCACGCGGCCGCGGCGATCGCGATCGTCGGTCCGGTCGCCGATAACCCGTACCACCGCGCCCAGTTCGATCTAGGCCAGGCCGCGATGAGCATGGCACTGGCGGCTGCGGATCTCGGCATCGGCAGCAGCCACGCTGGCGTCGCCGATATGGCCCTAGCCCGCCGGGTGCTCGGCCTGCCCGCTGACCGGGACTGGGCCATCCTCATCTCGCTCGGCTATCCGGCCGACCGGCCGCTTGCACCGGTGCGCAACCCGAAGCGGCGTCCGTTCGACGAGGTTGTCCACCGTCAGCACTGGTAAACCGTCGCTGCGGCGGTGCCCCGCGAAGGTCAGGCGGGCGGGGGGAACGGCACGGCCTGCTCCCTCAGCGCGGCTTTGGTCTCGCTGTCGGGCCAGCCCCGGTACCGCCAGCGCGGCGGATCAAACGCCGCCTCTTCGTGCAGCGCCTGGCCTGCGAGTCGGACAGCATCGCCCCACCTGACGGCGAACCGGGCCTCCTGATTGTCGTTGTCTCCGAACAGGACAACATCTGCCTGCGGGATCAGGCCGTTCGTTACCTGCTTCACCCATGCCGTCCAGGACCACATTGAGCCGTCCTGTCGTTGCATGAGCGAGTACTTGGCGATGAAGACGTCCTCGCCCGCCTTCAGCAGCTCGTCCTCGAGCCTGGACTGCTGCTGGCCATACTCGACAGCCGCGAGGATCCGGGTGGCGTTGTCGACGGTCCGCCGAGCTGGATGGCCGGCTGGCGGCTGCCAGGGCTCAACGCCACCATCGCGGACCAGATACGGGACGGGTGAGAGCTGCCGAGGAGCCGACTGGTATTCCTGCAATGCGGTTTCTAGCACCCTGACTGCAGCGGGCTCGTCCTCTGCGTCGACGAGAATCAGCCGATCACGAGACGGAGCCAGGGCTACCACGGTACTGCCGAGATTGGCCGCGACCTGTGCCAGCACGGAGGGGACGGCCAGCCACGATGAGATGTAGCCGTCGGGATCGAGGATGGCGGCTTCCGGCCCGGAGCGGGCGACCCTGATCGGCATGCGAGCCAGGTTGTCGGAGGCCGTTCGTATCGCCTGCTCGTCCGTCACATCCCAGGCAGCGAGATCGGTGTCAGTCGCGAAGGTCATCGCGTGTTCGGAGTCGATCGCGCACATGATGCTGACGAAGGGGACCAGGGGTCGCGCGAAGGGCATCGCGGACCGACCCGTCACCGGCGCCGAGCTGAATGAGGCCGCTACCCAGCTCGCGGCGCGGACGGCAGGCAGCAGCCTGGGCGCCGCATCAGTCCACGTCGCCGGACGCGTGCTCGGAACCATTGCCAAGATGGCCGTCCGCAAGCGCTGGGCGCGCTCATCTCCGCCGACCGACCGAGCCTCGATGTAGACGTTGTGCAGGTTCATCTGGATCGGCGTGCCGCCTGGGCGCGCTATCTGAAGGGCAAAGTTGTCAAGCTTCGTGGCTTTCAGGCCAAGGAGGTCTTGTACGAGCCCGATCACTTCATCAGCGAACTCGTCCTCGGGTGAATGTGCTGAGTGCCGACGCCAAGGCATAGGGACAAAGTATGCCATTGAGCTTGATTTGCAGCCAGGCGACGAGCGTCGGCAACTGCCGCGGGCGCGGCCTTGGCTGGACTTTCGGTAGTGCAGCTACTAGCGGCGGCGAACCGGGCCGAGCACGTTCCCCTCGTTATTTGTCGTTAAAGGCCGATGAGGACGATGCCCGTGGCGATGACGACGGCCGCGACGACTCGGCGCCGTCCGAAGGCCTCCCCGAGCGCGGCGACGCCAATGAGGGCCGCGAAGACGACACTGGTCTCCCGGATAGCCGCGACCTCGGCGAGCGGGGCACGGGTCTGGGCCCATAGCACGATGCCGTACGCGGCCGTGCTGAGGAGCCCGGCCACGGCGCCGCGCCGCATGGTCGCGCCGTCCCGCCAGGCCGCGGGCGGGCGGCGGATGGCCGCCGCGGCCAGCAGCGGCGGTCCCATCAGGACGAAGAGGAGCGAGGTGTATGCCCAGGGATCCTGCGCGTGCCGCACACCGATGCCATCGGTGACCGTGTAGGCGGCGATCGTCAGCCCGGTCAGCACGGCTGCTCCGACGGCTGGCAGGTCCGCCCGGCTGAGCCGTCCGGCGGACAGCGCCAGGCTCATCAGGCCCACGGCCAGCGTGCCGATGCCGATCAGCGCCGCGGGGCCCAGGTGCTCGTTCGCCAGGAAGTAGGCGCCGACGGCCACAACCAGGGGCGAGGTGCCGCGCGCAATCGGATAGGTCTGGTTGAAGGAGCCGAGCCGGTAGGAACTCATCAGGCCGAGTTCGTAGCCGATGTGGATGATGGCCGAGGCGATCACGTACGGAATGGCCCGCCGGGCAGGCAGGCCCGTCACGGCGAGCACGGAGCCACCCACGGCCATCGCCGCGATGCCGATCCAGGCGAAGGCCATGAGGCGGTCGGTGACCTGCTTCGCAATGGCGTTCCAGCAGGCATGCAGCGCGCCCGCGCCGATGACGGCGGCAATGACCGCCGGGGTGAGTCGCGGGTCCATCAGGGCTCCTCCAGCGTTGCCCGCCTGCGGGCATGCCGACGTGAGCCCTCAGGGCTTGAGGCTAGCCGGACACATCGGGCGATTGCGAGTAGGCCGGGACCTGGCCCTACCACGATGTAACGGGGAGTGTGCGACCAAGTACCGTACGCACATAATTTCTGTGCATGGCTGGTTACCGAGCCGCACCTGGCGGAATGCAGCTTTTCGCGGACGCCGACGGGATGGCAGGAACTGAAGCGCTCGCGGCTGGAACAGAGAACACCCGGAGGAGCAGATGAGCAACACCACGACTACCGCCAACGCGGCCGCCCCGCGCCGCTCGACCGCCCAGTGGGCGATCATTGGCGTCCTCGCGATCCTGGGCATCCTCGCGCTCGTCGTCGCGATCCTGTTCATGACCGGAGCCGCGAACTCGATACATTTCCTGTCCGGCAGCGTGCACCACGGACATCATCAGGTCCGGCTGACCGTCTCTCTCGTCGCGGGCGTGCTGCTGCTCGCCGCAGCGGGATACTTCATGAGGACGACATCGAAGTCCTGACGCCCGCGCAGCTGCCGCTGCGCCACGACTGACTATTCGTCCCGTCTCGGCCTCCTTGCACGATCCCTGCGCTCACATTTGCATCTCAGTGCCGGGGTAACCGCCAAAACTCTCGCGTTGGCGCGCGAGAAAGGCGATGATGCAGGTGCATTTGCGGTTGGCGGCTGCCCCCGTGAGCGGTTGCCGCACTGCCCTTGGGGGGACCACTCGTGACGCTGGCCAGAGCCGACCTGCTCACAGCAGCCGACGCAGAACTGCTGACGGCTGTGCGGGCCGGTGACTCCGAGGCATTCAGCATCCTCTATGAGCGACACGTGGCGGCCGCCCGGCAGGTGGCCTACCAGCTGGCGGCGTCACCGAGGCTGGCCGACGACATCGTCGCCGAGGCCTTCGCGCGGATCCTGGATGTGGTCGCCCGCGGCGGCGGACCCTCCAATGCCGTCCGTCCCTACGTGCTGACCGCGATCCGCCGGGTGAGCGACGACCGGCTCCGCGGCGGGGCGCGAGATCAGCACGCGGAGCCGGCGGAGCCGGCTGCGCTTCCAGATCCGGGCCAGCTGCTCGTCGACCCCGCCTTCGCAGGCCTGGAGACCGCGCTCATCGCGCGCGCCTACCAGGCGCTCCCCGAGCGCTCGCGAGCGGTGCTGTGGCACACCGAGATCGAGCACGACTCCCCCGCGGACGTCGCGTCCTTGCTGGGCCTTACCCGCAACGGCGTCGCCGCGCTGCGGCGCCGGACCGCGGACGACCTGCGCCAGGCCTACCTGCAGATGCATATTTCGCTCATCACCCAGCCAGGGTGCCGGCCGGTGGCAGAACGGCTGGGGGCATTCGACCGCCGCAGCCTGTCCGCGCGGGATGCCGCGCTCGTGTCGGAACACCTGGCTCGCTGCGAAGGGTGCCAGGTCGTCCACCGCGAGCTCGCCGACATCATGGCGACCGTCCGCGGCGTCATCGCGCCGCTTGTGCTCGGGCCCGCCGCCGCCGCGTACCTGGCCGAAGCCCGCCAGCGGCCGGGCGCCAGGTCCCTCGCCGTGCCCGGCTCGGCCGAGCGGGCAGGCCCGGCAAGCCTGAGCCACACCACGACGACGGTCTCTCCTCAGCTGGGACCGGCGACCGATCTGCTGCCCTTCTCGGACCAGATGCCCCAGTCGCCCCGCGCGGGGCGGCGCGCGCTCGGGCACTCGTCCCACCGGAGCCGCCGGCCGTGGCGCATTGCGGCCGCTGCCGCGGCAGGCGTGGTGCTGGCAGCAACCGCCAGTATCGCCCTCGCGATGACGCTGAGCGGCAACAACAACAACGCTCCGGCCAGCGCGCTGCAGATGCCCCGCGCACCGTCGCAGGCCGCGGCCACGCAGCCGCCGTCGTCGTCACCGTCTCCGTCCGCGCGGCCGAGCCCCTCATCTAGCCCGCACGCGGCCGCGCCCCCTGCACCGGCCGCAGCCGTCGTGCTGACAGCCAGTCTCAGCATCTCCGGCCATTCGGTCGGGCACGTCGTGTTCCAGGTCGCTAACGCGGGCCAGGCGACATCCGGCCCGCTGACCGCCGTGATCTCCCTGCCCGCGGGCGCGTCGCTCAACTCCGGAAACTGGCAGCGCAGCGCTGACGACACGAACGGCTCGGCCGAGGGCACGGCCATCGCGTTCAGCGGCGGCTGGAGCTGCCAGCCGACTAGTGACGGCGCAACCTGCACCCACGCCGCGCTCGCGGCGGGTCAGCAGGCTCAGGGCATGCTGGTCATCACCATCAGCGGCTCCGGGGCCTGCGGGCAGGCCGTGCGCCTGACGGTCAGCAGCGGCGGGGCGACGGCGGGGGCTTCCCAGACTCTCAGCTGCTAGTCTCGCGTGCTGTTCCGAGGGGTAACGGGCCGCCCGGCTCCGCCAGGAGCCCTCGCCCGGCCCGGCCGCCGGAGACGCGAGAAACCAGCGCGGAGGACTCGATGACCAACAGGCCGCGGCTAGCCGAGCAACTGGACCTGCGGGCGCACCCGGAAGGCGGCTGGTTCCGGGAGACATGGCGGTCGGCCCTGACGTTCCAGCCGGACGACTACGACGGGGAGCGCAGCGCTGCGACGGCCATCTACTTCCTGTTGTGCCCTGGCGAAGAGTCGGCCTGGCATGCCGTGCGCTCGGACGAGCTGTGGCTGTGGCACACGGGCGGCCCGCTAACGCTCCGCCTGGGCGGCACCGGCGCTGAACCAGCCGAGCCGACGGCGGTCACGCTCGGCGCCGATGTCGCTCGCGGCGAACAGCCTCAGGCGATCGTTCCCGGCGGGACGTGGCAATCGGCTGTCCCGGCCGGCCATGCCCCAGCGCTCGTCAGCTGTGTCGTCGCGCCGGGTTTCGACTTCGCCGACTTCCGGCTGGGCTCAGCCTGACTGCTGCCTCAGCGCTGCCGGGGGATGAGCCGCATCGCGCGGCCGGCCCCGGGCCGCACGCACAGGTGCCACGCCTGACCCTCATCGATGACGTTGATGTCGCCGTCCCGCTGGTGGCCGAGCAGGACCGCCTGCAGGATGTGGTCGGCGTCGAAGTTCCGGTACCACGTCATCTCCACGTCGGCCGCGTATCCCGAGCAATGGGCGCTCGGCAGCAGCGCTGCGTACCCAAGGGCGCGCAGCTTTCGCTGGTACGTCACGCTCCGGGTGAGGCTCGTGACCCAGAGGCGCGGCGTGCCCGGTGGCGCGAGCCGGGCGAAATCGGCGGCGATGCGGTTGAGCAGCACGATCAGCTCGGCTCTCGCATAGGCGAGCCGAAGACCTGCGGCCACGGGCGCTCGGCTTGGTGCCGCCGCCCGCTCGGCGACGCGGACGGCGCGGGTGATCACGTTCGTCGCCTGATGCCGGTAGTTGAACGTCACCATGCCGCCATCCCGCAGCGAGTCCAGCCGCAGCAGATCGGTGTCCGCCAGCACGTCCGCGTCTGTCTTGTAGGCGGGCACGTGGCCCCACCACAAGACGTCGATCTGCGTCAGCAGGGTGATCCGCACCATCGATGCAAGATCTCCGGCGGAGTTCTGCGACAGCTGGCGATGACCGCGGACGTCACGCAGGATCCGCGGGATCGCGGCCTCTGCCCCGGATGGTGTCACCGACAGCACCGTCGCGAACGCGGGTTCCGTCAGTCTCCGAGAGAGCAGGCGCTCGGCAGCGGCGACGCTCGGCCTGCGTTCCTGAGCGGTTAACTCGGCAAGAACGTCTGCCACAGCCTCACGGTAGGTGGCGACGTCAGAAAGGCGTCGCGCCGCACCCGCCGAGAGGTCGTCCGTCCTCTTCTGGTTGGCCACCAGCCACTCCGTCACCGCTACTCCCCCGGTGTAACTCGGACCCGTCGCTCCAGCGCAGGCACTGAGAGTAACAGTTGAGGCACTCACAGTGATATACGTTCGGACGACAGAGTCGATCCGTTTCGTGGCTGCCGGTCCGGTGTCGCCCCGGCAGGGGTCCGCGGGGAGCGTTATCGGCCCGGAATCTGATCCCGCCCGCGGGACCTCATTCCACCCGCGGGATCTTATCCCGGCCGCGGGACCTCATTCCGCCCGCTGCCTCATCCGGCCCGGAGCCTCATCGTGCCTGCAGCCTCATCGGGCGCGGAGCCTCATACGCCAGGGAACCCGCGCCATCCTCATCGAGTTATGACTTGTATCCGTGTCCCGAGGAGCGTAACCTGTCGATATATCGTGAGCGTATCGCGAGAGGTGGCGATGGATATGCCAGCCGGGGCAGCGGGTGCCTGCGACTTCGGTGTCGGGCCGTTCGACTTTTCCAAGTTGGCTTCTGAGCTGCTCGCCCAGATCCGCGGGGGCATCGGGGCGATGGCCAGCGAGCACCGGCACAGCGGTCCGTGGGACCGGCCGTTCGTCGGACCGAAGGGCCCAGGTCACTGGGGTGGCGGCTTCTTCGGTGGGAAGACTGGCTGGTGGCCGGGACCGCCGCCGCCCCCGCCAGGGCCGGGCCGCGGGCCCAAGGCCGCACGGGGAGACGTTCGGGCCGCGATCCTGGCGCTGCTGCGTGAGGGACCGCGCAACGGCTACCAGATCATGTCCGACATCGAGGAGCGCAGCGGCGGTGCGTGGCGGCCAAGCCCGGGAGCGGTCTACCCGGCACTCTCCGCACTCGCCGACGAGGGGCTCATCATCGCTGAGGAGTCCGGCGGCAAGCGCACCTTCAGCCTCACCGACGCGGGACGCGAGTACGTGGAACAGAACCCGGAGATGGCTCGCGGCGCCTGGGAGTCGAGCCAGCAGCAGGAGGCCTGGCAGCTTCCCGGCCTGTTCGCTTCGGCCGCGCGCCTGGGCAGCGGAATCGTCCAGCTCGCCCACGCAGGCTCGCCCGCGCAGGTTGTCGCCGCCGAGCGACTCCTCGAGCGGACCAGGCGCGAGCTTTACCGGATCCTTGCCGAGGATGACGAGGACGACGACGCCGACGAGCAGGAAATCTAGAGGACACGGGGGCAGGCCATGCAGGACAACATCCGGATCTCAGACGCCGACCGGGAGCAAGTCACGGCCCGGCTGCGCGAGCACTTCGCCGAGGGCCGCCTCACCTCAGACGAGCTCGACGAGCGGATCAGCACAACCCTGAACGCCAAGACCTTCGGCGATCTCCGCGGCGTCATGGCGGACCTGCCTGAGCCGGGTCCGCTCGGACCGCAGCAGGCTCCGGTACCGCCGGCCTGGACACCAGGACCGCCCATGTACTACCGGCGCGGCCCGCGGTTCCTGCCGGTGGCGCTGCTGATCTTCTTCGCTGCGATGGTCCTGTCCGGGCCGGGGTGGGCCTTCTTCGCCTTCTTCAAGTTCGCGCTGCTGGCCTGGCTGGTGCTGTGCATCGCAGGGTTCGTCACCGCGGCCCGATTCCGTCGCCGGGTCCGCCACTCGGCGCACTATGGCGGCGACGGAAACCAGTGGCGCCGCTAGCCCGCCCGGTGCAGCACAGTTCGCCACCAGGCCGGCAGGCGCCCGCCTGCTGACGACGACGCGGCGGGCACGAGGCCCGACGGTCCGTATGCGTGCGCCTGCGCAGCAGCGATGAACGCCAGCCGGGCGTCACGAGCCGTCTGCTGCGCGTGCAGGAACCGGGTGCCCTGCATGTGGGCGGGGTTCTGCATATAGGCCTTGTACAAGCGGTCGCACTCGTCGGCCATGACTCCGAGCTGGCCCCTCAGGTCGGCGGCGCGCTCGGCCACGTTCGACGGCCCGGCGATCACCACGGGCGAGCAGGTCCGCTGCAGCTGCTCCCACTCCGCCGCATACGCCCGGAAGGCAGCCTCGCACTCGGTCAGCGGAGCACCGTTTTCCACCCCGGTGACGACTGCGCGGGCCCGGTCGGCGAAGCCGTCGACCGCGCTCAGGTATTCGGCATATGCCTGGCGCCGTACCGTCGCCATCGGGCCGTCCGGGCCGTCTAAGGTCCCCTCACGCCGTGCGCGCAATGCCGTCCAGCTGGCAGCCATCGTCCCGGCCGAGCCGATCCCCGCGCCGGCGACCGCGAAAATACCCGTAACCCAGTCAGAAGCCACGGAAGGTATCTCACCACATTTTTACGCACGATTTATCGCGTTCGGGTTCAGGCAGGCTTCGCCTCACGGCTCGGAGAGCACGGCATACGTCCCGCGCACGCGCGGGCGCGGCTCGCTGGTTACCAGCAGGCCGCGCCCGCTCGAACAGGCGATGCTCGCTGACAGAAGCGCCAGGGCGCTGGTCACTGATGGCTGTCAGCCGATCTGAACTGCTCAGCTTGGGCTGGGGATCAGCGCCACCGTTTCATTGAGCGTCGGGCTGTCGGCGATGGTGCCGTCGTTGGCATCGGTAGCAAAGGCGAACGCGCTCGCCTGGCTGGCACCGAGGCGGAAGTTGTCGAACTGGCTGTAACTGGCAAAAGCGGTCCACGCCGCTGGCGTACCGGGACTGCACGAGACGTTCAGGAACTCAGTCGCGAAGTTGACGCCTTTTTGCTGGAAGCTGACGTTCACCGTGGTCCGGTCGAACTGAGTGCACGTCACCGTTCCGCTGGCCTCGATGACCTGGTTGGTTGTGTCGAGCGTGGCCGTCCGATTGACGCTGACAGTGAGCGCCTGGGCCGGCAGCGGCGGTGAGAGCGGCGTGTAGACGAGTTCACCGCTCAGCCCCGCGGCAGAGCCATTGCAGAATTCCTGGAAGGTGACGTCCAGGAAGCTGAGCGCGCCGTTGGTGAACTGAATCGCCAGTACGTCGAACTGGCCGGTGATCATAAAGCAGGTGAATCCTTCGTTGACCTGAATACCGGGACTGCCGGCCTGCTCGAACGGGGCGCCCTGCGCGTTGGCATAGAGGCCTGTCGTCAGCGGCTGCTGGTTGGGGGCCTGGAACTCGAGCGTCCAGCGATCGCCGTTGAGGCCGTTGACTGTCGCAAAGATCGTGGCGTCATTGAATCCCGCGTTCGCGAACACCTGGTCCTGCGGCCTGCTGTAGCTGAAGTCCTGACCCTGGCCGAAGAAGTCTCCCGGCTGACTCTGCATCGTTAAGGACGCGGGCGAGACGTCCGCCTGAGCTGCCGTAGTCACGATGAAGGGCGCCCCTGCGGCGAGCAGTGCGACCAGCATCACTCCAATCCTGTACTTCATGCTTGCTCCCCTGGTGCTGAGATTTGCGGGGTGAGATCCCCTTGAGCGGATATGCCACGCATCGAGAATGGTAGGCCGGTGATAACCGGGTCAGCCGGAACTAGCACCCGGATTTTGCCAGCCGGTGACCATGCGGATCGCGGCATCGACAGTGGCCTGCAGCCGCCGGCTGTGGGCTCCGCGCCAGTAGACCCGGCTGCAGGACTCGCACCGGGAGAACACGTCATACGTCCGGCGCGTGCCCGGCTCAAGCTGCGGCGCCACGTCGGCTTTTTCCGCCGGGGCGAGCAGGCCGTTGCAGGCCGTGCACCGCGTCCACGGCGCCAGCGGCGGCGCGAACCGGGTCAGCACGTCAGCAAACTGGTCGTCTGGCCGGGTGCCTCGAACGTAGGCCCCCAGCCACAGGCTGTGGCGTCGCAGCAGGCCCCGGTCCTGGGTCAGCAGTACCCGCCGGGTGGCATTGGCCTGCTCGATGAGGGCGTCGTCGTCGGCGTCGCGGTCGTACGCCGCGTCGACGCCAACCAGCCGCAGTCGCCGGGCCACCGTTCCGAGGTGCACGTCGAGCAGGAATCTCGGCGCATCGACACGCTGGGGTCGCGGCACGGCCAGCACATGCGCGACGTCGCCATGCTGCGGCCGGTACGCCGCAGAGGCCGGCGTGCCGTTCACCACGAGCCCGCCGGCTTCGGTCAGCGGCACGCCGAGTGACTCGACGACGTGACCCAGAGTCGAGACTCCGTCGCACGCGACACGCACCGGGCCGCCGCGCCTGTCCGGCCGGAGGAACAGCGCAAGTTCGGGCGCGACGCTGACCTCAAAGTCGCCGGACGGCACGAGCGCGCTACCAGGCCGGGGCCAGCGCTGCCTCGATCAGGTGCGGGCCAGGTTCGGCGAGCGCGGTCTTGAGCTGGACGGCGAACTCCGCCGCCGTCCCGGCCCGGCTGGCTGGCACGCCCATCCCCGCCGCGAGCGCGGTGAAGTCGATGTCTGGCCTGGACAGGTTCAGCAGGTCGCGGGCCGTCGGACCGGCCGCTGCACCTGTCCGCTCGAGTTCCATGGTGAGGATCGCGTACGCCCGATTGCTGAAGATGACCGTTGTGACGTCGAGCTGCTCCCGCGCGTGCGTCCACAGCGCCTGCCCCGTGTACATCGCGCTGCCGTCCGCCTCCAGAGCCAGGACCGGGCGGTCCGGACAGGCGATCGCGGCGCCCGTCGCCACCGGCAGTCCCTGGCCGATCGAGCCACCGGTCAGGCTGAGCCAGTCATGTGGCGGCGCACCGGCGGTCGCCCCGGGCAGCCACAGGCCCGAGGTGTTGGCCTCGTCGCAGACAATCGCGCCCTCCGGCAGCAGCGCACCGATCACGGCGGCCGCGGACTCCCCGGTCAGATCGCCGTCCGGCAGCTCCGGCCGTTGCGGCTGATGCGGCGCGGGTGCAGCGCCGGCCGCAACGCGGTCCGCCAGCGTCATCAGCGCGCCCGGCACGTCATCGCCCGGCTCGGCCAGGACGTGTACCTCGCAGCCAGCGGGAACCGGCGTGCTCGGCTTGCCGGGGTAGGCAAAGAACGACACCGGCGCGCTCGCCCCCGCCAGGATCAGGTGCCGGGTGCCGGCCAGCTGCGAAGCCGCAATCTCCACGAGATAGGCAACCCGGTCCACGGCCGGAACACCGGCCCCGCGCTCATGCCGCGCTGGGAACGTCTCGGCCAGCAGGCGGGCTCCGGTGGCGGCCGCGACCCTGCTGGCTGCATCGAGCCCCGGCCGCCTCAGCGCGCTCCCCCCGAGCAGGATCACCGTCGGCTCGCCGCCCCGCAGCGCGGCTTCTGCCGCAACGATCAGCTCGTCCAGGACCGGGGCGGGTGGCCGCGGCCGCGCCGGAGATCCGGGTTCGCCGCCGTCGGACCAGCCCGCATCGGCAGGCAGGATGAGCGTCGCGACCTGGCCGGGCGGCGACAACGCGGCGGCGACCGCGTCGGCTGTGTCGGAACCGGCGTCGGCGCTCCGGGCAGTGCGCCGGACCCAGCCGGACACTGACCAAGCCAGCGCGTCGATGTCGGACTCCAGCGGAGCGTCGTACCGCTTGTGGTAGGTGGCGTGGTCGCCCACGATCGCCAGCAGCGGCGTGCGAGCCCGGCGGGCATTGTGCAGGTTCGCGAGCCCGTTCGCGAGGCCAGGTCCGAGGTGCAGCAGCGCCGCCGCGGGGCGGCCAGTCATCCGCCCGTACCCGTCGGCTGCTCCGGTGGCAACCCCCTCGAACAGGCACAGCACGCCGCGGACGTCCGGCACCGTGTCCAGTGCGGCGACGAAGTGCATCTCCGACGTGCCAGGGTTGGCAAAGCACGTCGTCACGCCGCAGTCCGCAAGCGTCCGGACGACGGCCCCGGCCCCGTTCACTCGCCCGTCTCCGCGCCGGTCCGCTCCATGAACCCGACTATAGACAGATCGACGCGCCGCTGTTCTAGCCGCCGGACCTGCCTCGCTGATCGGACGGCCTGGGCCTGGCGCCCCTGGCCCGGTCAGCCATGTCCGCCCAGAACCGGCTGAGCTGCGACGCCGACATCTGCTGCCACGGCGCCTGCTGGCGAAGCGGATGCCGCAGTGTCCTGGTCAGCAGCGTCTGCTGCCGTCGGGTAAACGCCTCGCTCAGTTCCACCCTCGGCTGGGTCCCCTTGGGCGGGTACGGGCAGAGCTCGAACGCGCAGCCGTCGACGCAGCTGCTGCCCGCCACGATCGGCACAGCGGTGCCGACGGTGAGGCTGGCCTCGAGCGCCTCGCGGTAGTTCGTGATGCACGGCGGCAGATCCCGGCGATTCGACCGGCGCAGCCGGCGTTCCTGGTCGTTCGGCAGCTCGCCGCGATCGGCGAGATTGAGCAGCAGGAGCACGTCGGCCACGAGCTGCTGCGCGCTGGCGCTGAGGGCCGTCCACCCGGCGGAGGGCGGAATCCAAAGCCGGTGCCGTCGCAGGACCGAGGTTCCGCTCAGATTGCGCGATCCCACGTGTCCCACGATCCCGGCTTCGTCGATCCAGAGGTAACGCTGCGGCAGCCCCGTCTTGAGCGCCAGCACGCACAGCCGGGCGGCTTCCCTGACGAACGGATGCGGACGCCTGGCGGCAGGCCCGTCCGCCGGTCTCATGGCGTCGGCCCGGTCCTGGCCGGCGACAGCCAGCCAACGCTGCACGATGGCCTCGGGCTTACTGCCGTACTTGTCCCACGGCTGCTTCTGGCCGTCTGACAGGCTCAGCAGGCACAGCGCGTGAATGAGGGTGAGCTGGCTGAACCAGTGCCGCGCGCTGCGCAGCATCTCCAGTGCCTGCTCGGCGAGGAACATCCGGGACTCTCCGAGGACGTCCGGCTGAAGAGGCCGCCGGTTGGCCGCGTACTTGAATCCCTGCGCAAGCGCGATCTCCTGCGCGATTGGCAAGTCCTGCTCGCCCGGCATGCGGCCCTGGATGGCCACGTGCCGGAGCCACTGGCTGAGATCGGCCTGCGCGCGCTCGGCCGCGGTCCGGTCTGCGGGCGAGCTGCGGCCGCCGATCGATCCGACCAGCATGGGCGCCAGCCACGCGCTGACAATCGCCGCGCGCTGGAGGGCGGCCCTGGCGCCGTCCGCCGCAGGCTGCCCGGGAACGCCGGGAGCGTCATCAAGCCCTGCTCTCCGGGCGCGCTCGGCGGTGCACACGGCACAGGGGGCGAGCAGCACCGGCATGAGCGCCTCGTAAGCGGACTCGCCACCTGCGCCGATTTCCTGGGCGGCCGCGAGCTGAATCGGATAGGACCGGTCGGCGCAGCCGATGTCGTACAGCTCCGCGTAGGCGGACCGAGTCTCGACCTCTCCGCGCTGCAGCCGGCGGTCGATCCTCCGGGAAGCCTCACCGAGTCGGTGCACGAGCGCGAGCTTGCTTTCCTCGAGCGTCCGCGGATCCTGTGCGTGGATCCGCGACCACCGCTCGCCGATCTCGCTTGCCACGGCGGCATGCAGGGGCGTGCCGCTTGCGCAGTCGATCTCGATCGCCGCCGCGTACATGTCGAAGACCTTGTTGTCGTCCCGCGCTGCGGCGCCCGCGCGGAGCGCGGCCAGCATCTGCTGTCCCGCCGGCGGGCCTGCCGCCGGCCGCGCCCGGGAGCGCAGCACCAGCGCGATCAGGAACTCCCGGCTGGGCCGCGGGTAGGTGAGCGCGTCCTCCAGGTAGCCGCGGTCGGACAGTGCCGCGTCGAACAGCCGCGAGCCGAGGTAGGCCTGCAGGAGGCTGTGCGGGAAGCGAACCTTCTCCCCGCGCACCTCGACGAGGTTGAGCTGCGCGGCCCACGCGGCCGCCAGCCGCAGGTCGACGTTCCGCACGCCGGGCGCGTGCCCCGTGTCGGCGTCGATCTGCTCCAGCCGCCGCTGCACTTCCGCCAGCACATGCGGGCCGGGGTCGGCCGTGAAGGAGACCTCGAGCAGGTCGGCCCGCAGGCCCGCGCACGCGAGCAGGGACATCTGCTCGACCGCGGCCTGCCGCTCCGCGCGATTGAGCGGCACCTCGGGCCGGAGGTGGCCGCTGGTCAGCGCCCGCTCCCAGGTTTCCAGCAGGTTCAGCCGCAGGCTGGCCCGGTCGACGCCGCGAGTGTCCACCACGCCGAGCTGGCCGGCCGACGTCGGCTCGAGCAGGCCGTTGACGTGGAGTTCGCGAGTGATCTGCAGGTAGATCGGCGCCTCGATGACGTCAGCCGTTTCCACGATCCAGGCCAGCCGACGCTCGTCCTCGCTGGTCCCGTCGCTGCCGATGTAGGCGAGTGCCGCTTCGTAGCTGAGCGGCTCCAGATCAATGATCGCCGCGTCGGTGCCGCGCAGCGGATGGTGCGGACGCGACGCGATCACCAGCGGCAGGTGCTGAAGGTGCGCGCGCCGGATGGCCTCGCGGATGATGTTGTCGCGGTCCGGCTCGGCGCTGGTGCCGACCAGCGCCTCCTCCAGGCCGTCGGCGAGCACGATGACCTTCCCGTCCTTGCGCAGCCGCCGCCAGATCGTCTCGCCCTCGGCTGCCGAGATCAGGCCGGCGTTCACCTCGGACAGGAACCGGTCCCGCGCCAGCGCCTCGAAGTCGAGGTCGGTAGCGGCATCTCGCAGCCGGATCGGCACCGGGATCGCCTGCTTGTCGGCGAGCATCTCGGTGAGGCGCACCAGCACGGCGGTCTTGCCCGTGCCCACACCGCCGACGATCACGTGCGGGCGTGGCCTCCGGTCGTGCAGGTCGGTCATCACGGCCATGCACAGCTCGTCGCGGCCGACAACCTGGTCGATGATCGCGCCAGCGGTCGGCACCAGCTCGCGCGAGTCCTGCCTGGCCCTGACCCGGTACCGGCGCTGGAGTCCGTACAGCCGCCACAGCACGAACAACGATGCCAGCGCGACGAGCACCCCAGAGGCGAGCAGGTTCGTCACGACCCCGCAGGAAAAGCCGAGCGACGAGCACCTGCGGTCCGGGTCCAGCGCGACGCCCGAGGCACCGCCCCGCACCGCGAACAGGTAGCCGACCCACGCAAGCCAGCCGACGAAGATGAGCACGACCAGACCGGTCACGACCGTCAGGACGCGAACCGGCCGCCGCGACCGCCAGGGCGCCGACTCGTCCACGCCGCTGCGGTCACCGCGCCGAGGACGCAGCCTGCGGCCAGAAAGCAATTCGCGCCGCCGACCGCGTCCGCCCCCGCCGCGCCCACCGAGCATTGACCCTCCCCAGTCAGCCTTTTCGCCGAAATTACCGGAGGAGAATGGCTAAGGGCGTGCACAAACGGCCCCGTTCCCTTTCGTGTCCTCTTGTGAAAGGGAACGGGGCCGTTGTCGGCCGGCCCCGGCCAGCGATTTCGCGGCCGGTGGTCGGACCTGGAGTCACTCAGGCTGCGGCTCCCATATGACCAGTTCGAACTCGTTGCCCTCCGGGTCGGCGAACGTGGTCTGGCGGACCGCCGCCACGCCGGGAGGAAGCGCGTCGGGCGGGAGCGTGATCTCGCTGAGCGGCCGGGCGCCCAGGCCGGTCAGTCGCTCGATCTCCTCGTCGTACTGGTCGGTGACCAGGACAGGATGGACGCTGTTCTTGGCGGCCCCGGACCCGGGGGGATTGTGCAGAATCATCCGGGGACCGCTCTCGGGACGGGTGACGTCGACCGCCGTGTCCCCGGCGACTGCTCCCGGACTGACCGGGCGACCGAGGGCCTTCCCCCAGAAGTCCGCCAAGGCGGCGGGATCGGCGGAGTCGATGGTCAGGGCCGCGAAACTCAGGCTGGCGGTGGTGGTCATGGCGCTCTCCTTCTGTGCTGGCAATTGGTTGATGCATCAACCATAACTCTTCTTGGTTGATGCGTCAACCAAGGAGTAGTATGGGCGTGTGCCGACAGAACCGGACTGGCTTGACGCCCGCGAAGATCGCGCCTGGCGGGCCTTCATGCACGCGCGCCACAGGCTCAACGCGTCCCTGAACCAGCACCTGCTCCAGGATTCGGGGCTGTCGGAGGCCGACTACGAGATCCTGGCAGTGCTCTCTGAGCACCCCACGGGCCAGCTGTCCGCGCAGGAGCTAGCTGGC